>JAYTWS010000205.1:0-1644 GCA_043743315.1 Chloroflexota bacterium | reverse complement strand
GACCAGCGGCGTCTTCCGGTTCCGGTAGATGGCGATGATGATCGCGAGGCCCACGGTCGCCTCGGCCGCGGCGACCGCGATGACCATCAGGGCGATGATCGAACCGTCGGCCTTGAGGTTCGGGATAAACGAGCCGAAGGCGACGATCGCCAGGTTGACCCCGTTCAGCATCAGCTCGATCGACATGAGCATGCTGATCGCGTTACGACGGGCGAGGAACCCGAACGTCCCGATGGCAAACAGCGCGCCGGACAGGACCAGGTACGCATCGAGGGAATTCGCGAGGCCCATCAGGCGGGGTCCTCGTCTTCACGCTTGGCGATGAAGATGCCGCCGACCACGGCAGCCAGCAGCAGCACGCTGACAACCTCGAACGGCAGGACGTAGTCCCGGAACAGGACTCGAGCCAGGGTGTCGGTCGCCAGCCGCACCCGGGTCGATGCCTCGCCCCAGTCCGTGGCGCCAACGCCGAGCGCGATGAGGACCACGAGAATGATGGCGGCCACGGCCGCCGGCGCCGCCTGGGTCTGGAAGACGAGCTTCGCGGGGGCTGCCTTCGACTGCGTGAGCATGATCGCGAACAGGATCAGGACGCTGATGGCGCCGATGTAGACGATGACCTGGGCCGCCGCGATCAGCGGAGCGCCAACCACCACGTAGATCCCAGCCAGGGCGAGGAAGGCGACGATCATCGCAAGGCCGCAGCGAATGATGTCCTTCATCGTGACGACGAGGAGCGCGGAGACGAGCATCAGCGTCGCGAGAGCCGCGAAGAGCGCGTCGTCGACCGACCCGCCGCCGAACACGAAGATGAGCAGGGCCGGCGTGGTGACCACGGCACCGGCAACCGCTCCGCCCAGCACGTACAGCCAGCCTCGCATCGGTCGGCTACTTGTTGTGCGCGTGCGTGCCGCCCGCGCCACCGTGGTCGTGGCCATGCCCACCGGCCACGAGCGCGGAGCCATTGCCATTGCCGGTGGTCGCGGTCACGGAAGCCGGCAGCATCGGGAGGAGCTTGGCGCGATCGACAAACCGGCCCTCTTCGACGGCTCGCTGGAGCCAGTCCCGCTCGCGACGGATGTAGGTGACCTCGGTCTCGCGATCGATCGAGGCGAGCGCCATCAGGTCGATCATCGGCTCCTCGCGGCTGGTGTGGGCGAGCTCGAACTCGCCACCGTCGCGCAGGGCGTCGTACGGGCAGGCATCGACGCAGATCCCGCACAGGATGCAGCGGCTCTCATCGACCTCGTACTTCTGGAGGACGCGGGGCTTGGGCATGAGCGCGCCGGTCGGGCACGTTTCCGCGCAGCGGCCGCAGGACACGCACGGGGTGTCGTTGAGGCTCATGTCGAGGGGTGTCGTGACGAGGGTGTCGAAGCCGATCCGCATGAAGTCGTAGCAGGCGGCCCCGACGACCTCCGCGCACACATTGGCGCACCGCCCGCAGTCAATGCAGCGGGACGGCTCGCGGAGGATGAACGCGTGGCTGTCGTCCCGGATGTAGTCGTGGTTGATGCCCGTGAACCGGTTCTCGGTCACGCTTCGGTAGCCGGCACCCTGGTCGTGCTGCGGCTCGAGCGTCTGGAGCGTGGTGCCGTACTCGATCCCGAGCCGCCGGAGGTCGCAGAACCCGATTGCCTCGCA
>JAYTWS010000204.1:0-10165 GCA_043743315.1 Chloroflexota bacterium | reverse complement strand
CGAGCTGCTCCGCGAGTTGCGGGCGCTCGGCAAGACGATCCTGATCAGCAGCCACATCCTGCCCGAGCTCGAGGAGCTGTGCACGAGCGTCGCCATCGTCGATCGGGGCCGGGTCCTGGCGTCCGGGCGGATCGCGGACATCGAAAAGCGATTGCGGGTGGGCGCCGTCCTCCGCGCCCGGGTGATCGCGGAGGGCGAAGCACTCGAGGCGGCGCGAGCGTGGTTCTCGGGACAGGCAGAGGTGGCCTCGGCGGCCATTCTGGCGGACGGGCAGGTCGAGCTCGGGTTCCGTGGCGACGAGATCCAGACCGCGGCACTCCTGCGCGACGCGATCGGATCGGGCCTGAGCATTGCCAGCTTTTCGCGCGCCGCGAGCGACCTCGAGGAGCTCTTCCTCCAGGTCACGGGCCGGGATGAGACGCCCGCGCAGGAGGCCGTCGCATGATCGCAGCCCTCGCGCGCCGTCCCCGCTTCTCGATGCCGGGTATCACCGCGATCATGGTCAAGGAATTGCGCGGTCGGATGCGTGGACGCCGGGCGTTCATCTCGGTGACGATCTACACGTTGATCGTGGCGGGCTTCGCCTGGATGGTCGGCCGGATCATCGAGGAGAGCGTCCGCCAGAACTTCGGCTTCAGCCCCCAGTATCAGTCCGCGTCGATCGGGCGCGGCATCTTCGTGGCCCTGATGTTCCTGCAGACGCTGATGATCTCCGTGCTCGCTCCCGCGTCAACGGCCGGCACGATCAGCGGCGAACGCGAGCGCCAGACCCTGGACCTGCTCGCCGTGACCCCGATCTCATCGGTGGCGATCGTTGTCGGAAAGCTCCTCTCGGCCCTGACCTGGGTCTTCGTCCTGATCCTGGCCTCGGTGCCGGTCTCGGCCCTCGTCTTCGTCTACGGGGGCGTCGCGCCCGATGATCTGCTGCGTGGCTACATCCTGCTGTTTGTCACGGCGATCGCATTCGGGGCGCTCGGGATGTTCTTCTCGGCGCTCATTCGACGCAGTGGGGCCGCCACCGGACTGACCTTCGTCTCGGTAATCGTCGCCACGGTCGGCCTGACCTTCATCTGGATCTTCCTGCGGGTGGGCCAGGCCAACAACCTCGACGCCAACACGCTCGCCCAGCGGCGCCCTCCCGAAGCACTCCTATACCTGAATCCCTGGGTCGGGCAGGCCGACGTGGCCTGCGGCGCCGAGGGCGGATCGGGTAGCTGGTGCTCGATCATCGCGGAGGTAACCGGCACGAACCAGGTCTTCGCCCAGCCGGTGCAAGGGGGCGTGGGGATCGCGCCCGGCGGGTTCGGTGGCGGCGCCCAGGAGTGCTTCTCCGACGGAACGAGCACCACGTGCAAGGGCGTCGCGGTCGATGTCGGCGGCGTCCCTGCCCCGGCTCCGGTGGTCGGCAACGATGTCATCGTGAATGACGTCCTCTCGGGTCCCGAATCGCTCCGCGATCGGTTCTGGCCGCGGTCGGCCCTCACCTTGCTCCTCATCGCCTTTGGGCTCACCGCTGCCTCGGTCCAGCTCGTCACCCCAACGCGTCGCTGGCGCCCCAGTCTGCCGGGCCTCCTGCGTCGCCTCCGGCCGAGGAGGTCCGCCTGATGTTCCGACTGCCACTCGCCCGACCGAAGCTGTCCCGTCCGTCGTGGCGCTGGACCCGATCCGTCGCGCCGGCCTTCGAGGTACCGGAGGATCCCCGCAGGGTGATTGAGGGTCCGCTGGATCCCGACCTCGAGCGCGTTCGCGTCGAGCTTCGGCCCCATCGGCGACGGCTGTGGATCCGACGCATCGTCCGCCGTGCATGGATCGTCCTGGCGGCGACCATCGGCCTTGAGCTGCTGGTCTTCCTGGCCGGGAGGTTCTGGCCGATTGAAGGCATCGCCGCCGTTGCGGCGACGGTGCCGATCCTCACGCTCGTGGTGCTGGCGATCGTGGCGGCTCGCGCGCGACCGAGCCTCGGCGAGACGGCCCTGGCCGTTGACCGCGAGGCCCGACTCGGCGACCGACTCACGACGACCCTCGCGTTGGGCGGCACGGTTCCCGAGGCCGCCGGCCCGGCGACGGCGGAGGACGAGGCCGATCTCGCCAATGGGGATTCCGACCTCGGCGATCTCGCTGAACGGCGGCGCTTCGTGCGCCGCCAGCGCCGCGACGCCCTGGCGAACCTGCGGCTGGTCCCGGCGAACCTGTTCAAGCCACGGATGTCGAACCGGCCGGCCGTCGCCGTCCTGGCACTCTCGCTGGCCCTCGTGCCCGCGCTCATCCTGCCGAACCCCCAGACCGCGGTCATCGCCCAGAACCGTGCTGTGCGCGAGCAGGCGACGGCCCAGGCCGAGAAGCTCGATCGGCTCGCCGACCAGCTCGCGAGCAAGGGCCTCACCCCGACTGATCCGCGAGCGCAACTGGCGAAGGAGCTGCGCGACCTTGCCAGGCAGCTCCGCGATCATCCCAGTGACCTGACGGCCAACCTCGCGAAGCTCGGTGCGGTCGAGGCCACGCTTCGATCCCAGCTCGACCCCGCGAACGAGCAACGTGCTGCGGCTCTCGCGTCCCTGAGCCGCGGCCTGTCACAGACCGCGACCGGCAATCAGAAGACCAATCCCGAGGGGGATCCGAAGAAGGCGTCCGACGACCTCAAGGACCTTGGCAAGAAGCTCGACACCATGACCGATGCCCAGAAGCAGGACCTGGCCCGACAGCTCTCGGAACTCCAGGGGACGGCCAGCCAGGCCGGCGGTGCCTCCGCGCAGGCACTGCGCGATGCGGCCCAGAGCCTCGCCCAGGGTGACACGGCCGGGGCCAAGTCCGCCCTTGACCGACTGTCGGAAACGCTCGGTGATGCCCAGAACGGGATCGCCCAGAACCGCGACCTCGCCGGCGCCGCGAACCAGCTCCAGGACAGCCGGCGCGACCTGGCCAATGCGGGTCAGTCCGGCCAGTCAGGTTCCAACAACGGCCAAACCGGCCAGGGCGGTCAGAACGGTCAGCCGGGTAGCAGCGGCCAACCTGGCAACGGTGGTCAGCCAGGCAGCAGCGGTCAGCCCGGTGGCCAGGGTCAAGGTCAGGGTCAGGGCCAGGGCCAGGGTCAGGGTCAGGGTCAGGGTCAAGGCCAAGGTCAGGGCCAAGGCCAAGGTCAGGGCCAAGGTCAGGGCCAGGGTCAGGGCAGTGGGTCGATCGGCGGTGGCGGCTCGAACGCCAACTACCTGGGCTCCGGCACCGGCGGGAACGGCACTCCTGGCGGACCCGTGAATCCAAACCGACCATCCACCCTCGGCAATGACCTGAGCAGCATCTTCGCGCCGTTCGGGCGCCTGGGACGGCCGGGCGATCCCTCGTACATCTCCGGCGCAGGCGGCTCGGGGCAGACGACCCAGGGCAACCAGCAGGGACCGGGCACGGATCCCGGCTCGTACGTCCCCTATTCGCAGGTCTACGCGCAGTTCTACCAGTACGCGCTGACCTCACTCGATCGCGGCTACGTCCCGCTTTCGGTCAAGGACTACGTCCGCGACTACTTCAGCTCACTCGAACCCCGCCAGTAGCAGGGGCGCGGCACCCGACCGCCCCGCCCCGGAGGTACGCATGGACACGACGATCGACCCGGGCACCACGTCCAGGCTCGCGCCCGAGGGATTCGCCGAACGCGCGAACGCCATCGAGCGCGAGGTCGGTCGGGTCATCGTTGGGCAACGCGAACTCGTCCGCCAGACCATGACCGCGCTGCTGGCCAACAGCCACGTGCTGCTCGAGGGCGTTCCCGGCCTCGGCAAGACGATGCTCGTGCGGACCATCGCCGACGTCATCGACTGTGCGTTCAGTCGCATTCAGTTCACGCCCGATCTCATGCCGGCGGACATCACGGGCACGAACATCCTCATCGAGGAAGAAGGTCGGCGGATCTTCCGATTCCAGCCCGGGCCGATCTTCGCCAACCTCGTGCTGGCGGACGAGATCAACCGGGCGACGCCGAAGACCCAATCGTCGCTCCTCGAGGCCATGCAGGAGCACCAGGTCACGGTGGCCCGCCAGCGCTATCCGCTGGATCCACCCTTCTTCGTGCTCGCAACCCAGAACCCACTCGAGATGGAGGGTACGTACCCACTCCCCGAAGCCCAGCTCGATCGGTTCCTGTTCAAGGTCCACGTTCCGTTCCCGACCGAAGAGGACCTGATCACGATCATCGATCGGACGACCGGAGTCGATGCACCGACGGCCAGCAAAGTCTGTACCGCCGCCGAGATCGTGGAGATGCAGCGCCTGGCACGCGGCGTACCGATCGCGCCGCATGTGACCGCCTACGCCGTGAGCCTGCTCGCCGCCACGCACCCGAATCAGCCGCGCGCCCCGCAGATCGTGCGCGAATACGTCCGCTATGGCGGCTCGCCCCGCGGCGCCCAGGCCCTCGTCACCGCGGGCAAGATCTATGCCCTGCTCGACGGACGCTTCAACGTTGCCATCGACGACATCCGGGCGGTCACGCTGCCGGCTCTCCGTCATCGGGTGATCCTCAACTTCGAGGGCGAAGCCGAGGGGATCACGACCGAGGCGGTGGTCAACGCCATCCTCGACGCGGTGCCCGCCCCGTCCGTCGAATAGCGCCGCCGAGCGGCGCATCTCGAATCGAGACCATGGACGAATCGACCGGGCTCCCGCTGCCGCCTGACGCCGGCGCCGCCCCGCGGCCTGACCCATCGAGGCGGGTGGAGTCGCCTCCAGGTCAGCGCGGCCGGGTGCGTCCCGCGCTCCTGCCGTCCGATATCGATCCGACGGTGTTCGATGAATCGTTCCTGCGCCAGCTGGAGCGCCTCCAGGTGATGATGCGGGCCCCGGTTCGGGGCGGACTCAAGGGCGGCCGGCGATCCATCAAGCGCGGCCAGTCCGTGGAATTCGCCGACTTCCGGGACTACTCGCTCGGGGATGACCTCCGCCAGCTCGACTGGAACGTGCTGGCCCGCCTCGAGAAGCTGTTCATCAAGCTGTACGTCGAGGAGGAGGACGTGACCATCTCCTTCCTCATCGACACCTCGGCCTCGATGGCGGCGGGAAGGCCCGGCAAGCTCCTGTTCGCCCAGCGCGCCGCGGCCGCTCTCGGCTACATCGGGCTGGCGTCCGAGGACCGGGTCGCGGTCACGACGCTCGGCGGGCGGGTCGCGCGCCGCCAGGTGGCACTCCGTGGATCGGGCCGGGTCTTCCGGCTGCTATCCGCCCTCTCGAGTGTTTCGATCACCGACGGACCCACGGACCTCCAGGCGGCCGCGCGGCACGCGGGCGCGCAACTGTCCGGTCGAGGCGTCATCGTGCTGCTGTCCGATCTCCTGGACGCCAACGCGGATCGGGTGATTCGCGAACTCGCGGCGACCGGCTCGGAGCTGATCATCCTGCACCTGCTCTCGCCGCAGGAACTCGACCCGGCCATCGAAGGCGACCTGCGCCTCGTCGACGTCGAAACGGGCGAGGGCCTCGATGTAACGGTCGACCTCGCCACGCTCGACGGCTACCGGCAGCGCCTCGATGCGTGGCGCCAGGGCTTCGCGGATCTGTCGGCGCGCCGCCGCGCGACGTACGTGCCGCTCTCGACCGAGGTCCCGCTGAGCGACCTGATGTTCGCCGAGCTGCGGCGACGCCAGGTGGTGGGCTGACGATGCCGTTTGCCACGCCACTCGCGCTGCTCGGGCTGCTGTTCCTGCCGGTGGTCGTGGCGATGTACCTGCTCAAGCTCCGCCGGGACGAGTCGCTGGTCTCCTCCACTCTCCTCTGGCAGCGGCTGGTGGCCGATGTCGAGGCCAATGCCCCGTGGCAGCGGCTGCGTCGGAGCCCGTTGCTGCTCCTCCAGTTGCTCCTGGTGCTGCTCCTCGCCGCGCTCGCGGCGCGGCCCTTCCTGGAGCGACCGGCAGGCCTCGCCCGGGACATCGTCCTGGTCATCGACACGTCGGCCAGCATGGCGGCGACGGACGTGACCCCGAACCGCCTCTCCGCCGCGACGGAGATGGCGCTCGAAGCCCTGCGCGAGCTGCCGACCGGCGGCAAGGTCAGCGTCATCGCAGCCGGCCGCACCGCCCGCGTCGTCGTGAACGAGACCGGCGACCTCGGTCGCGTCCGGGCCGCGCTCGCGGCACTGACCGTGAGCCCGGGGACCGGCGACCTGGGCGATGCCCTGGTCCTGGCCGACGCGCTGGCGGCCCGCTCGGGCGATGCGGAGATCGTAGTGGCCACCGATGCTGCGCTGGCCCTGCCACCGACCTCGCACGTCGAGCACACCATCAAGGTGCTCCAGGTGGGCCGCGAGCGACGCAACCAGGCGATCGTCGCGCTTGCGGTCCGGCAAGGATCGTCCGGCGTGAGCCGATCCCTGTTCGTCAGCGTCGCGAACCTCGACCTGCAATCCGCGCAGCGGCGCCTCCAGGTGTTCGGTGACGGTGTGCTGCTCGAGGCCCGCGACCTCGTCCTCGATGCCCAGACCCGGGCCGAGGCGACGATCGACGACATCCCGGTCGGCGTACGGGTCATCGAGGTGCGCCTGGATCGCACCGGCGCGGCCGCCGATGCGCTGGCGCTCGATGACCAGGCGTGGGCAGTCGTTCCGCCGGAGCGGTTGCGCCGGATCCTGCTCGTCTCCGACGGCGATCCGTATCTCGAGACGGCGCTGACCTATCTGCCCAATACCGAGCTGTATGGCATCAAGGCCGCCGCCTATGGGCTCGACACGCACCCGGAGCTGTTCGACCTGATCATCTTCGAAGGCACGCTGCCCGACATCCTGCCGCCAACGTCGGTCCTGGCGATCGCGCCGCGCCTCTCGTCGCAGCTGGGAGAAGTCATCGGGTCGATGAAGGACCCGGGAATCGGATCGTTGGACCCGGCCGAGCCGATCCTCCGCTACGTGGACCTCTCGACTACCCACATCGGGACGGCGGTCAAGATGGCCCTGCCCGCCTGGGCGCGGACGATCATCCCGGGCCCCGCGGGCGCGCCGCTGCTGTTTGCGGGCACCCTCGGAGGTCGTTCAGCCGCGGTCCTGGCCTTCGAGCCGCGCCAGTCGGACCTGCCGCTCCAGGTCGCGTTCCCGATCCTCATCTCCAACCTGGCCGGCGAACTGATGGGCGGGTCCTCCGCCCCGACGCAGGCCGTGGAACCAGGGAGTCCGGTGTCCCTGCCGGTCCCGGCCGGTGCCACCGGCCTCAGCGTGACCAAGCCCGATGGATCGACGATCGAGCTGGTGCCCGGAACCCTCGGGGGCGGCAGTGTCACGTTCAGCCAGACTGACCAGCTCGGCGTGTACACCGCCGTCGTGATCCGCCCGGCCGCAACCGCCTCGCCCGAGCCCAGTGCCACGAACGCGTCGTCACCAGCTCCTTCGGGGACCGGTCGGCCGTCGGCCGGGGCCTCGCCGACCCCCGTGCCCAGCGCTCCCCTGTCCGACCCGAATGCCCCCCTCCGGTTCGCCGTGGATCTCTTCGACCCGGCCGAATCGAACATCGCCCCGGGTTCCGCGGCCGCGATCGCGGCGCTTGGCGGAGGGGTCGTGTCGAGCCCCGGTGCCAGTGGATCCGGGGCACCCACGGCGACGCCCGCCGGTTCCCCGACAGCAACGCCGGGGCCCTCCGGAGCTTCGGGCGGCGCCACGGATCGGCCGGCCGCCCGCGACGAGCTGTGGGTCCCGATCGTCCTGCTCGTGCTGCTCGTGCTGATGGTCGAGTGGCTGGTCTACCAGCGAGATTCGGCCACCAGGTTGTGGCGGGGCTTCAAACGACGCCTTGGTGGTTCGGCCTTGGGCGATGGAGACGGCGGACCGGGTGAGCCGCGCATCGGACGAGGGGCCGGCTGATGGGCGTCAGGTTCGAAATGCCGGTCTGGCTGCTCCTGTTGATCCCGACGCTCCTCATCACGGTCGTCCCGCACCTGGCGGCGCGACGACGTATTGGGACGAGCCGGCGGCGAGCGGCGCTCTTCGTCCGGTCGCTCCTCGTGGCAGCTCTCGTTTTCGCCCTCGGTGGCTTTCAGCTGATCCTGCCGGTTGATCGATTGGCCACGGTGTTCGTGGTTGACCTGTCCGATTCGGTCGGCACCCCGGGCCGGGAATCGGCGCTCGCGTTCCTGCGGGAGAGCCTGGCCGTGATGCCCGAGGGCGATGCGGCCGGCGTCGTCGCCTTCGGCAAGGACGCCCTCGTCGAGCGCCTGCCCGAGGAGCTTCGCCTCATCGAACGGATCCGATCGACGCCCGTGACCGCCGCGACCGACATCGGCGGGGCGTTGCGACTGGCCTCGGCCCTGTTCCCGGACGAGATGCAGAAGCGGATCGTCCTGATCTCCGATGGCAACGACACCACCGGGCGCGGTCAGCAGGAGGCGGCCCTTGCGGCGACGCGCGGCATCCAGGTGGAGACGCGGGTGGTGGGCCTCGAGGATCGTGAAGAGGTCCTCATCGAGCGGGTCCAGGCGCCGTCGACCGCCCGGCTCGGCGAGACCATCGAAGTCGTCGGCTCGATCGTCTCGAGCGTGGCCCAGCCGGCGGTCGTCCGGCTGTATGCCGATGGCCAGCTCGTCGCCACGCAGGGGGCAGACCTCACCGCCGGTGCGAACCGCATGGTCTTCGAGGTCAAGCCGGCCGAGCCGGGGTTCCATACCTTCCGGATGGTCGTCGAGGCGGCGCGGGACACGTTCAGTCAGAACAACCGGGCCGATGCGAACACGATCATCAAGGGCGAACCGCGGATCCTCGTCCTCGCCGGGAACGCCGACGTTGCCTCGGAGCTGGTGGCGGCGCTCAAGACCGAGAAGCAGAACGTCGATTCAATCGTGCCGGAGGCCCTGCCGACAGACTTCGCGTCGCTCGCGAGCTACGACAGCGTGGTCCTGGTGGATGTTCCGCGGATCCGGATGAGCGATCGCCAGCTCGCCGCGCTCCAGGTCTACGTCCGCGACCTCGGCCGTGGGCTCGTGATGGTCGGCGGGCCGAACAGCTTCGGCGCGGGCGGCTACACGAAGACCCCGCTGGAGGAGACCCTGCCGGTCGACATGGGTGTCCGGAACCGTCAGCAGCAGCCGGACGTGGCCCTCGTCGTCGTCATCGACAAGTCGGGCTCGATGGACGCCTGTCACTGCAACTCGTTCAATGGCGGTAACGGCGGGGGCGGGCAGCTCCAGGGCGTGCGGAAGGTCGATATCGGCAAGGAAGCAATCCTCCGTGCGGCGGCGGCGCTGACCGCGCGCGATGAGTTCGGTGTCGTGGCGTTCGACGGTTCCGCTCACTGGGTCGTCAAGACTCGACCGCTCGGGCAGACATCGGACCTCCAGGGCCTGCTCGCCGGGATCAACCCGAACGGCACGACGAACATCTTCGCCGGCCTCGACCAGGCCGTCGGATCGCTCGAAAAGGCGACTGCGACCCGCCGGCACATCATCCTCCTGACCGACGGCTGGTCGAGTTCGGGCCAGTACGACGAGATCATCAAGCGCATGAAGGCGGCCGGGATCACGCTCTCGACGGTCGGAGCCGGAGGGGGCGCCAACCCATTCCTCGAGCAGCTCGCGCAGCAGGGCGGGGGCCGGTTCTACGCGGCGGCCAACCCGGCGTCGATCCCGGACATCTTCCTCAAGGAAACCGAACAGGTCGCCGGGCAGCAGATCGTGGAAGAGCCCTTCTTCCCGATCCAGACCAGCTCATCGCCCATCATTCGAGGCCTGAACGACGGTTTCCCGCAACTGCTCGGCTACAACGGCACGACCGTGAAGTCAGCGGCCCAGACCGTTCTCGTCACGGCCCGGGACGATCCGCTCCTGGCGCAATGGCAGTACGGCCTCGGTCGAAGTGTCGCCTGGACGTCGGATTCGACGGGCCGCTGGGCGCGCAACTGGGTGGCGTGGCCCGGGTTCTCGAAGTTCTTCAGCCAGCTCGTTGGTTGGACGTTCCCGGGCGAGGAGACCGGCGGCATCGAGGCCTCGTTCGAGGTGAAGGACGGCCGGACGACCCTGCATATCCAATCCGTGGAATCTGACGGCTCGCCGCGTGACTTCTACACGACATCCGCGGTACTCGTCGGGCCGGACCTGACACCGGTCGAGACCGATCTCGATCAGGTGGCCCCGGGCGTCTACGAGAAGGATCTCGGCGAGATCGGTGCGGGTGCGTATGCGATCCGGGTGACCCAGATCCGCCCTGGTT
>JAYTWS010000203.1:0-12127 GCA_043743315.1 Chloroflexota bacterium | reverse complement strand
GTTCGCTGATCGAGTGTCACGCGTCGGGCCGCGCGCGTCATGACGACGCGTCATACGGCGCATCCTGGCGTTGCCACGCGGCGGCGCCTTTCGGGGCTCAGTTCCGCCGGACGTCGCTCGTGTCGGACACGGCGCCCCATCCGACATTGGTGAAGGTCGGGATGAAGCGATAGCCCTGGCCCGGGACCGTGGCGATGAAGCGCGGGTGGCGGTAGTCGTCCTGGAGCTTGATCCGCAGGCTCCGGATGTGGCGATCGACGATGTTGCTCTCGGCCACGAAGTCCACGCCCCAGATCGCGTCGAGGATCTCGTCGCGGGTCACGACCCGTCCTGCGCGGCTCGCCAGCAGGTGGAGCAGGCTCTGCTCGATCCCCGACAGGTGGACGATCGAGGTCCCGGCGCGCACCTCGCGACTGAGGATATCGATCTCGATCTCGCCCAGCGTGATGGTGGGGATGATCGGCCGGTCGACGCCGGTCGCGCGCCGGGTGATCACGATCGAACGAGCGAGCAGCTCCTCGGGCGAGAACGGGATCGTCAGGATGTCATCGACGCCGAGGTCGAACGCGCGTAGCTTGGTCTTGAGGTCGCCGCGTCGCGTGAGCCCCAGGGTGGGCGTCAGGCGCCGCGTCAGGCGGTTCGAATCGCCGAGCCGGGCGAGCAGCGCCTCGCTGTCGTCTTGATCCATGTTGATGACCGCGAAATCCGGGTGCCACTCGTCCATGATCGCGAGCGCCTCGGCGAGGTCACGCGTAGAACGAACCTGGAACAGGCCGTGGTTGAGTGTCAGCTGGATCAGGTCGACGACGAACTGGCGATCGTGGAGCACGAGGGCGCGGTGCGCATGTTGTTCCTGCGTGTCCGACCGGCCACTGATCATGCCCAATACTCCCGGCGCCGAATTGGCACCCGGAGTATCTCATAGATCCCTTGTTGCGCCACCCATTTTCGAGCGCGCGGCGGCTCCGCGCATCACTGTGGCCCGGCGCCTCCCTTGCTGCCGCGTCTCCCTTGCTGCCGCGTCTCCCTTGCTGCCTATGCACGGAATCCTGGATGTCGCCGATGCCGTGCTGGATGCCGCCGTGGGCCTGACGAATCACGCGGCCTGCCGACCACAGGGGACGAGCCGAGCTGCACGCTCGGCGCGCGGCGGACACGGCGCCCTGCCCGCTCCGGGCGTCAATTGGGTCGGGGATACCCGACATGAGGGCTCGCGTCAGCGCGAGCCGCCGCGAAAACCACGCGAGCCGCCCATGGCCCGAGCCACGAAGATCACGAGGATCGCGCCGAGCGTGGCGATGACGATGCTCTCGATGTTGATGCCGTCGACCGAGCCCATTTTGAACACGTTCGTGGCAATGAACCCGCCGACGATCCCGCCGACGATGCCGAGGACGACCATCATCAGAAGGCCCTCACGCGAGCCCATGACCTGATTGGCGAGGAAGCCGGCGATGGCGCCGACGACGATCCATGCGATGTAACCCATGTGTGCTGTTCCCTCCTTATACCGGTCCACAGCGGAGCGGCGTGGTATTCGGGCCTGACCCGGCCCGATTGGGGACCGCGCGGGCGGTCAAGTTGGTGTTCAGGCGGGATCGCGGCGGAAGATCCCCACGGTCCAGAGGACGACGAGCTCGATGATCGTCCAGCCGACGAAGGCCACGATGGCCGTGACGTCGAAGGTCGAGCCCGAGGCATGCAGAGCATCCGTCCGGAGGATCCCCTCGAACGGCGCGACGAAGAGCTGGCTCATGCTGAGGACGCCTGAAACGATCCCGTTGGCTTCACGGGCATCGAGCAGGAGTAGGACGAAACGCAGTCCGATGACGAGCTGGATCAGCCCGAACAGGAGGACCACGATGCGGCGTGTGAACTCGGATCCCGCGGGCCCCGTCGCCGTCGTGTGCCGGCTGTCCGTCCGCACGGTCTGCTGGGTCACGGCCGGATTCTGGATCGCGGCTGGGGTGGAGGCTTCCTCGGTGACGACCGTTCGGTCGACCTCGTCGGTGGGCATTGGCAATGATCCTTTGCGCCTCAGGTCGCGCGGCCAGACGGCCACGGAGACGCCCGGGGCGTGACGTCAGTGTCGTCGAGCAGGCTCTGGAGTCATGACGGGCCGTCATCCGTACAACCTGGGCATCAGGCGCGACGATCCCGGCTCTCGTTCCTGCTCAACCGAGATGACACCCGTAGTCGGGATCCCATCGCGGACTTGCCGTCGTGTGACAGCGCCGCCTCGCCGCCGTTGGATCGGACCATCGTCGGGACCGACGGCCGGCAGCCGCTACCCTTGACCCATGGCCCACGAATTCATCTATACCGCCTACAAGCTCGCGCGACACTACCCGCCCGATCGGACCGTCCTCGAGAACATCTCGATCTCGTTCTATCCGGGCGCCAAGATCGGCGTCATCGGCAGCAACGGGGCGGGCAAGTCGAGCCTGCTCCGGATCATGGCCGGCCTGGACGACGACTTCGTCGGTGAGGCGCGCCTGACCCCGGGCTTCACGGTCGGCTACCTCAGCCAGGAGCCGGAGCTCGATCCGACCAAGGACGTCAAGGGCAACGTGATGGACGGCGTGGCCGAGGTCCAGTCCCTGATCGACCAGTACAACGCGGTCATGGCCCGCTGGGCCGAGCCGGACGCGGACTACGAGGCGATCGGCGCCGAACAGGCGGCCCTCGAGGACCGGATCCACGCTGCCGACGCCTGGCACCTGGAGCGCAACGTCGACATCGCGATGGATGCGCTCCGCTGCCCACCCGACGAAGCCGACGTGACCATGATCTCCGGCGGCGAGAAGCGTCGCGTGGCGCTCTGCCGCCTCCTGCTCCGCCATCCCGACCTGTTGCTCCTCGACGAACCGACCAACCACCTCGATGCCGAGTCCGTCTACTGGCTCGAGCAATACCTCAAGGATTACGCGGGCACCGTCGTCGCGATCACCCACGATCGGTACTTCCTCGACAACGTCGCGCAATGGATCCTCGAGCTGGACCGCGGCCGGGGCATCCCGTTCGAGGGCAACTACTCGAGCTGGCTCGAGCAGAAACTCGTCCGGCTCGCCGGCGAGGAGCGCGCGAGCGATGCTCGCCAACGGACGCTCGCCCGTGAGCTCGAGTGGGTCCGCCTGGCCCCTCGGGCGCGCCAGGCCAAGGGCAAGGCCCGGCTCGGAGCCTACGAGCAGTTGCTGGCCGACTCGCAGGCCGTCAAGGGTCCGGAACGCGAGCTGGAGATCGCCATCTCGCCCGGTCCCCGACTCGGCGACTCGGTCATCGAGGTCAAGCACCTGCGGAAGGGGTTCGGCGACAAGCTGCTCATCGATGACCTGTCCTTCTCGCTGCCGAAGGCCGGCATCGTCGGGATCATCGGGCCCAACGGCGCCGGCAAGACCACGCTCTTCCGGATGATCGTCGGCCAGGAAAAGCCGGACAGCGGCACGATCACGATCGGCGACACGGTCCAGCTGAGTTACGTGGACCAGAGCCGTGACGACCTGCGTGCGGACAAGACCGTCTACGAGGAGATCTCGGGCGGCGATGAGTTCATCAAGGTCGGCAATCGGGAATTGCCGGCCCGCGCCTACGTCTCGAGCTTCAACTTCAAGGGCACGGACCAGCAGAAGCTCGTTGGCAGGCTGTCCGGCGGCGAGCGGAACCGCGTCCACCTGGCGAAGCTGCTCCGATCCGGCGGCAACGTGCTGCTCCTCGACGAGCCGACCAACGACCTCGACGTGGACACGCTCCGAGCCCTCGAATCGGGGCTGGAATCATTCCCGGGCTGCGCGGTGGTGATCAGCCACGACCGGTGGTTCCTGGACCGCATCGCCACCCACGTCCTCGCCTTCGAGGGTGACAGCCAGGTGCGCTTCTTCGAGGGCAACTTCACCGAGTACGAAGCATTCCGCCACCGCGAGCTCGGTACGGCGGCGGATCAGCCGCACCGGATCCGCTACAAGAAGCTCGCGGGCTGACGCACCCGCCATCGGGCGGGGTCGCGGCTGTCGCCGGCACGCGCGCTTTGCCCCTTTTCGGGCACTTTGGCCCGTCCGCCGACGCGGCCTGAGGCCCGACGATGGCCCTGGACCTTCAGGTGTCCGGTCGCTGCGGCCTCATCTGCGACAGCGATCGGCCGCCGACTCGACCGTGCTGCGCCCCGGCACGGACATGAAGGGGAGGTGTCCGATGCGCCTGATCCTTGCCATTGACGGCTCGGCCTCATCGACGGCGGCCCGTGACCTGGTTCGCCGGCTCCCGTGGCCACCTGGTACGACGATCGATCTCGTCGCGGCCTACGAGATGCCGTCGGCGTGGGCGTACGAAGGCGCGATGGTCGGCGAATGGATCACCGCGGTCGAGGACTCGATGCGCACCATGGCGATCGACGAGCTTGCCGCGGTTGCCGAGTCATTCGTCGGGACCGACCTCGTGATCGAGCAGCATGTGATCCAGGGTCGTGCCGCGAACGTGATCCTGGCACGAGCCGCGGCGACGGAGCCCGATCTCATCGTGCTCGGCTCGCGCGGGCGCGGGCCGATCCGTTCGATGCTGCTCGGATCGACCTCGGCCGAGGTTGCCCGCCAGGCGGACCAGTCCGTGCTGGTGGTCCGCGGCAGCACCGTCGGCAGCGTCCTCGTGGCAACCGACGGATCCCGGAGTGCCGAGGAGACCTCGGATCTGCTCTGCATGTGGGGCATCCTGGACGGCCTGCCGACCGTGGCCCTGAGCGTGGCACCGGTCAGCTCCCCAACCTACGAGCTCGCAGTCAGCCTCTACACCCTCGGCAACGAGCCCATCGAGATGCAGCGCCAGGAGGCGATGGACCTGCATCAGGCCCATGCGAAGGAGATGGCGCGGCAGCTCTCCGAGAGCGGGATCCCTGCCGAGTGGCAGGTTCGAACGGGCGATGCCGCTCATGAGATTCTCGAGCTCGCCCGGGAGCGCAAGGACGACCTCATCATCACGGGCTCGCGAGGTCTTCGCGGTGCCGACGAATTCCCCCTCGGGAGCGTCGCCCGGAACGTCCTCCTGCATGCCGAGGCGTCCGTGCTGATCGTGCGTCCGGGCGTCGATGCGACCCCGCGACCGGATGGCACGACCCGCCAGCAGGCTGAATCGCGCGAACGTCCGCTCGTCAGATCCGGTCGGCTGTAGGGTCGCGCGGCGGCGCCGGGTTCGCCAGGCCCTCGATGACCGCAACATTCGGCAGCGCAAGGAGGATGGAGGGCGAGGCGATCACCTTCCAGGATCGGCTGCCGCCACCGAGCACGATCCGGGGACGCTGCATGACGGCGGCATCCACGAGGATGCGCAGGTCGTCCGGCAAGCCGAACACGGTCACGCCCCCGATCTCGTGGCCGGTGATGGAGCGCGTCTCCTCGGCCGGCGCGAACGAGGCCTTGCGCGCGCCCATGTGGTCGCGGACCGTTCGATTCACGTCGAGCCGGTGCGTCGCGAGGACCACGCAGGCTGCGAAGACGGGTGGGCTGGACTTGCCGATGACGATGATGGTGTTCGCACTGTCCTCGAGGGCGAACCCGTACGCCGCACAGAACGCGGCCGTGTCGGCCAGGTCCGGGTCGCAGGCAAAGAGCTCGTACGGGCCTCGTCCGGCCAGGGCCGTCTCGAGCTCGACGCGCTCCTGATCAACCATCATGGCCGGCAACGGTACCGGACGTGAGGTCGCCGTGTGGGCGCGTCTTGACGGGACCAGGCATCCCAGCGGCTGGTCGGGATCAACGGGTCGATCGCTCCGTTCTCATGATCCCCTCATCGACGAGGGTCAAGGTCTGGTCATCGGACGCTCAATTCGAGCAAACAGGACGACCACGAAGGAGACCCAGGCATGATGGACGATCAGACAACCCCTACCACCGAGGTCGCGGCTCGCCCGTCCTCGGCTGCAAGGATCGGGATCCTCGGGGCGCTCGCAGCCGGCATCATCGGCGCGGCGATCCTCATCTTCGGAACGACGACAACCCCGGCCGGCACCCTGGCAGCCGCCAACGGCGCGACGTCGACGGCCGTCGATGTCCAGGGCCGCGGGCCCGGCGACGGCGACATGGGCGGCTTTGGCGGCCACGGCTTCGGCGGGATCACGATCACGGCGATCTCGGGCTCGAACATCTCGCTCAAGACCGTCGACGGCTGGACCCGCAGCATCACGATCGCGAGTGACACCGCGCTCACGAAGGGGCCCACCACGATCGCCCTGTCCGACCTCAAGGTCGGCGACGAAATCCGGTTCGCGCAGGCACGCCAGGCGGACGGCTCGTTCACGATCACCAAGCTGACCATCGTGCTTCCGCACGCGCGTGGCGCCGTCACGGCGGTTTCGGACTCCTCGATCACGGTGACGCGGCTTGATGGGACGGCGACCACGATCAAGGTCACCTCGAGCACGACGTACGAAGTCGACCGCACGACCGGCAAAGCGCTCACCGACGTCAAAATCGGCATGCTCGTCGGCGCGATCGGGACGCTGAACTCCGATGGCTCCCTCACCGCGACCGCGGTCCACGCCTTCGACCCAGCGTCATTCCCCGGTCGCGAAGATCACGGTGGCCACGGGCCGTGGGACAGTGGCCACGGGCCCTGGAACAACGGCGCGGCACCGGATGCCTCGCCCGACGGATCGGCGGACGCTTCCGCCGGCTGAAGCTCAGCTCCTCCAGGATCGGAAGACCGGACGGGTAACCGTCCGGTCTTCTGGTTGCCAGGGCTGAACGAACGGTGAGCGAGTCGGTAGCGCCGGCTCATGTCGCCCGGTCAGCATCGCCGTACGTCACCGGGGCGGCGCCGGGCGCGACGTTCGTTCGGTTCAGGCCGCATCCGCGTCGATGGCGGTCGCGAGGGCTCGATCACTTGGTTCGATCAGGATCTGGCCCCCCGGCGTCAGGACGATCGGGATCGCCCGGTAACCGGCGGCATCGAGCATCGCCTGGGCGGCTGGATCGGACTGCAGGTCAACGTACCGATACGGCACACCCGCGGCATCGAGGAATCGACGGGTCCGATGGCAATCCGAACACCACGCGGCACCAAACACCGTCAGGATCGACGGCGCCGCCAGATCAGAAGGCATTGAAGGTCCGTCGACAGGACAGATGAACGTCGTTCACCGCGCAATCATGACGGCTCGCCGGATTCAACGCCCGATCACTGCCCATGGGTCGCACCGCTCACTCGGCAGCCTGCACGGATCGGACCACCGGCTCAGCAGCCTGCACGGATCGGACCACCGGCTCAGCAGCTTGCACGGATCGGATCGCCGGCTCAGGATCCTGCGCCGACCTCGGACAGCCTCCGCCGCAGGAACCGACGCTCAGCAGCGTTCGCGGTGAGCCCGAGCGCCCGGTCATAGGCGGTGCGGGCTTCCTCGATCCGCCCCAGCCGACGCAGCAGGTCGGCGCGCGCCGCATGGAGGTATGGGTAGTCGTCCAGGACGCCTATCGCTACGATCGCGTCGATCCGTGCGAGGCCGACTGCGAAACCCTCGTGCATGGCCACGGCCACCGCGCGGTTCAGGGCAACGACGGGCGAGGGTGTCCGACGCTCGAGCTCCGCGTACAGGGCGGCGATCTGTGCCCAATCGGTTGCATCGGGGGTCGGCGCCTGGTCGTGCAGCGCCGCAATCGCCGCCTGGAGCTGATACGGACCCGGCGCCCGCATGCGCAGGGCTCGGTCCACGAGTGCCGCTCCTTCCTGGATTCCGGCCACGTCCCAGCGGGAACGATCCTGGTCGTCGAGGAGGACGAGCTCGCCGTCGGCACCGACACGCGCGGCCGCGCGTGCGTCGTGGAGCAGCATGAGCGCCAGAAGTCCCAGCGCCTCGGGTTCATCCGGCATCAGCGCGACGAGGACGCGCCCAAGGCGGATGGCCTCGGCACTCAGCTCGCGACGGACCAGTGATTCGCCCGACGACGCCCCATACCCTTCGTTGAACACGAGATAGATCACCTGAAGGACGCCGTCGAGGCGCTCGGGCAGGAGATGATCCGGCGGAACGCGATATGGGATCCCGGCATCCCGGATCTTCCGCTTGGCCCGAACCAGGCGCTGGGCCAGCGTCGACTCCGGGATGAGGAAGGCGCGGGCGATCTCGGGGGTCTGGAGGCCGCCGAGTGTGCGCAGCGTGAGCGCAACGCGACCCTCGAGGGGCAGGGCCGGATGGCAGCACGTGAAGATGAGTCGCAGGCGATCGTCGTTGATCGGCATCGCGTCTTCTCCTTCCTCAGGCTCCGTGGCCGCCAGCTCTTCCTGGATCAGTTGGGCCCGTCCGAGGGCCTCGGTCTTCGTGACCAGCGTTCGCGCTCGGCGAAGGCGATCGATGGCCCGGTTGCGCGCCGTCGTCGTGATCCACGCCCCGGGGTTTGGCGGAAGTCCATCGGCCGGCCACCGCTCGAGCGCCGTGACGAACGCGTCCTGGACGGCTTCTTCGGCGAGCTCGAAATCGCCGATCGACCGGATCAGGCCCGCGACGACCCGACCCGACTCGGCCCGGAACAGGCTCGCGATGACCTCGGCCGTGGCTCCGCCGGTCAGGTCTGGTCGCCCCCGCTCGCCATTCCGTACTCGGCGGGCAGCTGCCAGATCGGCCGAACCTCGATCGTTCCGCGCTTCGCCGCGGGGATTTTGGCGGCCAGCTCGATGGCCTCGTCGAGATCGGCGCACTCGAGCAGATAGAACCCACCGAGGGCTTCCTTCGTCTCCGCGAACGGACCGTCCGTCACGGCGACGTTGCCATCCCGAACACGAACCGAGGTCGCGGTCGTCGTCGGTTCGAGGGCCTCGCCGGCGATGAACTGGTGGCGCAGGCGCGCCTCTGCCGTGAACGCTCCATAGCCGGCGAGCTCGCTGGCCATGGCCTCGTCGGCGGCGGCGCTCAGCGAACCGCGTTCCGCCTGGTAGATCAGGAGCAGGTATTGCATGCAGGCGTCTCCGTTAGGCGGACGGGCCGTGCCGTCCCATCGAAGCGACGAACGCAACGGATCGAAATCGACAACGAACGCGGAAGCCGCGTCGGCGTCCGACCGTCGAGAGGGTATCGTCTCACCCATGAAGGCGCAGCCCGAGGTGCTCGTGATCGACGGCCGGGAGGTCACGATCACGAACCCGCAGAAGATGTTCTTCGAGGCGGCCAGCGTGACCAAGCTGGACCTGGTTCAGTACTACCTCGCCGTGGCCGACGGGGCACTCCGCGGCGTGCGCAATCGCCCGATGGCCCTCAAACGGTTCGTGAACGGCGCAGCGGGCGAGGCGTTCTTCCAAAAGCGCGCCCCGGACAACCGGCCGGAATGGCTGCGCACCGCCACCCTGTCGTTTCCGTCCGGCCGGACGGCCGATGAGATCGTCCTCGATGACGCCGCGGGACTCGCGTGGATCGTCAATCTGGGCTGCCTCGACCTGAATCCGCACCCGGTTCGGGCCGATGACCTCGACCATCCGGATGAACTTCGGGTTGATCTCGATCCGGTACCGGGCGTCGAGTGGGCCCAGATCCGGGATGTTGCGATGGTCGCCAGGGAATCGCTCGAAGCGGTCGGGCTTGTTGGCTGGCCGAAGACATCGGGCTCGCGAGGGATCCACATCAACGTCCGTATCGAACGGCGCTGGGGATACCCCGAGGTCCGGCGGGCAGCCCTGGCGCTCGCCCGGGACGTCGAACGGCGGGCGCCGACAATTGCCACCTCGAAGTGGTGGAAGGAGAAGCGTCACGGCGTCTTCCTCGACTACAACCAGAACGCCAAGGATCGGACCGTTGCGTCTGCGTACTCGGTTCGGCCACTGCCCGATGCGCGAGTCTCGACGCCGCTCACGTGGGAAGAACTGCCGACCTGCGATGCGGCGGCGTTCACGGTCCACACCGTCCCTGCTCGATACGCGGCCATCGGTGATCCGGGCGACGGGATCGATGACGCGGTGGGATCGCTCGATGCGCTGCTGGACCTCTCGGAACGGGACGAGGCGGAGGGCCTCGGTGATGCTCCCTGGCCGCCGAATTATCGGAAGCAGGAAGGCGAACCGCCGCGCGTCCAGCCGTCACGTCAGCGCAGGGCGACCGCGGACTACGACACTCCGGAGGCGGAGGCCGATCGAGAAAAGGCACGGGCAGCCATGGAGAAGCGGTTCAGCGCCGAGCTCGAGAAGCGGGCCGCGGCGAAGGCCGTGGGCGCGTCCGGGGACGGGTCCGCTGGGCCGGCCACGAAGCCCACCCCAACCGGGCGGCGTCGATCGTCGGTCCCGGTCATCGAGATCTCCAGGGCGAAATCGAAAGCCGAGGCGCTCGAGGGCCTCGAGCGCTGGAAGCTACGCTGGCCGGCAGCCACAGGCGCTCTGGAACCGGCCGACGTCCTCGTGGACGGGATGCGCGGGCGCTCATCGCTCTGGTATCGCGTGCGGGTCAACCTCACGCACGTCTCCGAAGGGGATCGGCCGCCTCAGGAGGCACTCGATCCCGACTATGACCCGTGGGTCGAGTACGAGTCTCCGGACCGGGCCGGGCAGTTCGAGCGAGCACCAAGGAAGCCACGACAAGCATGAACGAGGCAAGACATTGATGGTCGATGCAGAACAGGATCTTCTCGAGCGATGGGCGCGCTGGCAACGGGCGATCGAGGACCGTGACGTCCACGCGGCCGGGGACTGCCTCGACGACGACTATGCCCTCGAGCTCGTCCAGCCGGTTCGGGCCGTCATCGCGCGGGCGCACTGGCTCGCCGCGCTGCCCGACTACGTCGTGTCCAGCTATCAGATTGAGGACCAGATCGTCGACATCGACGGGGACTCGGCCGTCGTGCTTCATCGCGCCCGCATGCAGGCCATCGTGTCAGGGGTCGACCGGAGTGGCATCTTCGTGATCACCGACGTCTGGCGAAGAACGGGCGGCGTGTGGAAGGTATGGCGTCGGCACTCGACTCCCTTGACAAGCGGCGCGATGCCTGCGCCTAGCCGCTGAAGATCTTCGCGATCTCGAACGCGGGCGTTTCCTCCAGCTGGTCGTAGCGACACTCGGCCGGCGGTTTGTCCGGCCGCCAGCGCTTGAACGTCGTCGCGTGGCGAAACCGCGTTCCCTGGAGGTGGTCGTAGGCCACCTCCACCACGCGCTCGGTCCTCAGCGGCTCCCAGCTGAGGTCCTTTCCGCGGTTCCAGCGAGACGTGGCGCCCGGCAGCCGCTGGCCTGACGCATCGGCGTCGCCGGCGGATGCCCAGTCGGCCCATTCCTTCCAGGGGTGGGCGTCGAGGGCGCGGTCCCGGAGCGATGCGAGTTCATCGACGAGTCCCGCGCGCCGATCCCAGGTGAATGAGCTCGTGATGCCGACGTGATGGAGCGTGCCTTCGTCATCGAACAGGCCGAGGAGCAGCGAGCCGATGTGCGTGCCGGGGCCGTTCTTGTGCCACCTGAACCCGGCTACGACGCAGTCGGCGGTGCGTTGGTGCTTGATTTTGAGCATCGCGCGCTTGCCCGGTTGGTACGGCGCATCGAGCTTCTTAGCAACGACGCCATCGAGGCCGGCGCCCTCGAAGTGGTCGAACCACTCAGCCGCAAGCGCGCGGTCGCGCGTCGCCGGGGTCAGGTGAATCGGTGGAGCGGCAGCAGAAAGCACGGCTTCCAGCCTCACGCGACGCTCACCCTGTGGTGTCTGGCGTAGGTCCTCGTCGCCGAGCGCGAGCAGATCCCAGGCCACGAACGACGCTGGCGATTCAGCTGCGAGCAGCTTCACGCGCGATGCCGCCGGGTGAATCCTGAGCAGGAGCGCCTCGAAATCGAGCGAACCGCCGCGCGAGATGACGACTTCCCCGTCCATCACGCAACGCTCCGGCAAAGCGGCCTTGAGGGGTGCTTCGAGTTCCGGAAAATAGCGATCCAGGGGCTTCAGGTCCCGTGACTGGATCAGCAGCTCGTCGCCGTCACGAAAGACGATTGCCCGAAATCCATCCCACTTCGGCTCGAACAACCAGCCCTCACCATCCGGCAATCCAGCCGATGCCTTGGCCAGCATCGGCTCGAGCGGAGCCGCGAACGGCAGTCGATCCATGGGCATCCTCGCAGTGTAGTCGCGGCGGTCTGGCGGGCCGGCGCGGCGGGCCGACGCGGCGGGCGAGGGCGGCGCGGCGGCGCGCG
>JAYTWS010000202.1:0-13582 GCA_043743315.1 Chloroflexota bacterium | reverse complement strand
GGCTGGGCCATGGCCACCGAGCGGATCCGGATCGGGCTGATGGTCGGGGCGAACACGTTCCGCGAACCGGCGGTGACGGCAAAGATCGCGACGACCCTCGACCACGTGAGCAACGGCCGGGCCATCCTTGGCATCGGCGCGGCCTGGTTCGACCGCGAGCACGCGGCCTACGGACTCGAGTTCGGCGAGGGTCCGCCCGAACGCCTGCAGTGGCTCGGTGAGGCGTTGCCGATCATCCGCGGCATGCTCCACGGCGAGCGCCCGACCGCGACTGGACCTCGCTACAAGGCCCTCGCGGTCCGGAATGATCCACCGCCGATCCAGGCGCACCTTCCACTGCTCATCGGAGGCGGTGGCGAGAAGGTGACGCTCAAGTTGGTCGCGCGCTATGCGGATGCGAACAACGTCGGCGGCGGGCTGGCCGCGGTCAAGCGCAAGGACGCGATCCTCATCGAGCATTGCGAGCGCATCGGGCGGGACCCGGCCGAGATCGAGCGGACCACGGGCGTCGGGACGGTGATCATCCGCGACTCGCGGGCCGAGGCGCGTCGCGTCTTCGAGGCGATGTTCGCCGGGAACGGCAGCGCCCGGGTCTGGGAAGACCAGCCGGTCGGGACGCCCGAGGACGTGATCGCGATGCTGGGGCCGTATCCGGAGATCGGCTATCGCCATCTCATCGCGGGCTTCCCGAGTCCCCACGACGAGGAATCCATGACCCGCCTCGCAACGGAGGTTCGGCCGGCGCTGGAGAGCGACTGAATCCGTCCGCGAGGCCCCGGCTCCGAGCGTCGCTCGAGGGCAGTGGCCGACCGTAACCAGCGACGTTCGACCTGGCAGCGTGAGCGCAAGGACGACGCCTGGTCCCGAGTCGACGCAACCGCGACGTCGCGTTACCGTTCCGTCATGAGCAACCAGCGACGCAAGGGCACGGCTGCAGTCTCCTGGGGCCCCGGCCGCATTGACCGGTTCTGGGTGGATTTCGACGGCGCCTTGATCCATGAGGCGTTCGTCGAGGACCGCTGGCAGACCGCGGAGTCCCTCGGTGGGTCGCTGGTCTCTGCGCCGGCCGTTACTGCCTGGGCGGTCGGCGAAATGGAGGTCTTCGGGGTGATGCCGGACGGCGAGCTCTGGAACCGCTACTGGGATGGGACCGCCTGGCACGACTGGGAATCCCTCGGCGGTGATCTCGATGCCTCGGAGGCGCCGGTGGCAACGTCCTGGGGTCCCGATCGGCTCGACGTGTTCGCGCTCGGCAGGGACGGCACCACCTGGCATCGCTGGTGGGACGGCACCCGCTGGGTGGAGTGGGAGCAGCTTCCGCGCCAGGGTGACGCGTCACGCTAGGCGGTCGGAACCCAAGGGAGCTGGCGGCCCACGCAGCCCAACGGCGAATTGATTCCAGCCAAGGGGCTCAGCCTACGTAACGGTTGGGAGAGCGGAGCGTCTTTGGTTCACGATCACTCGGCCCATCGAGTTGCGGAGGAACCAGGTAGTGATGCTCGCCCGGTTGGTCAGGTGGATTCTCACGCCGCTCGTGGTGGTGGTCCTCCTGCCGCTGCTCATGGTCTCGGCTATCGGACTGGCCGATATGCCCAGCGAACGGCCCGAGGGGACAATCCCCTTCGTCGTCGTGTTGTGGGCACTATGGATCGCTGCCGTGTGGATCGTCCGAATCGCTCGTCGGCGAACCAGCACCTGACGGCAGCCGTTTGGTCCGGATAAGCCGCAGGTAAGCGGTCGCTCCTAGGATTCACGAACGTCCCGTCCGACGATGTGCCCCGGCGGTCGGGACGTACTCACTCCCGCCCGCTGACCCCGCCGGGCGAGGAACATCGTGGATCAGTCGACGCCGCCATGGCGGGCCTTCGAGGCGCCGGACGACGACGCCGGAACGCCCGATAGCCAAGCATCCGCAAACGCTGCGTCGAACGCGGGCAAGACGCCAATCGGCGTCGTTCTCGCGATCGCCGTCGCGACGACGCTGCTCGTGATCGCCGCGGTCCTCGTGGCCGGCGGAGGGGCGTCGACGGCCGCAGTCGAAATCGATGCATCCAACGGAGCTTCGGCGGATCCGACGTCCGGCGCGACTTCGAGTGCCGTCCTGATCATCGACGTCGCCGGTGCCGTCGTGGACCCTGGCGTCTACCGCCTGCCGCCCGATTCCCGGGTCGCGGATGCCATCGCGATTGCGGGCGGTTATGGGCCGCGCGTCGACGCGCGCCGGGTTGCCTTCGAATTGAACCTGGCGGCGCACCTGACCGACGGGCAGCATCTCCTGGTGCCGTCCCGGGATGATCCTTCGACGGGCGGCGGGCAGGCGCCCATTGGCGGGCCGGCGGCGGGTGGTGGCGGGCCTGCGGCGGGGGGTGGCGGATCAGGCGGCGGCCTCATCGATCTCAATCAGGCGACTTCGGCGGAGCTCGATTCGCTCCCGGGGATCGGGCCTGTGACGGCCGCCAAGATCGTCTGCTCGCGTGAATCGGCGCCGTTTGCGAAGGTCGAAGACCTGCTCGAACGCAAGCTCGTGGGACAGAAGACGTTCGACGGCCTCCGAGACCTCGTGACCGTGCGCTGATCGTGCCGGGCAGCGGCTGGCTGGCGCTCGGGGCGATCGTCGGCGCCATCCTGGTTCGCGACGGCTTGATCGGCCGGACCCTGGTGGTCGCGGTCGGTGCGGGGAGTGGCCTGGCGGCCACCGTGGCGGCGATCCGATTCCTGAGTGGCAGCCGGCGGTCCCGCGGCCCGGCGGCCTCGGTCCTGCGCTGGTTGGCCTTCGTGACGATCGGCGTCCTCCTCGTCGCTGCACGTTCCGTGGCGATCCCAGGACCGGCGGCGCCCGCGATGGCCGCCGAACTCCCGGCGGGTCGTGGCCCGTGGACGGCTGAGGTCCTGACGATCAGCGCACCACGTGCCGGCCAGCAGCTGGCGGTCGTTGCGTTCGAGGCCCCGGCCGGCCTGCGCGTCGCGAGCACCCTGCCGGGGTTCCCGATCGTGGTACCCGGGGATCGGGTCACGCTCGCCGGATCCCTCCGGGCGCCCCCGGCTGACGATCCGTATGGCGCGTATCTGGCTCGAATCGGCGTCGGGGCCACGATCCGCGCTTCGGGTCTGACGGTCGTCGCGCCGAGCGGCGACCTGAGCCGATCGCTCGAAGGACTGCGGCGGGGCGCCGATCGCGCCATCCAACGGGCGATCCCGGAACCCGAGGCGGGCCTCGCGAGCGGGATCCTCATCGGCCTTCGAGATCGCGTGGATCGTGACCTGTCCGCGGCGTTCACCACCGTCGGCGCCACCCACGTGGTCGCGATCTCGGGCTGGAACATCGCCATCGTGGCGACCACGCTTGCTGCCGTCGCAGGCAGGGTGGCGCGTCGCCGTCGGGTCGCGTTGACGGCCCTCGCGATCATCGCGTACGTCACCTTCGTCGGCCCCTCGCCATCCGTGGTTCGCGCGGCGGCGATGGCCGGCGTGGTCATGGGTGCGCGCGAGCTGGGGCGCCCGAGTCGCGCGGCGGCAGCCATCGGGTGGGCCGGCGCCGGACTGCTGGTGCTGGACCCGAGCCTGGTCGATGATGTCGGCTTCCAGCTCTCGGCCCTCGCGACCGTCGGCCTCATCGCGTGGGCGACGCCGTTCACCGATCGATTGACGGGCACGGCGCCCGGAAGACTCCGGGCGTGGCTGGCCGAAAGTCTCGGGGTGTCGCTCGCGGCCCAGCTGGCGACGCTGCCGATCGTCGTCCTGACGTTCGGACGGCTGTCTCTGGTGTCGCCGGTCGTGAACCTGGGCGTCGTGCCGCTCGTCGCGCCGGCGATGGGTGCCGGAGTCATGGCGATGGGCGGTGGCCTCCTGGCCATGGCCGGGATGCCGGCGATCGGGGCCGCGCTGATCGGCCTGCCAGCCTGGTTGCTGTTCTCGCTGATGATCGGCCTCGTTCGGGCGGGCGCGGCTGTGCCGTTCGCGAGCGTCCAGCTCGCTGACCCATGGGCTGCCGTGGTTGCTGTCGCGGCCGCGATGGGCATGGTCGTGGTCACCGTGATCATGCGGTCGCGTTCATCGGGCGCGCGACCGGCCGAGATCGGACGCCGCGCGACGTCGATGCCGAGGTCAACGGTGTCCGCGAGTCGGCGTTCCGCGAAAGGTTCGGTTTCGTGGTGGCGCACCCGCGGCGGGCGGCTGGCCTCAGCCTGCCTCGCGGCTGCAGTGGCCGGACTCGCGATTGCCGTCATCCACCGGCCCGACGGGATTCCCCGGGTCGTGGTGCTCGACGTCGGGCAGGGCGACGCGATTCTCGTCGAAGGTGGACGCGGCGGACGCCTGCTCATCGATGGCGGGCCGGATCCGGGCCGACTGCTGGTCGCGCTCGACGAGCACCTGCCGCCCTGGGATCGACGCATCGATATCGTGATCCTGTCCCACCCGCACGAGGACCACGCGGCGGGCCTCGCGACGCTGATCGATCGCTACGCGGTCGGGCAGGTGTACGAGCCGGGCATGTTCGGCCCGGGGCCCGGGTACCAGGCACTCAACGGCGAACTGATCCGGCTCGGGATCCGTCGAGGCACGCTCGCGACAGGTGATCGCCTGCGCATCGACGAGTTCTCATTCCGGGTCCTATGGCCCGATCCGGGCACGGTCCCGGAACGTCCGCCCGACGGCGGCACCGGCATCAACAACGTCTCGATCGTCCTGCTCGGCGAGGTCGATGGCCATCGCATCCTGCTCGCGGGCGATGTCGAGGAGCAGATCGACCCACACCTGATCGCGGAGGGCCTGCCGACGGTCGACCTCCTGAAGGTGGCCCACCACGGCTCGCGGACGGCGTCGACCGACGCCCTGCTGGCGGCCGTTCAGCCGTCGGTCGCCGTCATCTCCGCCGGTCGCGGCAATCCGTACGGCCACCCGGCACCGGCAACCATTGCCCGGCTCAGGGCCGCGGGCGCCCGGGTGCTTCGGACCGACCAGGACGGCACGGTGACCGTTGATCTCGGGATCGGTCGGATTCGGGTGCGATCAGCGGGCGCCCGTGCCGCCGACCTCCGCCCGGGCGACTCGGCTTTGGCAGGACGCCCGAACGCGGCTCCGGCGAGCACGAACGAACCGACCTCGGACGCATTCCTGTGTGCCCTGCCGCTGATCGGTCCCGTCGTCGCCCTCGGGCCGGCGCCAGAGCCGCAACCGAGAACGCTGCCCGGGGTCGCGCTGGGTGCAGGGGCCGGCCCGGAGCCGGCCCTCCGGTACGATGCTGTCCATGATCCCCTGCCGATGCCGCCGCGCCCTCCCGCCGCGATCCTTGCCGCGGTCGTTGGCGAATCCGGGCGCCGCTTCAGGGCACGGCCTTCGCGCCGGTGAAGCCTCGTGAGCCCGGTGGCGGTCGCCTACTTCTGGGGCGACGATGCCTACGGGGTCGACGCCGCCGTCGAGACCCTCCGACGGGACCCGCAACGCTTCCCCGGGGGCGTCCCCGAGCGGTGGCGGGTCCGAGCCGACAACACCGACCCGATGCGCTTTCTGGGCGAGCTTCGGACCCGTGTCGCGACCGGGACGATGTTCGGGGCCGGCACAATCGCGATCCTGTCCAACGCCGGACCGCTCGTTCGCAAGGGAACCGACCGCGCGTTCCTGATCGAGACGATCGGGCTCATCGCCGACGGCAACGGGCTCGTGGTGGCCGAGGAAACCGACTCCGGCAAGAAGGACCCGCCGGCCAGGACCCTGGCCGAGGCCATCCGTGCAGCCGGTGGCGAGGTCCGTCGGTTCGAGGCGCCTCGCGAGGGCGGGCTGGCCGCCTGGATCGAGGCGCGGGCTCGTGAGCGGGGCATCCCGCTCGGGCAGGGCGCGGGCCGGGAGCTCGCCACCCGCGTGGGCGGCTTCGTCCGCGAAGGCGACGTCGATCGCCGCAATCAGGGCCGGCTGGCGGTCATGGAACTCGAGAAGCTCAGCCTGCTGCACGCATCAACCGGCGAAATGCCCGGGTCGGTGTCCCCGGTGACCGTCGACGATGTCCGCGCGCTCGTGCCGGAGGTGGTGCCGGGCACGATCTGGGGCTTCGTGGATGCGGTCGGGTTGCGCCAGCGGGCGCGCGCGCTCGACCTCCTCGAGCCGCTCCTCGACGGCACGCCCGAGCCGGTCCTGCTCGCGGTGCTGCACCGCCGACTTCGTGAGTTGATCGAGATCGCCGATCGCGTGTCGGGCGGCGAGACCCCCGGATCCCTCGTTCGGTCGATGCACCTGCAGCCGTTCCGCGCGGAAACGCTCGCTCGTCAGGCGCGGGCGTGGTCCGTCGGTGAGCTGGCTGCCGCGATCGAAGGGCTGCTCGACCTGGATGCGCGGGTGAAGGGCGTCGGCGGGGCCACCGCGGGCGACGGGCAGGTCAGGTTGGCGTTTGACCTGTGGATTGTGGATCGGGTTGGGTCGCCCGGCTGACGCGCTCGGGGAGTTGATGGCGGAGCCAGACGGGAAGTCGGGCAGTCTGCTCGCCTCGAATCATGTGCGGGCGACGGCGAACGAGCGCCATCCGACGAGACATCGGTCGACGGGGCCGTCATGCCGACCAGGCCTGCTCCTGGACGACGAGATCGCTCTCGATCGCGAAGGTGCACCGGCCGGCACCGAGATCAAGGAGCTCGATGAGCTCCGGATCGATGTACAGCTGGTGGCAGTCCTCGCACAGACCACCCGGGATGCTGAAGCACAACCGCTCCGATTGATCGGGCATGCGGAATGCCGTATCAAACCTGGTCGTGATCAGGCGATGACGGCAGGCCGGGCAGCGCTCCTGGATGGATGTCATGGCCAGATGGTGCGATCCGCCCTCCGGCCACGACATGACCCGCTGGTACGGGGTGCCCCGGTACGAGCGGGTGCCGTACGAACGCGACGGCGAAGCGCGGAGTTACGGCGCGGCCCGCCCTGTGCGAGCGGCGGCGAAGCGCGGAGTCACGGCGCGCCCTGCCCTCGGCGAGCGGCTGCTCCCGGAAGCGCTACTGGACGCGCAGGACGGTCTTCGCCTCGGACCAGTGCTTCTCGAGCTGGTAGAACTCGCGCTCGGGGGGCGTGAAGATATGGACGATCACGATGCCGAAGTCCACGAGCACCCAGTGCGATGCCGGCGTTCCTTCCCGGCCAAAGGGCCGGATCTTCTCGTCGCGCATGCCGCCGATGATCCCGTTGGCGATCGCGTCCAGCTGGCGCTCGGAGCCGCCGGAGCACACGACGAAATAGTCGGCGAGGGTCGTCAGGCCGCCGAGGTCCAGCAGCACGATGTCCGCGGCCTTCTTGTCCTCGGCCAGCTCGACGATCCGGCGAGCCACGTCGAGGGCCGATCGATCCGCGTCCGCCGCCGCCTTGCGCGCCTTGGCCACAGCGCGGGCGCGACTCGGCGTCGCGGTCGCCGCCTGGCCCGAGGGAGTCGACGCCTCGTCGGTGGTCGCGGGCGCCTCGTCGGCAGTTGCCGGTTCGAGCGATTCCGCGGTGGCCGCCGCCGCGGAGCCGGCCGCCGCGGAGCCGGCCGCGATGGAGCCGGGTCGAGGGACCTTTGTGGCGGCGGCCCGGGTGCGCTTGCGGGCCGGTTTCGGCGTTGGTTCAGTCACGAGGTGGCGATCCTTTGTTGGGCGTCAACTGGCGCCGTTGGCGCGAGCGTACAGGTGATGATCGGCGATGTACCGCTCGACCGCCTCGGGGGCGAGATAGCGAATGGAGCGCCCTGCCGCGACACGATGACGAATGGCGGTTGAGGAGATCCCGAGGCGCGGCCCGGTGAGGAGGTCGAACTGCCCTTCGAGGCCAGAAAAGTGCTCGGCGAGCCAGGCACTCGACGGCGAGGCGTGCCCTTCCCGCGGGACGACGGCAATACGGCACTCCTCGAGGAGCTGACGCGGATCGTGCCAATCGGGAAGCCCGTCGAGGGTCTCGGTCGACATGATCAACGTCAGCCGGATCGAGCCGCTGCTCGACGGATCGCCACGATCCTCGCCGGCTTCGTCGTCGCCGGCCATGGCCGCGCGCACGAGGCCCATCGTCTCGCTCGTGTACGACGGTCCGGCTCGATCGACGTCGACCCGGCTGAGCGTAAATGCGGGGTTCCCGGCAATCGCCAGCTCCACCATCGCCACGCGATCCTCGATCGGCGCGATCGCTCCTGCGGGCTTGTGCGGCGGGATGCCGGCCGGGACGAACAGGATCGTGCCCAGACCGAGCGCCTCGCGAGCCTCCTCGGCAACGGCCAGATGGCCGAGGTGGATCGGGTCGAAGGTGCCACCCATGACGCCGACCGAGCGAGACCTGGGAATACCGGTGGCCTCGCCGGTCCTCATGCCCACCGCTCGGCCGACCAGGCCTCGCCGCTCCACTCGAGCTCGATCTCCCCGAAGCGGACGACATCGCCCGGCTGCACGCCCGCGCGTCGCAACTCGGCGTCGACGCCGAGTCGTGCCAGGTCGCGCTGGAATCGCTCGGTCGATTCCTCGACGTCGAAGTTCGTCTGGGCTGCCAGGCGTTCGACGCGGCGCCCCCGGACACGGTATGCGCCGTCGGCCTCCCGTTCGACCCCGAAGCCGTCCTCGAGGGTTTCGATCCGGTGCACCACCACACCCGTGGGCTCCGGGGGCTCGGCGAGCGTCTCCGCCGTCGGCAGGAGGGTCGACAGGACGGCTTGGAGCTCGTCAAGGCCGGTCCCAGCTGCGGCCGCGATCGCCACGGTGCGGATGCCGTCGCGCTGTCGAGCCGTGCGGAATGCGGGCCAGGCGTCGACAGCCGCCGGCAGGTCCATCTTGTTGAACGCGATCAGCAAGGGCTTCTCGAGGAGCGCTGGATCATGGGCCGCAAGTTCGTCCCGAATCACCTGATGATCCCATTCCGGATCGCGTCCAGCCCCGTCGACCAGGTGGACGAGTACCCGCGTCCGCTCGATATGGCGCAGAAACGCATGGCCGAGGCCGGCGCCTTCGCTGGCTCCCTCGATGAGGCCGGGGACATCCGCGATGGTCGGCAACCGACGATCCTCCATCCCGAGGTCCATGACCCCGAGGTTCGGTTCGAGGGTCGTGAACGGGTAGTCGGCGATTTTCGGACGCGCCGCGGTCAGCGCCGCGAGCAGGGTTGACTTGCCGGCGTTCGGGAGGCCCACCAGCCCGATGTCGGCGATGAGGCGGAGTTCCAGGCGGACCCAGCGCTCCTCCCCCGGCTCGCCCTTCTGCGCGTGCTTCGGCGCCTGATGGGTCGAGGTCTTGAAATGCGTGTTCCCGAGACCGCCACGGCCACCCCGAGCGACCATGGCCGTCTGACCGCTCGCCACGAGATCGGCGATCAGCTCGCCGGTGGCGTCGTCGTAGACCGCGGTCCCGGGCGGAACGGCAAGGATCAGGTCCGTCCCGGCCTTGCCGTGGCGACGGGCACGGGAACCGCGACCGCCGGAATCCGCGCGAAAGTGGTGCCGATACGAGAAGTCCCGCAGCGTGGTCTGCCCGGGATCGACCGCCAGGTGGATCGTTCCGCCCCGGCCGCCGTCACCGCCGTCGGGCCCGCCGCGCGGGACGTGGGCCTCCTGACGGAACGTGGCCGCGCCATCGCCGCCGGCGCCGGCACGAACGAGGATCTTCACGCTGTCGAGGAACATCGGACCTATCTTCCCACGGGCTCGGGGCGCCACGGCCACGGGCGCGAAAGGATGGCTCCGGCGTGGCGTCGTCGCGGCCGCCGGCCGCGGGCCGGGATCAGAAGTAGCGGAGGGGGTTGACCCGGTAGCCGCCGTTCCAGATGGGGCCTTTCCAGACCTCGAAGTGGAGGTGCGGGCCGGTTGCGTACCCGGACTGACCGATGCGGCCCACCTGCTGTCCACGCCCCACGGACTGACCGGCCGAGACGTTCACGGCGGACATGTGGTTGTACGTCGTGAACAGGCCCGAGCCGTGTGAAATCCAGACCTGGTACCCACCGCCATTGTTCTTCCAGCCGGAGAAGGTCACCGTGCCCTTGGCCGCCGCCACCACTTTCGTCCCGTAGGTCGCCGCGATGTCAACGCCGTAGTGCCCGTAGTGGAAGTACTGGCTGATGTAGTTGTTGCCACCCACGACAGGCCAAGCGAATTTGCCGCCGGCGTACGAGCCGCCGCCACAGCTGGAACAACTGCTCGAACTCGTGTTCGACCGGGGCTTGACAGGCGTCGGCTTGATGGTCGGGATCGGCGCACCGGCGGCGTCGGGCAGGATCAGCAGCTGACCGATGATCAGGGTGGGATCCTCGAGCTGGTTGATCGCGAGGACATCGCCGCCGTCGACCTTGTACTGCGCGGCGATTCCGTCGAGCGTGTCGCCGGCCTTGACGGTCACGACCAAACCATCGACCGGAGGGATCGTCAATTTCTGGCCAACGTGCAGCTGGTCCTTGGCGGTGAGCTTGTTGGCCCACCAGACCGTCATCATCGAGATCCCGTAGTGGCTGGCAATGCCCGTCAGGGTGTCACCGGACTTGACCGTGTAGGTCTGAAGCAAGCCTCTGCCGTCGGCAACGCTAGTGTCGACAGCCACCGGCTTGTAGAGGGTGCCGTCGTCGGCGTAGCTCGCCGTCGGAGCGCTGTCGGATCCGGCCTGCGTGGTCTTAGTGCGAGATCCGAGCTGGATGGCCACTTCCTGGGGATCGAGCTGGTCGGCCCCGCCGATCGCGATGCGTGGTCCGGTCCCGGGCCCGTCAACCGAACCCGTCGCACCAGCGGCGGACGCGGGTTGGAAGCTGATGAGGCTGGCGCCGAGGACGACGACTGCGGCGAGAATCGGGAGCATGTGCTCCGAGGACAGGCGCACCGCGACGGAGCGTCGCAGCGACAGCGGGCGCTGGCGCCCGGCCGGTCGTGGCGCGAGGTGCATCCAAACGGCGATCCGCGTGCCAAAGTCCCGCGTCCTGCCGACGGATCGGCTGTGGACACGGTTGGTTCGCTCGGATCGTTCGCTCTTGGTCCGGCGAAGGCGCGAAAGTGCGCGCACGATGCCAGCCGGGGCGTTCGGCAATATGGTCTCCTGGAGGACGGTCCGTGCGTCGGGGTCGCACGTTCTGGGGTTGCGGACCGTCCTGCGTCGCGATGTCTTGAGCGGGGTTGCTGTTCAGTTCACGGCCGATGCCCGCTCCTCCGCGGGCGTCGACTCGGCCGGACCTTACCACGGGCTCTGCGGGCGACGCAAACCCTCCGGGGCTCGCGAACGGGAGACGGGCCCGTCAGGCGTCGAGGGACTTGGTCAGGCCGGCGAGGAACTGGACGTTGTTGTCCGTCTTCGCGAGACGGTTCAGGAGCAGCTCGATGCCCTCGTTCGTGCCAACCGCCGACAGCATCCTTCGCATCGTCCAGACCATCTTCAGGGTCCCGTCCTCGAGAAGGAGCTCTTCGCGGCGGGTACCCGACCGCATAACGTCGATCGCCGGGAAGATCCGCTTCTCGCCGAGCTTGCGGTCGAGGATGAGCTCCGAGTTGCCGGTGCCCTTGAACTCCTCGTAGATCACGTCGTCCATCCGCGAGCCCGTGTCGACCAGGCAGGTGGCGATGATCGTGAGCGAGCCGCCTTCCTCGATCTTCCGCGCGGCGCCGAAGAATCGCTTGGGCGGATAGAGCGCGATCGGGTCGATGCCACCGGACAAGGTCCGGCCGGAGGGCGGCAGCGCCAGGTTGTAGGCACGCGCGAGGCGTGTGATCGAGTCCATCAGGATGACGACGTCGCGACCGGTCTCCACCTGGCGCTTGGCGATCTCCAGGGCCATCTCGGCCACGTGGGTATGGTTTTCGGTGGGTTCGTCGAACGTCGAACTGATGACCTCGCCGTTGACGCTTCGGCGCATGTCCGTGACTTCCTCGGGGCGCTCGCCGATGAGGGCGACCATCAGCAGGATGTCCGGGTAGTTGGCACTGATTCCGTTGGCGATGTTCTTCAGGAGCATCGTCTTGCCGGCCTTCGGCGGGCTCACGATGAGCGCGCGCTGACCCTTGCCGATCGGGTTGACGAGGTTGACCAGGCGCTGGCTGAGGTTCTTCGGGTCACTCTCGAGGTTGATCAGCTCATTCGGGTGGACCGGGGTGAGATCACCGAAGTGCGGGCGCGCCCGGGCGGTCTCGATGTCGACGCCGTTGACAGAATCGACGCGCAGCAGGCCCCAGTACTTCTCCTGTTCCCGGGGGACGCGCACGGCACCGGTGACCCGGTCGCCGATGCGCAGGGCGAACCGTCGAACCTGGCTCGACGAGACGTAGACGTCGTCGGCGCCGGGCAGGAGCCCGTGACGGCGCATGAACCCATAGCCCTCGTCGACGATGTCGAGGATCCCGGTCGCGTAGGCATGGCCGGCTCGTTCGGTCTGGGCCTGAAGGATCCGATCGACGAGGTCGTCCTTCTTTTCCTCGGACCGGGCATCCATCTTCAGGTCCTTGCCGACCTGGCGGAGCTCCGTGACGCTCATCTCGAGCAAATCGGACACATCGAGGTCATTCCGCTCGCGGGCAGCCTCGAGCTCCTGCAGTTCTTCGAATTCGCTTACCGGGGCCCGCCCGACGGGGTTACGACGCCGCGGGCGACGGTTACGTGGACGCTGATCTGGACCGGGCATCAGAAAGGGGCCACCTGCATCTGCAAGGAGGGACCAATCGACCGCGCGGGAAAGGGTCCGCGGCGCGGACGGATGGGGAATGCACGGAGTATGGGCCCGGCCGAGCGGGCCGTCAATCATCGGTTCACGGCCCCAACGGGGTTCCGGACCGGTCGCGCGTGCCGTGGATCGCTCATATGAGCACTTGACACTCATTCGTGCACATCGTACGTTCGGCACATGCCGGAACCGAGTGCGGATCGGTCGACAGCGAGCCCCAACGAAGCCGTGGCCAGGGCGCGCGGTTCGGCCGTGGCCGCGGAGATCCGCCGAAGTCGCCTCGTCATCGTCCTCCGTCGGGTCTCGCCGCAGTCGCGGCTGCTCGACCTCGCCAGCGAGCTTGTGGCGGCGGGCGCCCGGGTCTTCGAGGTCACAATGGACAGCGAGGACGCACCGGCCGATATCTCCGCGCTCAACGACTTGCTTCCGAGCCTTGTACCGTCCCCGACCGCGCGGGCGTGGGTCGGAGCCGGAACGGTCAGGACGGTCGGCCAGCTCCGGGCCGCGCATGCCGCCGGGGCGGCCTTCGGGGTCAGCCCGGTCTTCGACCGGGAGGTCCTCCGCGAGGCGCTCGAGCTCGGGCTGCCGTTCCTGCCCGGCGCCATGACCCCCACCGAAATCGACGCCGCGTGGCGTGCTGGAGCAGCCCTCGTCAAGGTGTTTCCGGGGTCGTCGGTCGGCCCGAATCACGTTCGCGAGCTGCGCGGGCCACTCCGGGACATCGAGCTGGTCGTGACCGGCGGAGTCGACTTCGGCAATGCCGCGGCGTTCCTCGATGCAGGGGCCGCCGCGATCGGCATCGGTTCGGCGATCCTGCGCGCGACCCCCAATGAGCGGCGAGCGCTCATCGACGCGATTCGCCGTACCGAGCCGCGGCTGGGTCCGGAGACAACGCCGGAGGCGGGCCCGTGACCCCACCCATCGCGCGGGTCGAGGGTGGGGGCCGCGTGGCGCCGACCAT
>JAYTWS010000201.1:0-2785 GCA_043743315.1 Chloroflexota bacterium | reverse complement strand
GGGCCGGGCGCGGGCTGGGGGGCGCGGGCCTGGGGGGCGCGGGCCGGGCGTGGGGCCGGGCGCGGGCTGGGGGGCGCGGGCCTGGGGGCGAACCCCTCTGCGCCGTCTTTCCTGCCACGTCGACATCCCGGGTCGGTAAGGCTCGGATTCTGGGGTAGGAACGACCGATCCGGACCCACCGTCGCGGGACCTGAGCGTGGATCTGCAAGTCATCGGTCCCTGGGTGGCCACCGAGCCTGCCGTGGCGACCACCCGTGTCGATTTGGCAGGAAAGCGGCTTCTGGACCGACGCGGACCGGGCCTGGGCGGTTGCTGGACCGACGCGGACCGGGCCTGGGCGGTTGCTGGTCCGTGGCTGGACCGGGCTTCTGAACCGGCGCGGACCCACGCATAGTCTAGTTCGCGTCGCCCTCGTCCTGTGCGAGAAGCCCCAGCGCCGTCGCGAGATCCAGCGTTCCGTCGTAGAGGGCGCGCCCGACGATCGCCCCGGAACATCCAAGGTCCCGAACTGTTCGCAGATCAGCAACCGACCTGATTCCACCCGACGCGATGATCCGCGCACGAGGATGTTTCAGCGCGAGTTCAAGCAGCGATAGATCCGGCCCGGCGAGCATGCCGTCTCGCTGGATGGCCGTCACCTCGAACCAAATGACGCCCGCGTCGAGGAGTGACTCGAGCGCCCAATCCAGGTCGATGCCATCGTCCCCGCCGACCCAGCCATGCCCGACAGCGCCGCCGTCGCGAACGTCGAGGGCCACCGCCACACGATCTGTGCCATGGGCCAGGACCAACCGCGCCGCGAATTCAGGGTCGGCGAGCGCCGTCGTGCCCACGACAATGCGCGCGGCGCCCGACGTCAGAGCCGTAGCGCAGGCTTCCGCCGTTCGCAGGCCCCCGGCGACCTCCAGCGATGCCGCTGACCTCGCCGTCGCCGAGACGATCGACTGAATGGCGGGCCCGTGGATCGGGTTGCCGGTTCGAGCCCCGTCGAGATCGACGACATGCAGCCACCTCGCTCCGTCATCGACGAACAGCCGGGCCACCGATCCGGGATCGTCGGAGAACGTCGTCTGCTGGTCGAACGCTCCCCGCTGGAGGCGCACGACGCGTCCGCCGAGGAGATCGATCGCCGGCAACACCTGGAAGGACGCCTGCGATCCGGCTGGCGGCGACGATTGCGATCCGGCTGGCGGCGACGATTGCGGCCCAGGTGGCGGCGACGCTTGCGGCCCAGGTGGCGGCGACGATCCCAGTACGGGCACGACACTCCTTTCGCGTGACGGATCGAGCGTGTCACATCATGCTATTGTATTACTACGCTAATACGCTAGCATACGTGACCAGCCCGGCGAGCGGCTCGGCACGCCGGTGCCCGAATACGAACACACGACCCGGGTCGCCTGATCCCGTACGAGCAACGAGCCGCAAACCGCGAGGTACCACATGACAGCAGACGACTCCTGGCGAACGGACGAGGCCCGAGCCTTGTTCGACGCGATCCTCCGTCTTGAAACACCCGATGAGGCCGAGAGTTTCTTCCGCGACCTCTGCACACTCGGCGAGATCCGCGATCTCGGGATGCGCTGGTCGGTCGCGCGGCTGCTCGATCAGGGCCTTCACTACGCCGAGATTTCGTCACGCACGGGCGCGAGCACGGCCACGATCACCCGGATCGCCTCGTGGCTGCGCCATGGCGAAGGTGGCTATCGCCTCATGCTCGATCGGATGGCAAAGGTTTGATCCGCGACCGTATTCGCCTCGCCGTTCCGAACAAGGGGCGGCTTGTCGAACCCAGTCTGGCGCTTCTCCACGGCGCGGGGCTGCTCTTCGATGAGCACGACCGGAGTCTCGTCGCGCGGGTCCAGAACTTCGCCCTCGACATCTTGTTCGTTCGGGCGGCCGATGTCCCCGAGTTCGTGAACGATGGCGTCGCCGATCTTGGGATCACCGGCGCTGACCTGGTCGCCGAGACCGGCTCGAAGCTCGCGATCGCGCGCCACCTCGGGTTCGGGCGGTGCCGCCTGGCCGTTGCCGTTCCGTCTGGAAGCGAGATTCAGCGCACCGAGGACCTTGCCGGGCATCGGGTGGCCACGGCACACCCGCGGGTTGCCCGGGAGTTCTTCGAGCGCCGCGGGATCGCCATCGACGTCATTCCGCTGTCGGGCGCGGTCGAAGTCGCTCCACGCCTGGGGCTGGCCGAAGCCATCGTGGATCTCGTTTCGACCGGGTCGACACTCGCCATGAACGGCCTCCGGCCGATCGAGGACGTGCTGGAGTCAGAGGCCGTCCTCGTGACCAGCCCGACGATCGACCCGGAGCGCGATGAGGAGGTCCGAGCCCTCGACACGATGATCGGTGCGGTGATCGCCGCGCGCGATCGCAAGTACGTGATGATGAACGCGCCGGCCGAGCGTCTTGCGCAGCTGGAAGCCCTGTTGCCGGGCCTCGAGTCGCCGTCCGTGATCCCCCTGGCCCACTCGGGGATGATCGCCATTCACTCGGTCGTTGGAGCGGACGATGTCTGGGCCCTGCTGCCGCGCCTCAAAGGCGCCGGCGCGTCCGGGATCCTGGTTCTCCCGATCGAGAAGATCGTCCCATGACGGGGTCGCGGGGAGTGCCGACGGCATCGGCCAAGATCGGGGCCACGGCCGACCTGACGGCATCGGCCAAGATCGGGGCCACGGCCGACCTGACGGCATCGGCCAAGATCGGGGCCACGGCCGACCCGACGGCATCGGCCAAGATCGGGGCCACGGCCGACCCGACGGCATCGGCCAAGATCGGG
>JAYTWS010000200.1:0-2566 GCA_043743315.1 Chloroflexota bacterium | reverse complement strand
GTCCGCGTGAAGTGAGGAGACGCGCGATGGACAGCCAGCCCGGCACGATCTTCGGCCGCGAACCGGCGATGGTGCTCGCCCTCGTCCAGGCGGTGATCGCCCTGGTCGTCGCGTTCGGCCTCAGCCTCGCACCCGACCAGATCGGTGCGATCCTTTCGGTCACGGCGGTGATCCTCGGGCTCATCACGCGGAGCAGGGTGAGCCCTGCGTGAGGGATGGCTACCTCCGTGGCTCGATCTCACGGACGCCGACCGCTCGCCAGGTCGACGTCCTTGCGGCGTTCGTGGCGGCTGGGGGATCGGTGTCGGACGCGGCGACGCGGGTCGGCATTCGGCCGAGCACGGCGAAGCGGCACCTCGCGGACCTGCGGGCTCGATCAGGCCTCACCACGGAGCAGCTGATCTACCGAGGGCGGGCAGAGGGCTGGCTTGTCGTGCCGAGCCTTGAACTCGGCTGATTCGTCCGCAGGACAACCGGGGCTTGTGCCGCCTAGCCGGGCGGCGCATACTGACGTAGTCGTCACTATCCGAATATCCGGTGCTACGCAGATGCAAGATCGCGCTTCTCGCTCCGCCACATACGCAGGCCTCGCCGCGGACGATCTCGGTCGGTCCGACGATCGCCCGCCGCTGGTCCTCCTCCACGGGCTCACGTTCGACCGGCAGATGTGGCGGCCGGCCCTTGCGGAGCTCGACACGATCGATCCGGGTCGGCGCACGATCGCGATCGATCTCCCCGGCCACGGCGCTTCGCCAGATGCCGCGTCATACACGCTCGATGCACTCGTTGAACGGGTTCACGCGGCCGTCGAAGATGCCGGCCTCAAGGCTCCGGTCGTCGTCGGACACTCCGCAGCGGCAAGTACGGCGTTCGTGTACGCGGTCACCCATTCCAGCTCCGGCATCGTGGCCGTAGAGGGCACGCTTCGGGTGGGGCCGTTTGCGGCGATGGCGAAATCGCTCGAACCCGTGCTCCGAGGGCCTGCCTTCGACCAGGCATTCGGCCGGATCCTCGCGAACGCCTTCCATCTCGATGAGCTGACACCCGACGTTCGGGCGTTCGTCGAGGCGACCAGCAAGCCTCGGCAGGAGATCGTGCTCGGGTACTGGCAGGCGTTGTTCGAGTTCAGCCCGGACGAGCTCGACGGGATGGTCGCCCAGGGCGCGTCGGCCATCCGAGCCTCGGGCCTTCCCTTCGCGTCGGTCTTCGGTGGTGAGCCATCACCTGAGGATCTCGCGTGGATCGGCGCGAACATCCCCGGCATGCGGATCGAGGTCTGGCCACAGAGCGGACACTTCCCCCACCTCGCCCATCCGAGACAATTCGCCGAACTCCTGGCACAGACAGGATCCTGGGGGCGCGAAAGCGTGGGGTTGGCTGCTCGGTCGGACTGATCGCGAGGGACCGGGCTGTGGCATGGAAGCTCGCCCTCGATGTTCGAATTCGGGCCTCAGGCGGATCCGGTTCGCGCCGACGAGGCGACCAGCGCCGAGACCACGAGACGCAGCCCTTCGCCTGAGGTCATCGAGCTGCGACCCTCGGCGTGAGCCGCCCGCAGTCCGTCCGTGAGCGCCGTTGTCAACTCAGCTAGCTCCATCGGGGAGCGCGGAAGGACCGTGCCGAACGCCGCCGCAAAGCCCTCGATCTGTCGAGCGATCAGCTCCCGACAGCGATGCTCAAGGGCGGCGAGTTCGGCCCACGCGGCCGGATCTGCGGCGGCGCAAGACCGGTACTCGTAGAGGAGCCTCCACCAGCGCGCTGGCACAGAGCTTTCGCCTGCAGCGATCTGGTCGAGCGCGCGTTCGATTCGCTGCTCGCGAGAACTCGTATCCGCGCCGCCCGGTGGCTGGTAGGAAGCAGCGGTTTCGAGACCGGCTTCCAGGAGCCGGAGGCGCTCGACCATCAAGGCCCGGAACAGCTCGTCCTTGCTCGCGAAATTCGAATACACGGCGCCGATGGTGTGGCCGGCCCGCTCAGCGACGTCGTACAGGGACGCCGTCCGAAATCCCTTCTCGCCGAACACGTCCGCAGCGGCGTCCATCACCCGTCGACGCGTCTGCGCCTGGGCCTCGGCGCGCGTCAGCCGCCGCCGTTCCCCTTCGAGCGGTGACTTCGTACTCCTCATTCTCGGATTATGACCCCTATCCCACTCTCGAAGGCGTCGAGCCCTAGACGACCGGGATACGAACCGACCGAGACCGTGAGGTGCGAGTCGAGGATGGCCCCGCAGGCGTAGCACCGCAGGCGAATAGACCGCGCCAGCCACCTCGTCGACGATTCGGAGGTGAAGTTGTGCACGGTCTGTGGTGTCGTCACCAGCCGCGCAGGTGGCCGCTGTTCAGAGCACGCGCGCCAGTCCAACCGAAGTCGGCACAACGCCCTGTACAGCACGCGGGCATGGCAGCGACTCAGCGCCCGTGTGCTCCGGGCTTGGCGTGGCGAGCATGGGGACTGGTGCCCGGGTTACCTGCGCCTGGCCCATCCCGCCAGCGACCTGACCGTTGATCACGTCGCGCCGCTGGCTGCGGGCGGTGCGCCGTTCGACATCGCCAACACCGCCGTGCTG
>JAYTWS010000199.1:0-6783 GCA_043743315.1 Chloroflexota bacterium | reverse complement strand
CCGAGCGTCGCCCCGACGATCCCGTCAACCTGGAGGCCGGGCATGAGTTCGGCGACGGCGCTTGTATCCAATTCCTCGACACGCGCCCCGAGGGAGCGCTGCATTGCCGCCGCCGCGCGATGATCTCGCCATGCCGTCTCGGAGCGGACGAGGAACAGGTAGCCCTCGACGTGGACATCGAGTGGCAGGTCGTGCTCGGCGGTGAACGAGCGGATCATGCGCACGCTCTCGAGCGACAGCCGGACGTTGATCTCGCTCGTGAACTGGTGGCGAAACCCGCCCGCGCAGCGGCCGGTGGAACCCATCCCCAGGGCTCCCTCGCGCTCGACCAGGACGATCCTGCCGGCCCCAGCCGCGGCAAGGTGATAGGCAATGCTCGCGCCCATCGCGCCACCACCGACCACGACGACGTCGGCCGTGTCGGTCATCGAGTCGGGTCCGGGTGATGGGGCCACCGAGTCACCCGGCAATGGTGCCAGCGCCGGCTCAGCGGCGCGCGGTCACCAGCGCCGGCTCAGCGGCGCGCGGTCAGCGGCCCGGCGGGAGGTGGCCTCGCACGCCCTCGAACGACGCGCACGTCCCGCGACGGGCTTCCGAGTCAGCCGGCGTGCGGCGTCTCGAGGCGCGTGCGCGGCTCGGCCGGGATCCGGAGCACGAGCCGATCGAACAGCTCTGGCAGGAACCAGTGCAGGCCATAGAGCTTGCAACCGAGGCAGTAGCCCGTGACCGCCAGCAGCGTCTGTAACCCGGCCACGGCCACAATCGGGAGCCAGAACCACGGCCGGATGCCCGCTGCGAGCAGCACCACCCCGACCAGGATGAACGTGGCACCGAGGGCCTGGGCGAAGCGCGGGCCCAGCTCGGGCTCGGTTGATGCCGGTGGTCCGAGGTGGAGCCGCGTCCGGATCGTCGGCCACGGACGGCCGAACAGGAACCAGCGCGTGCCGCGAGCCGCGCTCACGGCGAGGGCAATACCGACCACGACCGCAATGAGCGGCTGGTCGAGGAGGATTGCGAGCACCAGGGTGATCGCGGACGAGCCGGCGCCGAAGCGCTGGCCACGCGGGTCAATGGCACGGACGGGGATGATGGATGACACGGGAGTACCTCGAGTGAATGGGAGGGAGCGCGGCGCCAGCCTCGGAAGGCTTGGGCACCAGCGCCGCGGAGGTGCCGGGTGCGGACCGAAGGACGACCGAAATGGCCGCCGGGCTCAGGCCCGCCGGATACAGGAGCAGCGGCCCGGCATGACCGAGGGATGCATCATCACGATCGAGTATGGAGTGCGTGGGCTCGACGTGCCGTGCGAGGTCTGTTCGTGCCGTATGGGCGCCGGCCGACGTCATGCATCAGGCCAGCCCTGCGCGCGTGAACGCGGAGTAGGACGGCTCGATCGGGTTCGCGAGACCGCCGGAGCCAGCGGATCGGTGCTGGTTCCTGGCTGCGGTTTCGACTCCGGCCCCGGCTCTGGCCTCGGCCCCGAAAGCTGCCTCGGCTCCGGCCCCAGAACCATCGAGGCCGAACCACTTCGCGTCGGGCGTCTTCACGCCGTTGCCCGTGATCAGCGCCACGACCTCGTCATCGGGACCAATGACCCCCGAGCGATAGGCGAGGTCGAGCCCGGCCACTGTCACGCCGCCGGCGGTCTCGGCAAAGAGGCCCTCGGTGCGTCCGAGCCGGCGGATGGCGTCCGCGGTCGCGGTGTCCGGCACGGACACGATCGATCCACCGCTTCCGCGCGCCAGCGCGAGCGCGTAGCGTCCATCGGCCGGCGATCCGATTGCCAGCGAGCGGACGATGGTGTCGGGGTTGCGGACCGGATGGATCTCGTCCCCGCCGGACGCGAAGGCCTGGGCGACCGGCGAGCAGCCGTCCGGCTGCGACCCGATGAATTTCACCGGCTTGTCCTCGACGAGACCCGCGGCCACCAGCTCCTCGAAGCCACGCGCGACCTTCGTGTACAGGCTTCCGGAGGCGATGGGAGCGACGATCACGTCGGGCAGGCGCCAGCCGAGCTGCTCGGCGACCTCGAACGCGAGCGTCTTGCTGCCCTCTGCGTAGAACGGCCGGAGGTTGACGTTGACGAAGGCCCAGCCCTCCTCATCGGCAATTTCAAGACTCAGGCGGTTGATGTCGTCGTACGTGCCTTCGACGGGGACGACGGTCGCGCCGTAGCTCAAAGCGTGATCGATCTTGGCCGGCTCGAGATTCGCCGGGACGAACACGACGGCCCGGAGCCCGAGAGCCGCGGCGGCCGCAGCCGTCGCGCCGGCGAGGTTGCCGGTCGAGGCACACGCGAGGGTGTCGAAGCCGAATGTCACGGCCCGCGCGGCCGCAATCGCCACGACGCGATCCTTGAACGATAGCGTCGGGTTGCGCGTGTCGTCCTTGAGATACAGGCGCCCGCTCGCCAGGCCGATGTCCGCACCGAGCCGGTCGGCGCGGATCAGGGGCGTCGAACCGACCGCGAGCCCGCGATCCGGGGCCTCGTCCACCGGAAGCAGCTCGAGATAGCGCCAGATCCCGGGTCCTCGCGCCTCGATCGTGGCGCGACTGACCTGCGCCCGGACCGCCTCCCGGTCGTACACGACCTCGAGCCCACCGAAGCAGGCGGGACAGACGAAATACGGTCCGATTGCCTCGGGCCGGTGGCAATTCTTGCAGCGGAGGCCGGCGATCCTCGACCGAACCGCGGGATCGACCGGGGCAACCGACGCGGCCATCATCGGCCGAGCGGTGGCTCGGGCGAGGCTGGCGAGCGTGTCGGTCATGGTCGGCTCCTGGTCGGTGGCACGCGTGGAACGCGCTGGGCGGGACGCCCGTGGGGCGCTGGGGCTGCCTACCGTCCGGATCCCGGATAACAAGAAACCCTTCCTGCGGGAAGGGTCAATGGGTGATCCCTATCTCGCAGGTGGTTGTCCTGCCCGGAATTGGCACCTTGTCGGCGTCACCGCCGATAGGTTGTCGTGGCTTCAAAGGGCCGGTCCCTCCACCACTCTGGATAGGCTATTCAGTTGTCGGTGGATCCTAGCCGCTGAGCCATTGCGCCGTCAACCACCGCGCTAGACTCATGCCCATGCCCCGCGCGCTGACCAGCATCGACTTCATGGGCTTCGACGTTGTCGAGGTCATCCCGGCCTACGACCCGGCCGGCCAGACTGCCACGCTGGCGGCCAACCTGGCCTACGAGATGCCGTCCCTGGTGGCGCTGCGGCGCCGCGACGCATGAGTGACCGTCACCCGTCCGAGCCATGGCGCACCCCGGCACCGCCCGGGTTCCGCTGGCCCGACGGGATCCGCGCGGCGGCCTGCTTCACCTTCGACGTGGATGCGGAAAGCCCGATCCTGTTCGATCATCCCGAGGCGGCGGACTGGCTGGACGTGATGAGCCACCAGGCCTACGGGCCGCGTACCGGCGTGCCCCGCCTGCTGCGAATCCTCGATCGTCAGCGAATCCGGGCGACGTTCTTCATCCCCGGCTACACGGCAGAACGCTGGCCGGATATCACCCGCTCAATTCGCGACGCCGGACACGAAATCGGCCATCACGGTTATCTCCACGAAGGTGCGCGCTCCGCAACGGACGAGGTCACCGAGGAGCGCCATCTGCTCCGCGGCCTCGAGGCGCTCGACGCGGTAGCCGGCGTGCGGCCGACGGGCTATCGGGCACCGAACTGGGAACTGTCCTACCGCCTGCCGGCGTTGCTCGCGAGGCATGGTTTCTCGTACGACAGCGGCCTCATGGATGCTGATCATCCGTACCTGCTGGCAACTAGTCCCGAGCCGGGAGCAGCGACGATCGTCGAGCTGCCGGGGCACTGGAGCCTCGATGACTGGGAGCCGTACAACTACCTCCCGGGCATCACCGGGTCGGGCGTGATCGCAAACCCGGACGATGTCATCGCCCGTTGGACGCTCGAGCTCGAGGCGCTCGTTGAGGAAGGTGGGCTGTTCATGCTCACCAATCACCCGTTCATCTCCGGGCGGGCGTCGCGCGCCGTGGCGCTCGAGCGACTCATCGCCCGCGCTCGCGAGATCGACGGGCTGTGGATCGCGAGCGCGGCCGAGATCGCAGGGCACGTTGCAACACTCCCGCTTCCTCCGGTCGTCCACGTGCCGCCCGACGCCGCTCCCGCCTGACGGCAGCCGAGGGCATCAGCGACGGCGATCCTCATACGCCATACGTATGAAGTCGACGTGGTGAGGGTCCCGCTCGCTATCCGGCGGCTGGTTTCATACGCCGGACGTAAGAAACCGAGGCGCGAGGGCGTGGAACGCCCGGATTCACACCCAATTCGAGTAAACCGAGGGCCAAGATCAGACCGCACATGGCAGGATCGGTCGACTTCTTACGCCCCACGTATGAGGAACCGGAATTCATACGCCGCATGTATGAACTCGACAGCGGACCGCGATCCGAGGCGCGAGGGGCGGAATCAGGCGGCCCCGCCAGGCGATCCGAGGCGCGAGGGGCGGAATCAGGCGGCCCCGCCAGGCGATCCGAGGAGTGAGGGGCGGAATCAGGCGGCCCCGCCAGGCCAGGCCGGCGGGGCCGCGAACAATCCGGCGCCGTCAGGTCCGAGCGACAGAACTCCGCGCGGCAATCCAATAGACAGCGAACGCGACGACGAACCCAACGAGGTACGCGAAGTCCGCATAGTGCAAGGTCGCCGCGAGGCCGTTGACGGGAAGGCCGGTGGCCTTCGCGATCTCGTCCCCAAAGACCGATGTCCCGAACGGCAACGAGGCGACGAAGCCGACGGCCAGCGAGGCGAGGCCGATCACACCTGACGGAAGACTCGCGTAATCAGCGAGCCTGGACACATCTGCTCGGCGGCCACGGAGCCACCAGTCGGCCAGCACGACGCCGGCCCACGGTGTGACCCAGTAGATGATGAACAGTAGGTAGTTCTCAAACTTCCCGACGAGGTTGCCGTCATTCAGGTAGAGCGTGAACAGGAACCCGAGAACGGCCACGGCGCCCGCCGCGTAGACCCGGGGAATCCGGAGACCCGCTCCCTGGAGCGACAGGGACCCCGTGTAGTCGTTCATCGCGTTCACGGCGATCGTGCCGATGGCGATGGCGAGCATGGCGAGGGGCGCGAGGATGGACCCGGACAGGATCGTGTTGATCGTGTCGACGGCGCCGCCCTCGGATGCCTTGTCGGCCACGAGCAGGCCGAGAGTCTCGATCCAGCCGGCCGACAGCGTCAGGCCGAGTACGGTGAGCCAGAAAACCTTCGATCGCGAGGCGTTTGCCGGAAGGTAGCGACTGTAGTCCGACGCGTAGAGGCTCCAGGCGATGACAAAGCTTGCCGTGATCGAGGCATACAGGACAAAGGCGCCGACCTGATCAAGCCCTTCGAAACCGTCCACGCGCGCCAGCCCGGTGGACGCCTGCCCGGCGATCGCGACCGTGAGGATGGCAAACATGATCCCGAGGACGATGGCCATCCACTTCTCGAAGAGGTGAATAGCTTCGTGTCCAACGATGGACAACCCAGCCTGAATTACAACCAGGATGACCAGCGAGCCGATGAATGGCAGGCCCGTCAGGATCGACAATGCTGCGGCGCCAAAGACCGAGTTGATTCCGTCCCAGCCGATGCAGCTCAACCAGTTGAGGATGCCCGGTACCACGATCGACTTGCCGTAGGCGAGGCGCGACAGAGGGATCTGCGCCATGCCGGTTGCCGGACCCATCTGGCTCATCAATCCGACCAGGGCGGCGCCGATCAGATTGCCCACGACGATCGCGAGGATCCCGGACGTGAACCCGACCTGGAGGAAGCCTGCGGACGCGAGCAGGCCGATGAAGAAAGCCGCAGGCACCAGGTTCGGCGTAAACCAGACGGTGAACAACCGGTTCACCGAACCGTAGCGTGCACTCTCCGGGATCGGCTCGATCCCACGTCCTTCGATCGAGAGATCGCCTTCGTGGGTAGGCATCCCACCAAGCCGAATCGCTTGAGTCGCCATGTTGACACCGAGCTCCCTTCCTCTGGTGTCCGCGCACGTCGCGCGGGCTGTTCATCCACCGTCCCCCGGGTTGCGCTCCAGGCGAGTCTATCGACTACCCACCTCCGGTTTCGTGAAGGTCACCGCTCGGCTAGTGCCCCCGTGGTGGACGACGCTGCGCGACGGCTCCGTTTCCGCGACCACCCGCCCGAGGCGGACGACCCACCGGGCCGCCGGGCGCAGCCGAATCGCCTCGGCCTCGTCGGTGCAATCGAAGATGACGAAGTTGGCGGGCAACCCTTCGGTGATCCCGTAGGGCACCTCGGCCGCCCGGGCCGGGTTCGTGGTGACCATTTCGTAGGCCCGGAACAGCTCGGCGCGGCCGCTCATCTGGGCCACGTGGACGAGCATCGAGAGCGCGTCGAGCATCGATCCGCGGCCCAGCGGGTACCACGGATCCATGATCGAATCGTGGCCGCAGGCGACGTTGATGCCGGCGGCGTCCAGTTCCTTGACCCGGGTCATGCCGCGGCGCTTCGGGTACGTGTCGAAGCGACCCTGGAGCACGATGTTGTCGAGCGGATTGGCGACGATCGTGACCCCGGCGCGTTTGAGGATCTGGATCAGCTTGAACGCGTAGTTGTCGTTGTACGAGCCCATCGCGGTGGTGTGGCCCGCCACGACGCGACCACCCATGCCGTCGCGGATCGTGCGAGCAGCCACCACTTCCAGGAATCGGCTCTGCTCGTCATCGGTTTCGTCGCAGTGGAGATCGATCGGGGCACCGGTCTCCTTCGCGAGATCGAAGATGAAGTGCACCTCTTC
>JAYTWS010000198.1:0-8916 GCA_043743315.1 Chloroflexota bacterium | reverse complement strand
GACCGGCCCCGAGATCTTGCCCGTGGCAATCTCGTCGATCGCGGCGGCGAGGCGGGTCCGGCCGCGGGCCACCTCGAAGGCCCAGCCGGCGAGCTTGAGTCCGAAGGTCGTGGGCTCGGCATGTACGGAGTGGGTGCGCCCCATCATCACGGTCATCGCCTCCGCGCGTGCCCGCCGCACGATCGCCTCGACGAGCCGGTTCGCATCCCGGATCAGCAATTGGCCGGCGGCTCGCAGCTGGAGGGCCAGCGCGGTGTCGAGGACGTCGCTGCTGGTGAGGCCCAGGTGCAGGTACCGACCCTCGGGACCGACCGACTCGGCGACCTGGCTCACGAAGGCGATGACATCGTGGTCGGTGGTCTTCTCGATCTCGGCGATGCGCTCGACGTCGACGTGTGCCCGGTTCTCGATGGCGGTCAGCGCGGACGCCGGTACCGTGCCGCGGGCGACCTGGGCGCGCGCCACGGCGATCTCGACGCGGAGCATGTGCTCGAACCGCTCCTGCTCGGCCCAGATGCGGCCCATCTCGGGCAAGGTGTACCGCCCGATCACCGCGCACCTCCCGCCGGTGCGGGCGCTCCGAGCCCCGGTGCGCCGATCCCGAGTGGGGCCATCGATGTCCTGGCGATGTCGGTCCGGTATTGGGCGCCGCGGAACGACACGAGCGCCGCTGCCGCATCGGCACGGTCCGCGGCGGCTGCCAGATCATCACCTCGGCCCACGACCGCCACCACGCGGCCGCCGTTGGTCAGGTACGTGCTGTCGGCGTCGCGCCGGGTGCCGGCATGGAAGACGAGGGCGCCACCACCGACGGCAGCGTCAAGGCCGCTGATCGCATCGCCTCGCCGAACCGCATCCGGATAGCCGGCCGCCGCCAGCACGATCGCCACCGCGGCCCCAGGCAGCGTTGGCAGGACCGATCCGCGGATGCCGGCGGCTGTGGCGGCTGCCCGCAGGCCACGGCCCGCCGCCGCGAGGAGGAGCGGCCCGATCGGACCCGCGAGCCGGGGCATGATCGCCTGCGTCTCTGGGTCCCCGAACCGCGCGTTGCACTCCAGGAGTACCGGGCCGTCATCGGTCAGGATCAGCCCGGCGTACAGGGCGCCGATGAACGGACTGCCCCGTCTGGCAAGCTCGGCAAGAAGCGGACGATGGAAGGTATCGAGCAGTCCTTCGATCGCGTCCGCATCGAGATCCGGCAGCGGCGAGAAGGCGCCCATCCCGCCGGTGTTGGGTCCGACGTCGCCCTCGAACAGGCGCTTGTGGTCGCGTGCCACGGGCATTGCCAGGACATCGCGCCCGTCCGTGATCGCGATCAGGCTCGCCTCGGGCCCGACGAGTCGTTCCTCGACAACGACGAAGGTCTCCGTGCCGGAGGCGTCCAGCGCGAGCTGCTCGATCGCGGCCAGGGCTTCGTCGATGTCGTCGGCGACGGTCACGCCCTTGCCTGCCGCCAGGCCGTCCGCCTTGATCACGACGCCCCGGCCGCCGTCGCCGAGCGTCCGTGCGAATACCGCCGCGGACGCGGGATCCGTGAACGATCCGAATCGCGGCATGCGAACGCCGGCCGCCCGGGCCACGTCATGACAGAACGCCTTGGAACTCTCGATTCGGGCCGCGCCACGGGCCGGCCCGAAGACCGCGATCCCGGCGAGGCGAAGCTCGTCGGCGACACCCGCCGCGAGCGGCGCCTCCGGCCCGATCACCACCAGTTCCGCCGCAACCTGTCGCGCCGCGGCAAGGACCGATGCGCCACTGAGCGGGTCGACACCGGGCAGCGCACTGACCCTTGCCTCGTCCTCCATCGCCGCGCTCCCGGGCGCCACGTAGACGGCGTTGATCCCCGGTTCCGAGGCCAGCTTCCAGGCGATGGCGTGCTCACGACCACCCGCCCCGACGATGAGGACGCGCGTGGGCATGGTTGCCGTCATCGGAGGCACCGGGCCTTGGCGCTCGTCACGACAGCCCAACCCCTGAACGGTGGCGCATCGGACGCCACGCCCGCTCGATCGTCTGCGTCCGTTCCGGCCCCACGGACACGAGGACGATCGGCACGCCGGCCAGGTCCTCGAGGGCGGTCAGATAACGACGCGCGTTCTCGGGCAGGTCGGCCAGTGATCGAACCTCGTGGATCGGTTCCTCCCAGCCCGGGAAGTCCTCGTAGATCGGGACGGCATGCTCGATGGCCCGCGCGCTCGACGGCCAATGATCGAGTCGTCGACCATCGACCTCGTAGCCGACGCCCAGCCGCAGGGTCGGAAGTCCGGACAGGATGTCCAGTTTGTTGAGCATGATGCTGCTGACCGAGTTCACCGCGACCGCATAGCGGAGCGGCACCGCATCGAACCATCCCACCCGACGGGGCCGTCCGGTGGTGGTGCCGACCTCGTGACCTCGCTCGGCAATCCCGATCCCGATGGAATCGGTGAGTTCGGTCGGAAACGGCCCGCTGCCGACCCGGGTGGCATAGGCCTTCATGACGCCCATGACTTCGTCCACCTGGAGCGGGCCGATCCCGCCGCCGGTGCAGGCGCCGCCGGCAACCGGGTTCGATGAGGTCACGAACGGATAGCTTCCGTGGTCGAGATCGAGGAGCGTGCCCTGGGCGCCTTCCAGCAGGACATGCTCACCGCGCGCGAGCGCCGCCTGGACCAGCCAGGTGGCATCGTCGAGGTGTGCGGCCAGCCGTTCACCCCAGGCCGCCGCCTGGTCCACGAGCGCGTCGACCGAGAACGCCTCGCCCCCCATGTCACGGAGCAGCAGGTTCTTGTCCGGGATGACCTGGGAGATGCGTATCCGGAGGACCTCACGATCCAGCAGGTCCTCCATCCGGAGGCCGATTCGCCACGCTCGGTCGCCGTAGGCCGGACCGATTCCACGCCCGGTGGTCCCGACCTTTGACCCGGCGAGACGCGCCTCGTTGGCGCGGTCAAGGGCCACGTGGTACGGCATGATCACGTGGGCGCTGCGGCTCACGCGCACCCGTGAGACATCGATCCCTCGGCCCGCGAGCATGTCCAGCTCCGTGATCAGGGTTGCGGGATTGACCACCACCCCCGTTCCGATGACCGACGTGATGTGTGGGTAGAGAACCCCTGATGGAACGAGGTGGAGCTTGAAGACCTCATCGCCCGTGACGACCGTGTGGCCGGCATTGTCCCCGCCCTGGTAGCGCACGACCATGGCCACCTGCTCGGCGAGAAAGTCCGTCGTCTTGCCCTTGCCCTCGTCGCCCCACTGCAGACCGACGATCACCGTCGCGGGCATGGCATCAGACCTCCGCTGGCATGGGATCCGGCTCCCGGAACATGAAAAAGCCCCGCGCCGGCCGGCTCGGGACCCGGATAGACTTCTCCCGTCGTGCGTCCACCCGCGGGGCGGAGCCACGGATCCTGGCCGCTCGATCGCCTCACGGGACGATCGATGCGCCCTCGTCGCGCGATCGCTGGACCTCCCTGCCCCGGCGCTGCTGACGTTCGGCTCGGGACCCGGGGAGTATACCGTGCGGGAAGCGTCCGGTTCCGACGGCGCGGACCTCGGGACCATCAGGACGGTCGTCCCGGTACCTTCTGGTGCATTCAGGCGACACACCTGTACGGCTACTCTCGGGCCATGCCCTTGCTCCGCGTGCTCTGGCCCATCCTCTCGGCATCGATTGCCATCGCCATGATCGTCGCGCCTGACGTCATCGATCCCGTCCCGCGGGCCATCGTGACCTCGATCGCCGCCGTCGGCTTGACCCTGACCGTGTCGCTGGCCTGGGCGCGGACGCGAATCATGCCCCTCGCCATTGCCGCAGAGATGATCGCAGCGGGTAGGCCCAACATCGTCGTTCCGTCGCGTGACGATCCCCTGACTGGCCGGCTGGCGTCGGCAATGCGTGATCTTGCGGCGCGGCTGGTTTCGGTCGGTGCCCAAGCCGCGACGGACGAACTGACCGGGCTTCCAAATCGTGTGGCGATTGCCGGCACATTGTTCACCGAGGCGGAGCGGTCGGCCCGGTACCGGCGGCCCCTCGCGGTGATTTTCGCCGACATCGACCGGTTCAAGACGATCAATGACACGTACGGACACGCTGCGGGCGACACGGTCCTTCGCGGGTTTGCCGAGGCGCTCAAGAGTCGCGTCCGGGCAACCGATGTCGTCGGCAGATACGGTGGCGAGGAGTTCATGCTCGTCCTGCCCGAGACCTCGGTCGATGACGCCGCGGCCCTTGCTGACAAGCTCCGCCTCGATGTCGCGGCCATGCGCCACCGGATCGATGGTGACCAGGAGGTCAGCATCACGGCATCCTTCGGCGTGACCGGCGGCGTCGGCGACCGACTGCGTGTCGATACCCTGGTCCGCGAGGCCGATGCGGCGATGTACGCGGCCAAGGCCCTCGGACGCGACCAGGTCTATGCCTATGCGGAACCGGACGACGATACGACGGTCGTCCGCTCACCGATCTCACCGGCCGGACGAACGATGGCGCTTGAGCTTGGCCGACAGGCGCACGGGGCTGCCGCGGAAGCCCTGGCATCCATCATCACCCCATTGCCCCACTATCGAGGTCGCCCGTCAGTCCTGATCGCGACGATCGTGTCCGCACTGGCGCGGAGCCTCGAACTCCCCGACCACGAGGTCGACAAGATCCGGGTCGCGGCCCTGCTCCACGATGTCGGCAAGATTGGCATCCCCCAGGCCATTCTCGACAAGCCGTCATCGTTGACGCCAGCCGAGTGGCGATCGGTCGTCCAGCACCCGCGCATCGGCCAGGTAATCCTTGAACAGGCCACGACCCTGCGCGACGCGGTTCCGATCATCCTCCATCACCACGAGCGATTTGGCGGTGAGGGGTACCCATACGGCCTCCGCGGCCACGAGATCCCGCTTGGCGCCCGGATCGTGGCCATCGCCGATGCCTACGACGCGATGATCCAGGACCGCCCGTACCGGGAAAAGGTCTCGCATCGGGCGGCGGTCGAAGAGCTCAAGCGGAACGCCGGGACGCAGTTCGACCCCGAGCTGGTGGAGATCTTCTGCGACATTTACGGGACCCACGCACCGGTGGCCGATGAGGCGGCGGGCGGGTTCGCGGCTGCGATCGAGGGACATCGCAGCTGGACACCCGCCGCGTCGGCGATGAAGGCCCACCACGCGACCAGGACCGGAGCCGCCGAGACAGGCTGAGCTGTCGTCCGGGGGTCGGCGGCGCGGTCCGACCGGCGTGACTCGGCCCAGGACGTGATCGTCGCCGAGATCTGCACGGTGGTCCGATCGCCGGGACCACTTCCCCTCCAAACCCTTGCATGCGCCAGAGATCGAGCCGTGAGCCGCCGGTGATTGCGAGTTGAGGGGTGCCGCGTATGGTGCCGTTGCCCGCTGAAATTCCGCCGGCCTCGCCGATCCGCCGACCCGCCTGGGCCGCGCCGCCGAGGCCGGCACCCCATCGCGCCCCGCCACACGCAGGGTCGGCCCGTGACCCGTCGGCCGACCATCAAGGAGACCTGGACCGTGAACAAGGTCCTTTTAACCGGCCGCCTGACGAGAGATCCCGAGATGCGGGCGCTCGCCTCGGGCAAGCACGTCACGCAGTTCAGCGTGGCAACCCACGAATACGCGGGCAATGGCAAGGAGCGGCCCGAGTTCCACAACATCGTTACCTGGGATCGCCTGGCCGAAATCTGCGGGCGCTACCTCGGCAAAGGCCAACAGGTCGCGCTCGAGGGGCGGATTCAGACGCGCACCTGGGATGACGAGAAGGGTGCACGCCATTGGAAGACCGAGATCGTCGCGGGCAGCGTCGAGATGCTGTCCGGGCGCGGCAAGAAGGACTACGCGGCCGAATCGGCGGCCGACTCCGGATCCGAAGGGACCGATCCCGGAGCGACCGGTGAGTCAGCCTCGGACGGGGCACCGCCCGTCCCAGCGGACGAACCTATTCCGGACGCCGTCGCCGCCTGAGAACGACGAGCGACGAACTTCTCGGGGTCGGCTTCGCTGGCCGGGGTCGACCCCTACGATTCCACGCGATAGAGCTGGCGACGACTCAGGCCGAGTTCGCGTGCGACCGTTCGGGCGGCGACTCCCCGAGACATGCCGGCGAGAACCAGCTCGTCCACGCGGGCGAGTCCAGCCTGAACGACGGACTCGACGCCGCGTTCAGCGTCGGCGTCAGTGCCGGTACCCGGCTCGAGACCGGCTTCGCTGTGGCCGAGCCACCCGACGACAACGACGGCCTCGCCCAGGATCGGAATGCCGCCCCCGGCCACCGACGCGTCGATCTCGGCCAGCGTGCCCCGGACAACCTGCTCGTGGACCTTCGTCATCTCGCGGCAGATCGCGGCCCGTCGATCCGGCCCGCAGGCCGTCTTAAGGTCGGAGATGGTCGCGGCCAGCCGGCGCGGCGCCTCGAAGATTACACACCCTCGCTCGTCGGCCGCAATGCGGGCGATCCGCTCCCGACGTTCACGGCCCTTGCGCGGCAGGAAGCCCTCGAAGGTCCAGCGCGGCCCGGCGAGACCCGCTGAGGCAACGGCCGCCAACACCGCCGACGCTCCCGGAATGGCGATGACCCGTCCCCCTTCGACCGCCCAGCGGGCGGCCAGATCCTCGCCGGGATCACTGATTCCGGGTGTTCCCGCGTCGGTCACGAGCGCGAGGTCGTCACCGGCGCGGAGGTGCGAAAGGAGCTCATGAACCCTGGAAGGACCACTCCTCGCGTGAAAGCTCGTGGTCCGGGTTCGGACCTCGTACCGCGTCAACAGCCGGCGCGTGACACGGGTGTCTTCGGCGGCGATGAGCGGCACCTCCCGCAGCACCTCGACTGCCCGGAACGTGACATCACCGAGATTGCCGATCGGCGTGGCCACAAGATAGAGCGTGCCGCCGGCCATCGTCGGGATCAGGTTCTGGCCGAGCCCGGGCGCCGCCGGGGATACAGGTAGTCCACGCCCGCGGTCCGAGGTCCGAGCTTTGCGACCGGTGGCATCTGGCGCTTGAACTCCGCGGCGGCGACCATCCGCTCGACGCGCGCCACGAACGCGGCATCGAAGCCCAGCTCGACGAGTTCCTCGATGCTCCTGCGGCGATCGATTCGCCAGAACAGAAGCCGATCGAGATCCGGGTAGGAGAAGTCCGCCTCCGACTCATCAGTCTGGCCCGGCCACAGGTCTGCGGATGGAGCCTTCGAGATGATCACCTCGGGAACGTCCATCGCGGCGGCCAGTTGGCGAACCTGGCTCTTGTACAGGTCCCCAATCGGGTTGAAGGCGCACGCGCTATCACCGTAGATCGTGGTGTAGCCGATCAGGGACTCGGTCTTGTTGCCGGTGCCGACCACCAGCCCGCCCCAGGTCACGGATCGGTCATAGAGCACGGCCATTCGCATCCGGGCGCTGAAATTGCCACGCCGCAGGGGCGTCGCGTCCCGTCCATCTGGACCTCCGGCGCCTGCCACGCGCGCAGTGCCGAAGAACGCGTCCACCATCGACGTGATTTCGACGACCTCGCTCGAGCAGTCGAGTGCCGCGACCACCGACTCGGCATCGGCGCGCGATCCTGGCGAGGACGTCCGATACGGCATCAGCACGCAATGCAGCTGTCCGGCACCAATCGCTTCTGCCACCAGGTAGGCAACGAGGGCGGAGTCGATGCCGCCCGAGAGGCCCAGCACGACCCGCTCAAAGCCGGCCTGCTGCAACTGGCTCCGGATGAAATCGCCGATGACCCGGCGGGCCACATCCGTGTCGATGGCCAGCTCATCCGGGAGTTCGAACAATGGCCGCCCGGCAGCGCCCAACGGTACGCGGGGGGTGGGGCGGGTCACGATGGGTTGCCGCCCTTGCTCGCCACGCGACCCGCCGTGGCTTGTTCCGCCGCGGTCTCGGGCTGGAAGCCGATCGGCCCACCGGGCGCGAGTGGCGGAGTCACGTCGAGACCCTCCTCCGCCCCGGGTTCGGTCGTCGAAACGTCGGCCAGACCAGCCCGCTCGGCAATCAGCCGTTCGAATTCGCGGACGATCAACTCGGGCCGCTCGTCGCGGAGCAATGGCAACGAGATCCGCTCCCGCCGGATGTCGGCGAGGTTCAGATCGCACAGAAACAGGCCCTCGTCGAACAGGGGCGCCGACAGGATGGTGTCGCCAGCCGGTCCGATCACTTCGGAACCGCCCCAGAAGGAGATCGATTCTTCGACGCCGACGCGGTTGACGAAGATCACGAACGACGTCGCCAATTGAGCGTACGTTCGCATCAGCGTCCGCCACGAGGTCGCAGTACCGAGGCCGACTTCGTTCGTGGCGGCAAGATCGCGTCCGGGCGACGCGGCGATATTGATGAGGATCTGCGCTCCATCGAGGGCCAGGACATGCGCCACGGGCAGGTGCCAGAAGTCCTCGCAGATGGCAAGGCCCACCCCGACGCCGAGCCGAGACGGAGTCGCCCGCAGGAGGTCCCCAGGGGCGAAGAACCGCCGCTCGTCGAACAGCCCATAGGTGGGCAAGAACAGCTTTCGATGGATATGACGAATCTCGCCGTCCTCCATCAGCGCCCCCGCGATGAACAACCGGTGATCGGCGGATTCCTCGACGAACGAGACGACGGCCGACATGTCGACGGTGGCGGCCGCCAATCGCGCCAACCTGGGATCGTCCAGGCGCATGGCCACATCACCGGACAGGTCCTGGAGCTGGTAGCCGGTCAGGCCAAGCTCGGGAAAGACGACGAGATCTGCGCCCTGATCGCGCGCCCGTGCCATGACCTCGACGTGCCGAGCCAAATTCTCGTCCAGCAGTCCCAGTCCGGGGGCGAATTGTGCCAGCGCGACCCTGAGTGATTGCACGTGGCGAGCATACCCGAGCCACTCGAGATCCCGAGCTCGAGCCGCGAACATCCGAGCGGCTGTCGACGTAATCGAAGGTGACGCAACCGATCG
>JAYTWS010000197.1:0-4014 GCA_043743315.1 Chloroflexota bacterium | reverse complement strand
CCAGGGACCCAGCCTCCCGCGGATCCAGTCCGTCGGGGTATGCACAGCTCGGATCTCGCCGACAGCGGAACGGACGTCGCCTGATGGCTCGGCGTGCCTGCGATGGCCGGGGTCTGCTCGGCGCGTTCCGCGCGGCCGTGGCCAACCTCGAGGCGCACGTCGACGAGATCAACAGCCTGAACGTCTTCCCGGTGCCCGATGGGGACACGGGTACCAACATGCTCGCGACCGTCAAGGCGGCGCTGGCCGAGGCTGAGGGCGCGGGTGAGAGCGCTCCTGCCGAGCGAATCGCAGCGAGCGCGTCATTCGGCGCGCTGATGGGCGCCCGCGGCAACTCCGGTGTCATCACCAGCCAGATCCTGCGCGGCATCGCTGAGGCCCTCCAGGGCAAGGCGCGGTTCAACGGACTCGATCTCGCCCACGCGCTCGACTCGGGCACGCGAGCGGCCTATGGGGCGGTAGCCAAGCCCGTCGAGGGCACGATCCTGACCGTGATTCGCGAGGCATCGGCCGCCGCGGTGGCAGCCGCCGAACGACAGAACGACATCGAGGCCGTCCTGACGGTGACCCTCGACGCCGCCGAGAAGTCCGTCGCGCGGACGCCCTCCCTGCTGCCGATCCTGCGAGAGGCCGGCGTGGTCGACTCCGGCGGACAGGGTCTCTACCGCCTCTTCCAGGGTGCGCTCCTGTTCATGATCGGCCGTGCACCCGAGGCGGCCCACCCAACCTTCGGTGCCGGGGTCAAGCCGTCGGTCCTCGTCGCCCACGCTGACGAGGGCTTTGGGTACGAGACGATGTACCTGCTCCAGGCACTCCCCGGCGAGCGTCTCGATGTCGATGCCCTGCGCGACCGGCTCCAGTCGATGGGCGAATCCGTCCTCGTGGCCGGTGACGCCCGGGCGGTCAAGGTCCACGTCCATAACGATCGTCCCGACCAGGTCATCGGCTACGGGCTCGGCGTTGGGAGCCTGTCGCGGATCAGCGTCGAGAACCTCGATAACCAGGCGCGCGACGTTCGCGAAACGCGTGCCGCGGAATTCACGGGCGAGGGCGCCGGCGGCGTCGCCGTTGCCACGACGCCCGCTTCTGGCGCGGAGTCCCCACCGGACTCAACGACCGCGCGCCTTTCATTGGCGGTCGTCGCGGTCGCCGCCGGGGACGGGCTGGCGGCGATCTTCCGGGACTTCGGGGTGAGCCGTGTGGTGGTTGGCGGGCAATCGGCAAACCCGAGCACCGGCGAGTTGCTGAAGGCGATCAGGTCCGTTGATGCGGCCGAGATCCTCGTCCTGCCCAACAACCCGAACGTCGTTCTGGCCGCGAGGCAGGTCGCCCAGATGGCGGATCGCCCCGTCAGCGTGGTGGCCACCCGTAATGCCGCGGAAGGCTTCGCCGCCCTGCTGGCGATGAACCCGACGCTCAACGCGGCTGACAACGCCACCGCGATGACGACGGCCGGGCGCGCCATCCAGACCCTGGTGGTCACAACCGCGGTACGCGATGCCAAGATCGGCGGCGTCAAGGTCCGCGAGGGGCAGTCAATCGTGCTCGACCCGGACGACGGGCTGATCGCCGTGGATGACGACCCCACGCCGGCCGTCCTCTCGGCCATCGGGTCGCTCCAGCCGGGCTACGAACTGCTCACGATCTATTACGGCGAGGGCACCGACCTGACGGCAACGGAGGCGCTGGCCCACCGGATCCGCGAATCTGCTGCCGGCGCGGAGGTCGAAGTGGTGCACGGCGGGCAGCCGCACTACCACTACCTCATCTCCGCCGAGTAGGGATGGCGGGCCCGCGCGACCGCGACGCCCGTCTGCGGGGAGCCCGTGGTCCATCGCCGCGTCCGGCCCCGCCGACCAATCCGCTCGAATTGCTCGAGACCCCCGTCGGGCGGTCCGGGCTGCCCGGAGCTGTAGCCCTCGGCAGGACGGGCCGGCGGATCGGCGTGACCGTTGTTCGGGACCTCCTGTTCCGTGTCCCTCGCCGCTACGAGGACCTTCGCGAGATGCGGAGGATCGGCGACCTCGGGTCCGTGGCGGATGGCGAGATGGTCTCGGCCCGGGTCCGCGTGGCCGACCTTCGGGTCGAGGCCTCATTCCGGCGCCGGGTCCAACGCACGATCGCCCGCCTCGAGGACGAGACCGGGAGCCTCGACGCCACATGGTTCGGTCGGCGCTACATCGAGCGCCGTCTCAAGGTCGACGATGCGATCGTGGTGAGCGGCAAGGTACGACGCTTCGGCTACCGGATGACACTCGACAACCCGGAATTCCAGGCCGACGACGGGGCCGCGCTGCTGCATGCCGGCAGGATCGTGCCGATCTACCGGTTGACGGGCGGCCTGACGTCAGCCTCCCTTCGGCGCGCCGTCCGGGGTGCCCTCGATGCGACCGCGGCTGCGTACCCGGAGTACCTCCCATCGGCGGTGCGCTCGGAGACCGCGCTCATCGGCATCGGCGAGGCCGTCGAAGAGGCCCATTACCCGACGAGTTTCGAGAACCGCGATGCCGCGCTCCGTCGCCTGGCGTTCGACGAGCTCCTCGCGCTCCAGATCGGGATGGTCGGCCGGCGGCGGTTGCGGGTCGGGGAGCAGGGACGGCCGCTCATGATCACCGACGATCAGGCACGGTCCATCGTCGGCGCGCTGGAGGGGGCGCTCAGCGCCAAGGTCGGCCGTGACATGTCACTCACCACCGACCAGGCGACCGCCATCCGCGAGATGCGCGATGATCTCGCCCGCCCGACCCCGATGCTGCGCCTGCTCCAGGGCGACGTCGGGTCCGGCAAGACCGCTGTTGCTGCCTGGGGGCTCGCCGCAGCGGCCCTCGCGGGTCGCCAGGGAGCGCTCCTGGCACCCACCGATCTCCTGGCACGTCAGCACCAGCGCACGCTGATCAACCTGCTCGGGCCGCTGGGCATCGAGGTCGAGCTGCTCACGGGCTCCCTCCGGACAGCGGATGCCGCGCACATCCGCGACCTCCTTGCCTCGGGGATGGCGCGCGTCGTCGTCGGGACGCATGCCTTGATCTCGGAAGCCGTGCAGTTCGCGGATCTGGCCCTGGCGATCGTCGACGAGCAGCACCGTTTCGGGGTGGAGCAGCGGGCCGCGCTCGAAGCCAAGGGAGGGACGCTGCCACACGTCCTCCTGATGACCGCGACACCGATCCCACGGACCCTCGGCCAGGTCCTGTACGCCGACCTGGACGTGACCGATCTGCGAACGCCGCCAGTCGGACGAGTGGCGGTGCGTACGGGGATACGAACCTTCGAGGACCTCGACGGGACGTGGGACCGGGTCCGTGCCGAGGCTGGCCGCGGCAACCGCACGTTCGTCGTCGTGCCCTTGATCGCGGAAGGCGACACGAACGACGAACCGGCCCTCGATTTGTTCGGCATGCCCGATGAATCCGCGATTGCGTCGACGGCCGTGGCGGCCGAGGCGGAGGCCGTCCGGCTCCAGGAGCTGCTCGCCCCGCTCCGGGTCGGACTGGTGCATGGTCGACTCAAGGCCGCGGACCGCGATGCCGAGATGGCACGGTTCCGGGACGGCGATCTCGACGTCCTCGTCGGGACGACGGTCGTCGAAGTCGGGGTCGACGTCCCCGAGGCCACGATGATGATCATCCAGAGTGCCGACCGGTTCGGGCTCGCCCAGCTCCACCAGCTTCGGGGTCGGGTGGGGCGGGGGTCCGAGGCGTCCTTCTGTGTGCTGGTGTCGGATTCGACCGACGAGACCGCCCGCGCCCGCCTGGCCGCGATTCGCGACGAGCGGGATGGCTTCGCGCTGGCGGAGAAGGATTGGGAGCTGCGACGAGAGGGCGATGTCCTCGGCTTCGAGCAGAGTGGCCTGCCGGGCCTGCGCGTGGCGTCGCTCCAGCGCGAGGACCATCGCCTGCTCGCCGTCGCCGCACGCGAGGTCGCCGAGCGCCTCCTGACTGTCCACGGGCTGCTCCGTCCGGGCCACGACGCCCTCGAACGCGAACTCCGATCCGGCTGGCTCAGGACGGTTGCCCG
>JAYTWS010000196.1:0-3939 GCA_043743315.1 Chloroflexota bacterium | reverse complement strand
CACCACGAGGTCATGATCCGGGGCACCTTCGCGAACATCCGGCTCCGCAACCTCCTCGTCGAACGGGAGGGTCCGTTCACCTCGCATCGCCCGGACGGGATCGAGATGACGATCTTCGAAGCGGCCCGGGAGTACGCGGCTGCCGACATCCCCTTGATCGTGCTCGCCGGCAAGGAATACGGGTCGGGTTCGTCCAGGGATTGGGCGGCCAAGGGCACCACCCTGCTCGGCGTCCGTGCCGTCATCGCCGAGAGCTTCGAACGGATCCATCGCAGCAACCTGGTCGGGATGGGCGTCCTGCCGCTCCAGTTCGAGCCCGGCGCCTCGATCGGAAGCCTCGGCCTCACGGGCCGGGAGGCGTTCACGATCCAGGGCGTGGCGGGCGGACCCGAGGCTCGGAGCACCCTGACCGTGGTCGCTCGTGACGACGTGACCGGTGACGTCACGACGTTCGACGTGCTGTGTCGGCTGGATGGTCCCATCGAGGTCGACTACTACCGCCAGGGAGGGATCCTGCCGGCGGTCCTGCGTCGGATCGCCTCGACCTGACCGGGCAGGACGGCCACAGCGAAGGGACCGACGGTCGACGATCACGGCCGGACGGCCAGACGCCCCCGGGACTTCCCGAGGGCGTCGACCTGGAGGAGGTTGCCGGGATTCGCGGGCCCGGTCGCTGGTGGGACGCGGCGGTGGCCGCCCGCGTGACGGCCAGTTGCCCTACGGTTTGCACATGACGAACATCGTTCCGGTCGCACGCCAGTCGGACATCTTCGAGGCCTACCGGGAGTCCCCTGTCGGGCGGCTGCTCGAATATCACAACCTCGGTCGGCCGTTCGAGCCGGAAGTCCCGAGGCTCCTGATCGGGATGTGCATGGACAGCCGGAAGGCGCTTCGCATCCCGCCCGACTTCGCCTTCGTGCTCCGGACCGCGGGAGCGAACCTGCGCGACAACGAGTTCCGCATCTCCTATGCGGTCGCGATCGGCGGGGTACGGACCCTGGTGCTGATCGCTCACACGGATTGCGGCATGACGCGCGTGGCCGGCCTCCATGACGAGTTCGTCAGCGGGCTCGTGGACCACGCCGGCTGGACCTTCGCGGACGCGGAGCGGCTGTACGCCGAGGGCGTTCCGAAGTTCGGGATCACCGACGAGGTCGCATTCGTGATGGAGGAGGCGGACCGGATCCAGGCGCTCTATCCCCGACTGGTTGTCGCCCCCCTGCTCTATCGGGTCGAGGATGACCTGCTCTATCAGCTCGCCTGACCCGCCGTCTGGGAATCCGGCTCGCCCGCCGCGGTCTGCGACGGTTCACGCTGAGGCCAGACCCTGATCGCTTCCCTGTGCATCGGTCGGGACGAAGTCTCAGGCTGACGGCCGGCCGTTCACGCGCCGGGTCGTTCCTGGACTCCAACCCGCTTTCAGCCCGTACCCAAGGCGGCTCGAGGTGTGGGTCCCAGCAGCCGGCCGTAACATCGAGATCCGCGGCGCGTCTCGTTGCCAGCCGATCGGCTGCCGCTGGAGGACTGACAATGCTCGCGCCCGTGTTCCACGCACTTGCCGTGCTGATCGTTGGACTCCCGATCGTGATGACCATCCTGGGCGGCCTGGTGGCCATTCGGGCGATCCGCCGGGACCCGATCAAGATTCGGCCAGATCGCAGGGCCGGGGTGGCAGCGGCAGCACTGTCGGCCGGTGTCATCGGGACATTCTTCGGCCTGTTCGAGGCCAGCATCCTAATCTCCTTCTCGGGCAACCAGATGACGGCCACGGCGGCCACACTGGCGATCGCGATCGGCGGAACCGCCTTCACCCTCGCGTTCCTCGCCGGACTCGCCGGCTACGCGTTCACGACGCGCTTCCGTGCGGGTTTCGGGGCAGTCGTCGGCGGCGTGCTGGCGCCGCTTGTGCTGATCGGTGCGTTGGCCGGCGCCGGCCTCGGTTCCTCAAAACTGGGCGCGCTTGGCGACGGCGCAGCGACTGCGGCGACCGCTGCCGAGATTGACAATCGCTCCGCCGGCATGTCAATTCACGCTGAGACCATGGCGGTGTCGATGGCACCGGGTGGGCGTGTCATCGCATCCGTCAAACTACGGGTGACCGCTACGAGCGATCAGGACATTTCGTTCGAATCAGGTGGCAAATCGCTCTGGCCTCGTTTCCACCTATCGCTAGGGACCAGTCGGCTCGATGGGGAAGCGTCGCCGAGCGACCCGACAGCCCTGCTGGCCGGCCAGAGCGTGACCTATGAGGTGGCATTCGTCACGCCGGAATCGACCCTCCTGGGTAGCGGCACCGAAGCACCGCCCGAGCCAGGCACCTGGGCCCTCGATCTCGGTTTTCCCGACGCTAACGGAGCCGAGTACAAGGTCTCGACGACGGTCGACATCGTTGCGCCTAACTGAATCGTGGTGGGCGATACTGGATTCGAACCAGTGACCTCGCGGATGTGAACCGCGCGCTCTAACCAACTGAGCCAATCGCCCCGGGACCGCCGCCCTTATCTGGACGCGGCGGGGCGCCGATCATACAACGAGGTCCGGCCACCGGGTCGTGATCGTCCGGGCCGACAGGCCCGCAATCTCGATCACCTTGAGCCTCGATGCGCCGCCCCGGATCGTTGCCACGGAGGACGGCGGAATCCCGAGCTCTTCGGCGACCAGCCGCTCGACGGCCGCGTTCGCCGCACCATCGACCGGAGCGGCGGCAACGCGAATCCGCAAGCGACCATCGATCACGCCATCGATACCATCGCGCCCGGCGCGCGGCGTGACGCGGACCGGGATCATGACCAGGTCATCGGCGCGGCTCACCGGATGGCGCGAACGATGGCCCCGAGCACCAGGATCACGATGAGCGGGGCGAAATCGAGGCCGCCGCCCGAGGGCAGGAACCGACGTACCGGCGCGAGCACCGGCTCCGTGAACATGATCAGGAACTGGGACAGGCCCGAGCGGCCTCTCTGGTCCACCCAGGACAGCAGGACACGTCCGATGATCGCGATCTCGAGCGCGATCAGCAGGAACTTGACGAAGTTGATGAGGAACACGGCAAACATTCAGGCGAGTCTAGCCCGCGCCGAGCGAGCGCGCCCCGAACAGGAGGCGCCCGATCCGGACCATCGTCGCGCCCTCTTCGATCGCGATCTCGAAGTCATCGGACATCCCCATCGACAGGTCCGAACCGAGAGACGGCTGTCGGGCCCGTAGTTCGTCGCTCAGGCGCCGCAACCCGGCGAAGGTCGAACGAGCGTCCGTCGCATCGCGGTGCAACCGCCCCACCGTCATCAGGCCCCCGACGTGGAGGTTGCGCAGCTCGAGGATGTCGTCCAGCACCGACGCGATCTCATCAGGCGCGAACCCGGCCTTCGTTGGATCCTCGTCGACGTTCACCTGGAGCAGCACCGGGAAACGGCTACCGGGCCGTACTTCGCCACTGATCCGGTCCAGCCTTGAAGCAAGGCTCAAGCTGTCGACCGTCTGGATCGTGCCGAATGTCTCCACGGCCCGACGCGCCTTGTTCGACTGGAGCGGCCCGATCAGATGCCACGCGGCACCGGGGACCATCCCCACCTTGTCGGCGGCCTCCTGGACCCGATTCTCGCCGAACGTGTCGACGCCGACCGAAACGGCGACGCGCAGACGCTCAGCGTGGATCGTCTTGGAGACGGCGATCATTCGGACATCGGCGGGATCGCGGCCACATCGTTGGCAGGCCTGATCGATGCGATCCTGGATGCGATCCCGGGCCGCCGCGATCACGGCCGCCTCGGCGGGACTCACGGGATCGATCTCAGACGCTGAGATGGTGCCCTGGGATCCTGGGCCGGCTTCCACCGGCGACGCCTACTTCTGCCGGCGCAGGAAGCTCGGGATTTCCAGGTCTTCTGCGTCATAGGCGGCGCGCTTGACGGGCGCCGGCTCTCCGACGGAGCGTCCCTG
>JAYTWS010000195.1:0-9274 GCA_043743315.1 Chloroflexota bacterium | reverse complement strand
GGTGTGCCGAACCGCCCAAGCGGCGTCTGGGCGGTGATCTGATCCTGGAGGGGCTGGGCAAGGCCCTGGGTCAGCTCGGTCAGCACGAACCCCGGCGCGACGGCGTTGCAGGTGATCCCGCGGGACGCGAGTTCCCGGGCCGTGGCCTTGGTGAGGCCGATGAGGCCCGCCTTCGCCGATGAATAGTTCGCCTGGCCGGTCTGGCCGGCCTGGCCCGAGACCGACGTGATGTTGATGATCCGCCCGCCCTTGGCCTTGAGCATCGGACGGGTCACGGCCTTGATCGCGTAGAACGCGCCGGACAGGTTCGTATTGATGACGTCCTGCCAGGCCTCGACGGACATCCGCATGATCAGGTCATCGCGGGTGATACCGGCGTTGTTGACGAGGATTTCGACCTTGCCGAAGGCCTCGAGCGCCGCCTTGACCAACGCGTCGGCCGCCTCGGGCCGGCTCACATCGCCCTGGACCGCGAGCGCCTGCCGACCCAGGGCATGGACTGCGGCGGCGGTCTCCTCTGCGGCGGCGACGTTGCCTCGATAACTGAAAGCGACGTCGGCGCCCTGCGTCGCGAGGCGCAGGACAATGGCCCGGCCGATCCCACGAGAACCACCGGTGACGACGGCCGACTTGCCGGACAGGTCGATCATGCGTGCACCTCCTGGCCTGCCCCAGCGGGTTCGTCCGGGACGACATCGTCGAGTGGCGGGTTGACGGTTCCGGGGCGCGCCATGATCTCGGCCAGGGCAGCCGGGATCGGATCGACCGCATCCCAGTCCTGGGGCAGGCGAACATGGACGGTCGACGGATCGACGGCCGCGTCGCCCGCGATTCCACGGGCCGGATCCACGGTCCACCGGATCGTCGCCGCGCCGGACGTGAATCCCGCCCCGAACGCGACGATGCAGATCGCGTCGCCGACCGCGATCCGGCCGCTGTTCGCAGCCTCGGCCAGGGCGATCGGCACGGACGCCGCCGACGTGTTGCCGTATCGATCGAGGTTCACGAACATCCGATCCATCGGCAGGTCGAGGCCCTTGGCGACGGCCTCGATGATCCGGATGTTGGCCTGATGCGGGATGAAGAGGGAGATGTCGTCCGGCGTCAGACCAGCCCGCCTGACCGATGCCAGTGCGGTCGTGGCCAGCGTCCTCGTCGCGAAACGGTAGGTCTCGCGGCCCTCCATCCGGATGTAATGCTCGCCGCGTCGGATGGTCTCCGCCGACGGCGGTGCCTTGGCTCCACCGGCCGGCAGCCAGATCATGTAGGCCCCCTGGGGCTCGGTCGTCATCTCGATGCCGAGGCTGCCGCCCGGCTCCTCGGATGCCGACACGACGACCGCGCCCGCACCGTCGCCGAAGAGGATGCACGTCCCTCGATCGGTGTAGTCGAGGAACCGGGTCAGGAGCTCGGCGCCGATCACCAGCACGTGCCGGGCGAGCCCCGAGGTCACGTAGGCTTGGGCCGTCGCGAACGCGTAGACGAACCCCGAGCAGGCCGCCGAGATGTCCATCGCCGCGGCCTTCTGGTTGCCGATCGCCTCCTTCACAAGCGCCGCGGTCGAGGGCATCCAGTAGTCGGGTGTGAGCGTCGCGAGCAGGATCAGGTCGATGTCGTCGGGATCGAGCCCCGCGGTCCGGATGGCCCGGAGACCGGCGACGGCGGCCATCGAGGCCGTGGTCTCGTGCGCCGCAGCGACCCGCCGCTCGCGGATCCCGGTTCGGGTCACGATCCATTCGTCGTTGGTGTCGACCAACTTCTCGAGGTCGGCGTTGGTCAGGATGTGGTCCGGGACATAGCGACCCCAGCCCGACACGTGGGCTCGGAGCTGCGTTCCGGTCTCGGCGTTCACAGGGGATCCACCTCGATCAGCGGCTGCTTGGCCTTGACCAGCTTGCCATCCTCGGCGTGGACCTTGACGACCCGGCCCGACAGATCGCTCTTGATCTCATTGAACAGCTTCATCGCCTCGATGAGCCCGATGACCTGGCCGGCAGCCACCTCGCCGCCGAGCGTCACGTACGCGGCCGTGCCCTGCGAAGGCGATCCGTACCAGATGCCGGTCAATGGCGCCTTGACCGATGGGCGCGTCGGGGACGTGGAAGTGGCGCCACCCGGGGCCGGCCCGGCGCCGTCCGATCCCGATGGAGCAGGAACCTGGAGCGCCGGCTGGGCGATCGGCGCGGGTGGCTCGACGACGGGCTTCCGAAGCACGAGCGCCGTCTCGCCGACCTGGACCTCGAGCTCGGTCAGCTCGCTGCGGTCGAGCATGCCGGCCAGGCGATCGATCAGGGCGAGCAGTGTCGCGTTCGCGCCATCGGTAACGCCCGCCCGAGCCGCATCCGGCCCATCGGGCCGGTCCTTGCGAGTCGGGCTCATGCGTCCCACCGGCGGAAGACGAGGGCGGCGTTCTGGCCACCGAAGCCGAACGAATTGCTGAGCCCGATCCGGAGTTCGCGGCGCGTCGCGCGGACCGGGGTCAGGTCCAGACCATCTGCGTCGTCGTCGGGATCGGTCAGGTTGATCGTGGGCGCTACGGAGCCGGTCCGGAGCGCCTGGATGACGGAGATCGATTCGAGGGCACCCGCCGCCCCGAGCGTGTGGCCGAGCATGGACTTGTTGGCGGTCACAGCCACGTTGGGGGCGTGATCGCCGAAGATCGTCCGGATCGCCTGGAGCTCCGCCCGATCTCCCTCCGGGGTGGAGGTGGCGTGGGCGTTGAGATGGTCGACCTCGGACGCGTCGAGTCCGGCCTTGGCGAGGGCTCGACGCGCGGCGCGTACCGCGCCGATTCCACCCGGCGCCGGCAGCGTGATATGCGAGGCATCGGCCGTCGCTCCGTAGCCGACGATCTCGGCCAGCGGCTCGGCGCCACGGGCCCTCGCATGGGCGAGCGATTCGAGCACGATGACGCCGCTCCCCTCGCCGATCACGAACCCGTCGCGGCCCTTGTCGAAGGGTCGAGAGGCGCGCTCGGGATCGTCATTTCTGGTCGACAGCGCCTTCATCGAGGCGAACCCGCCGACGACGGCCTCGTGGATCGTGGCCTCCGAACCTCCCGCAAGCATGACTTCCGCGTCGCCCCGACGGATCGTCTCCCACGCCTCGCCGATCGCATGGGCACCAGTCGCACAGGCCGAGACAATCGCGAAGTTCGGGCCCAGCGGGCCGAACGCGATGGCCACCTGACCAGCGCCGACGTTCGCGATGCCCATCGGGATGAAGAATGGGCTGATCCGGTCCGGTCCCCGCTCGCCCATCAGCAGCACGTTGTCGAACAGCGTCGTGACACCGCCGAGGCCCGAGCCCATGATTACGCCGGTTCGCTCGGCGAGCGGCCCGTCCATTCGGCCGGGAAACCCGGCCTGATCGAGCGCCTCCCGGGCGGCGACCAGGCCGAACTGGATGTATCGATCTGTGCGACGCATGTCCTTCCGGTCGAGCACGCCACTCGCATCGAACTCGCGGACCTCGCCGGCGATCCGCGAGGTGAGGCGCGACGGGTCGAACCTTTCGATCGTCCGGATCCCGGAACGACCGGCCAGCAGGCCCTCCCACATCGATCCAACGTCGTTGCCGAGGGCGGACACTGCGCCCATCCCCGTCACGACGACGCGCGGCGAACCGCCGTTCACCGAACGAGCTTCCCTGTACGAACGGTGGCGGCGCGATAGACGTCGCCCGGCAGGCCCCGATCCGACAGGGCGTTGGCGACGACCATCGTGTCGAATTCGGTCCGCCGAATCTCGGACGTGACCGTATCGCCGTCGAGCGTGACAAGGGCCCAGGACGCGGTGGGGTCACCGTCGAAGACGTTGCCGGCGCTGCCTGCGTTGACGATCTGCTTCCAGCCAAAATCGCGAATGTCGGGGATATGGGTATGCCCGCAGCAGATGATCCGCGCGTCGGTTCGGGACAGTCGCTCAAGGGTGACGCTGGCATCCAGGTCCTTGTCGAATCCCGCGGTCTGCGAGCCGGGCGATCCGTGGGTCAGGAGCAGCATGGTCTCGTCGATCCGCAGGCGCCGTTCCGCCGGGAGGCGGCGAAGCCACGCGAGGCCTTCGTCGTCGAGCGTGTCGTGCGCCCACTCCACCGCGGCCAGGATCGCATCCGAGACGCCCTCCTGCATCCAGGGGAACGCCGCGGTGTAGTCGAAATCGGCGACCGCGATATCGGTGTTGCCCTGGACGATGATGGCGCCGTCGCGCTCCATGTCCCGGAGCAGCGCGAGCGTGCCGACCGGATCGTGTCCGTTGAGCGCGAGGTCACCGGCGATCAGCACCGCGTCCGGCTTCTCCCGATTCACCGCCTTGCGAACGGCCTCGAGCGCCGTGACGTTGCCGTGGACGTCCGACAGGACGGCGACCCGGCTGCTCACGAGGCGCATCCGCGGGCGTGAGTTCGCGGGCTCATCGGAGGACCCCTTCGCCCGGGATGATGAAGGACAGCGTGGCCTGGCACGCGACTTCGCCGTCGACGCTTGCGACCCCGCGTCCGCGCCCGAAACGCTTGCCGAGCTTGTCCATCGTGATCTCGAGTCGGAGCGTGTCGCCGGGGATCACGATCCGCTTGAAGCGGCACTCGTCGATGCCTGCGAACAGCCCGATCCGGTCACCGAACCCGGGCTGCTTCGCCACGTAGACGGCCATCGTCTGGGCGAGCGCCTCCACCTGGAAGACGCCGGGCATCACGGGCAGACCCGGGAAGTGCCCCTGGAAGAACCACTCCGACGCCGTCACGCCCTTGATCCCGACGATGCGCTGCGCCTCCGCGTCGTATTCGATGATCCGATCGACGAGGAGGATCGGCCAGCGATGCGGGATGAGCGCCTCGATCTCGCGGGCTGAATGGACGGTCTCGGTCACGGGCAGGCTCCGTAGCTGGTGGTGATCAGGTCCGGGCGGCGGCGGCCAGGAAGGCTGCGCTGCCGACACGATCGAGGAGATTGGTCGTCATGCGGCCTTCGAGGAAGGTCTCGCTCGCGAGGAGCGCCTTGTGGATCTCGACGTTGGTCACGATCCCTTCGACAACGAGCTCGTCGAGGGCCGCGCGGCCCCGCTCGATGGCGGTCGCCCGATCCGGACCCCACGCGACGAGCTTGCCGAGGAGGGAATCGTAGAACGGCGGCACCTCGTAGCCCGGGAAAAGATGGGAATCCATCCGGATCCCGGGGCCGCCCGGGGCGTGGTAACGCTCGATGGTGCCCGCGCCCGGGCGGAATTCGTGGGCCGGATCCTCGGCGTTGATCCGGAACTCGATGGCATGGCCCCGGGTCTGAACGTCGGCCTGGGTGATCCCCAGCGGCTCGCCGGCCGCAATCCGGATCTGCATCGCCACGAGGTCGAAGCCGGTCAGCATCTCGGTCACGGCGTGCTCCACCTGGATCCGGCAGTTGATCTCGATGAAGTAGGCCTTGCCCTCGGGATCGACCAGGAACTCGAGGGTCCCGACGTTCTCGTAGCCGGCCGCGACGACGGCGCGGATCGCCCGCTCGTTGAGCTCGGCGCGAGCCGCCGGCGTGAGGGCGGTGGTCGGCCCCTCCTCGAGGATCTTCTGGTGCCGTCGCTGGACGGAACAGTCACGCTCGCCGAACTGGACGCCATGCCCGTAGCGGTCGACCGCGATCTGGACTTCGACGTGGCGCGTATCGTCGAGCCACTTCTCGAGATACAGCGAATCGTCACCGAACGCCGATCTTGCCTCGGAGCGGCAGACCTTGATCGCCGATTCAAGCTCGCGCGGGGTGCGGACCATGCGCATGCCTTTGCCGCCCCCTCCGGCCGAGGGTTTGATGAGCACCGGATAGCCGATCCGCTCGGCCTCCGAGAGCGCGTGCTCGTCGTCGCGGATCATGCCGACGGACCCCGGGATCGTCGGGAGGCCGTAGCCGCCGAGGAGGCGGCGCGTCCCTTCCTTGCTGGCAAATCGATCGAGAACCTCGGGGGGCGGCCCGATGAAGGTCAGGTCATGGGCGCGCACGACCTCGGCGAAGGTCTCGTCCTCGGACAGGAAGCCGTAGCCCGGATGGATCGCGTCGCAGCCCGTCACGACCGCGGCTGAGATGATCGCCGGCACCGACAGGTACGACCGCCGCGCGTCGGACGGCCCGATGCAGATGGCCTCGTCGGCGAGCTGGACGGCCAGGCTGTCGCGATCGGCCTCGCTGTACGCAACGACGGCCTCGATGCCCATGGTCCGGCAGGCCCGCAGGATCCGGAGGGCGATCTCCCCGCGGTTGGCGATGAGGATCTTCGTGAACATGCTCAGCGGGCCTCGGACCCGGCGGTGGCCTCGATGCCGACGAGCTCCTGCCCATACTCGACGGCCGTCCCGCCCTCGACCATGATCGAGGTGACGATGCCATCCGCCGGGGCCACGACGTCCTGCGGGATCCCGAGCATGTCGACCGCACCGAGCCGCTCGCCCGCCCGGACGCGCGTACCCGCAGCCGCCGCCGAGCCGGGCTGGAAGATGCCGACCGCCGGCGACAGCGCGATCGGTCCATGGGCCGGGAACGATCCGGAGCCATCGTCGCGGGCTGGCGGGCCGTCGGCGCCGCGACCTGGCCCGACGGGCGCGAGTGACGGCTGCGTGCCGTTCGTGGATGGGGCCGAGCCGCCGGAACCGGCAGCGCCGACCGGGGCCGTTCGCGCGGGCGCTGGCGCCCCGACGGTGTCGTGCCCCGCGTGTGCTCGCTGGGAGGGCCGATCGCTGGCTCGCCGTCCGAGATCCGCGTCGATGCCGGCGGGCTGGCGCAGGCGAACGTGCCAGTCGCCTTCACTGACGTCGAGCTCACCGATGTTGAGCGTCGCGAGCTTGGCGATCAACGATGGAAGGAGCGTGTCGATGAGCCGTTCGATGCCGGCGTGATTCGCCGAGCGCGCGGTATCCGGGCCGGTGTCTCGGTCCTGGGGCACGCTCAGGCCTCCTCGGGAGCGGTCGGGTCGTCGCGGCGCGGCGTCCCGGTTGTCGATATGCCGGTCAACCATCGGGTCGGATCCAGCAGGTCGCGGACCCGGTCGGCAAGCCCACGATTGGGCGGCGGCGTCATGGGCGGCGCGGCCGTCTCAGTGTAGGCGCCGAAGGCTCGGTAGCGCTGATAGCGCGCCAGAAGAAGCTCGTCAGTCGGGATTCGCTCCAACCGGTCCAGCTCCGTCACGATGACCGAGCGCAGTCGTCGCGCGGTCTCGGCATGGTCCGCGTGCGCGCCTTCACCGGGCTCCGACACGACCTGGTCCACGACCCCGAGGGCGAGCTGGTCGTCGGCCGACATCCGCATCGCGAGCGCAGCAGTGGCCGCCTCGTCGGACGACCGCCATAGGATGGCCGCACAGCCTTCCGGGCTGATGACGGCGTACACGGCGTTCTCGAGCGCGATCACGATATCGCCCACGGCGATCGCGATGGCACCGCCCGAGCCACCCTCGCCGGTGATCACCGACACGATCGGGGTGCGGAGGCGGGACATCAGGCCGATCGAGCGCGCGATGGCCTCGGCGATGCCGCGCTCCTCCGATTCCGGCCCCGGGTGGGCACCGGGAACGTCAACGAACGTGACCACCGGGAGCCCGAACCGCTCGGCGATTTCCATCGCCCGCATCGCCTTGCGATACCCCTCGGGATGGGGCATTCCGAAGTTCCGGCGCACGTTCTCGTCCGTGTCGGCGCCCTTCTGCTGGCCAATGAACACGATCCGATGCCCGTCGATCCGGGCGAAGCCGCAGGCCATGGCGGCGTCGTCCCCGAAGGCACGATCGCCGTGGATCTCGACGACCTCGTCGGCCATCTCGGCCAATAGGTCGAGGGTCCTCGGGCGACGGAGGTTGCGGGCGAGCTGGACGCGCTTCCACATCTCGGCCTTGGCGTCCTCGGGCGCCACGGGGCCGGCGGTGGGCCGGCGGCCGAGCAGGCGATCAACCACGGCTCGCCTCCCGATCCGCGGCGCGCGCGGCGGGCACCGCGTCGGTGGCGGCCTCGGTCGGACGAGACGGCGCATCATCAGGATCCGGCAGGTCCGGGACGACCCGGTCGGCAAGCGATGTCAGGAACCCGATCGGATCGAACAGGGACCGCCCGCCATCGGGCGCCGACCGCTGTTCGCCGGGAACCAGGTAGCGCAGGAGCTGGGCGATCTCGCCCCGCAGCGATCGGCGGGCCACCACGCGATCCACGAAGCCGTGCTCGAACAGGAACTCGGAGCGCTGGAAGCCCGGAGGCAGCTCCTGGGCGATCGTGCCGGCGGCCACGCGCGCCCCGGCAAACCCGATCAGCGCATTGGGCTCCGCGATGTTGATGTCGCCGAGGACCGCGTACGACGCGAACACGCCACCCGTGGTCGGGTCGCTCATGATCGAAATGTACGGGACCCCGGCCGCACGCAGCCGCTCGAGAGCGGCGCAGGTCTTGGCCAACTGCATCAGCGCGAGCGTTCCTTCCTGCATCCGTGCCCCGCCTGACGCGGACACGATGATCAGGGGCAGCCGCTCCATGAGGGCCTGCTCGACAGCACGGGTCACCTTTTCGCCGACGACGGCGCCCATGGAACCGCCCATGAACGCGAAGTCCATCACACAAAGCGAGACGCGGTGGCCGTCGATCGTCGCGGTTCCGCGGACCGCGGCGTCACGCATGCCGGTCGCCAGCTGCGCGGCGGCGAGTCGATCCGGGTATGGCTTCTGATCCACGAACCGGAGGGCATCGACGCTCTCGAGCCCGGCGTCGACCTCGATGAAGCTGCGATCGTCAACGAGCAGACCGATGCGGGCCGCGGCCGACAGCCGAAAGTGGTGGCCGCACGTCGGGCAGACCCGATCAGATTTGTCGAGCTGCTTGTTGAAGAGCATCTCCGAACATGACGGGCACTTGGTCCACAGGTCGGCCGGGTAGGCATCCTTGCGCGGGCGGAACGACGGCAGTTTGATCGGCATCTCGGTCCCTACGCAGGCCGGCCGCGCATCGCGGGCGTCGTTCGATCCCGCATCCCGTGGGCAGCCCGCGCGGCCCGCGCCATCGGCGATCCGTGGGCCCTCGACCGGCGCCACGCAACCCAGGCGGCCCCGGCCAAGCTCAGCGCGGATGCCGCGACAGCCCCGCTCACGAGGATGGGCCGGGGGGCCGAGAGCCTCGGGCGCGGGTCATGCATCGGATGGTCATCCGGGCCGGCAGTCACACCGGCGACCCGGGCGGTCGGCGCGGGAAGCGGGACCACCCGCGCCACGGATTCTCCGCCGGCGGCCAGCGGCAGGTGCATCGCCGCCGCGGCCTCCGCGAGGCG
>JAYTWS010000194.1:0-2745 GCA_043743315.1 Chloroflexota bacterium | reverse complement strand
TCGACGCCGAGTGACCGCGCGGCATCGAGGACGGTGGTGCCGTCGGCGACGCGCCCGCGCCGTCCCGAGGGCGTGAAGATGACGAGCGGTTCCGGCCCGGCGGTCACGACGAGGCGCCGCCCGCACCACCGCTCAATGCACCTGCGCCGCCGCCGGCCGTCGCCATCGCACGACGATTCACCCGTCGTCCGCGTTCCCCGGCCGACATCGTGCCGTCGGGGCCGCTGCCCATCCCGGCCTCCGGCGTCGGCGGCCGGTTGACCCTGATCCAACGCCCGGCATCGGCGTCGTTGCCCATCAGGACGTCGGCAGCCATGATCGCGGAGCGCACCTCGGCGGACAGCGGATTCGTGATCGCCGAGGTCAATCCCGAGGCAATCGCCATCGGCAGGAACGCCGCGTTGATGCCCTCCCGGTTCGGCAGCCCGAAGCTCACGTTCGACGCTCCGCAGGTCGTATTGACCCCGAGCTCTTCGTTGAGCCGCCGGACGAGCCGGAAGACCTGCTGGCCGGCGTTTCGCATCGCCCCGATCGGCATGACCAGCGGGTCGACGACGATGTCCGAGCGCGGGATCCCATGATCCGCGGCTCGCTCGACGATCCGCTTCGCGACGGCGTAGCGGACATCCGGGTCCTCGCTGATGCCGGTGTCATCGTTGGAAATCGCGACAACCGCGGCGCCGTACTTCCTGATCAGTGGCAGGACCCGCTCGAGGCGCTCTTCTTCGCCTGTGACGCTGTTGACGAGAGCCTTGCCCTGGTACACGGCGAGGCCGGCTTCGAGCGCCTCGACGATCGAGGAATCGATCGACAGCGGGACATCGACGAGTGACTGCACCAGCTGGATCGTGCGTGCCAGGATCCCGGGCTCATCCGCAAGGGGGATGCCCGCGTTGACATCGAGCATGTGGGCGCCGGCCTCGACCTGGGCCAGCGCGTCGCGCTCGACTCGGCTGAAGTCGCCGTTGCGCATCTCCTCGGCGAGGAGCTTCCTTCCGGTGGGGTTGATCCGCTCCCCGATCAGGACGAACGGCCGGTCGAACCCGATGACCACCTCTCGCCTGGCGGACGAGATCACGGTGTGGGTCATGCGGGTTCATCCTCGGAAGGGGTCTTGTCGATGTCGACGCCGCCGGCGGCGACCAACCGCGCCAGGACCTCGCGGGTGTAGTGGCCCTCGAGGCGCGCGGCCTCATCCTTGGCCACGGTCTCGAGGTCATCGCCGCAGGGCCGGGACTCGCGGCGCCACTCCTCGATGTAGTCGCTTGCGCCGCGTTTGCCCGCCTGCATCGCGGCCCGGTCGATCGCGACCTGGAACCGACCGTGCAGGACGATCTTGTGGGTGTTCCGCTCTTCCTTCGCCACGACCTGGGCGGGAATGTCCCGCCACCAGATGACGGTGAGGGTCGCGGGCATCAGGCCGGCCCTCCGACCTGGGCCGGCTCCCCGGCTGCCGCGAGGGCGACGTTGGCGTTCGTGGCGCCTCGAAATGCCGCCATCGCGGGTGCCAGCTCGCCGTGGCCGGTGAAGCGCCGCTCGAATCGGAGGCCAAGTCGCCGAGCGCCGCGCCGGGCGAGGGTCGTGAGGACCGGATCTTCGGTCTGGGCCAGGAACACGACCCGGCGGTAGTTGCCGAAGTACAGCGGCAGCAGCTCGGGATGCCGATCGAGCCCCAGGCCGCGGATGACGAGCCGCTCGAAGTTGCGAGCCAGGAAATCGGTCAGGTAGAACGTGCCGGGCTCCCGGTCCGACAGCGCGGCGAACGCGGCCCGGCCCGCGTAGATCTCGTAGCAATGGGCGCCCTCGAGCCGGGCCACGCCCTCCTCCTCCAGCACGCGATCCAGCATCCCGCCCGTGCCGCAGTCGGCGTACGCGACGAACAACCGGTCCCGGCCGGCCGCGCGAGCCTTGCGGATCCGGGCACGGACCGCCGCGGGGATCTGCTCCGGACGGTTGTGAAGCGTCGCCGGCAGGCAGGTCAGGTCAACCGCCGGCAGCCCGGCGTGGCGGGTCAGCGCGACCAGCTCGCGCGCCAGTGCGCCGCAGCCGATGACCAGCGGTCGCGAGGTCTCTCCGCGGGACACCCGGCCCAAGCGGGGCGTCACGCGCCGGCCCGGAGGGTCGTTGGCAACCGGTTCCCCGGTCCTAGGCGACCTGGGCACGGCGTTCATCGACGAGCCGGCGAGCCGTCTCGGAGGCCACGGCGGCATCGCGGCAATAGGCATCGGCGCCGACGGCCTTGCCGAACTCCTCGTTGAGTGGGGCACCGCCCACGAGGACGATGTAGTCGTCCCGGATGCCGCGGTCCTTGAGTGTCTGGATGACGACCTTCATGTACGGCATCGTGGTCGTGAGCAGCGCGGACATCCCGAGGATGTCGGGCTTGTGCAGTTCGAGGGCGGCCATGAACTTGTCGGCGTCGGTGTTGATGCCGAGGTCGTAGACCTCGAAACCGGCGCCCTCGAGCATCATCGCCACGAGGTTCTTGCCGATGTCGTGGATGTCGCCCTTGACGGTCCCGATGACGACCTTGCCGATCGGCTTGGACCCGGTCTCGGCCAGGAGGGGGCGAAGGATGGCCATGCCGGCCTTCATCGCGTTGGCCGCGAGCAGCACCTCCGGAACGAACAGGATCCCGTCGCGGAAGTCGATGCCGACGATCCGCATCCCCTCCACGAGGGCATCGTTGAGCACCCGGTCCGCCGACCAGCCGCGGCCGAGGAGGATATTGGTGCCCTGGGTGAT
>JAYTWS010000193.1:0-22523 GCA_043743315.1 Chloroflexota bacterium | reverse complement strand
GCCCTCGCCCTCGCCGTGATCGCGACGGGTCTCGTCAACCTGGGTATCGCCACGGCGTACGAGCGGAATTACGGCGTCCTCAAGCGCCTCGGGGCATCGCCCCTGCCGCGTTGGGGCCTCGTCGGGGCGAAGCTTGGCGCGGTCATCGTCCTTGAACTGGTCCAGGTGGTGTTGCTGTTCCTGATCGGGTCGCTCGTGCTCGGTTGGTCGGCCGGGCCGGCGGTCTCCGTCCCGCTGTTCCTCACTGCGATGCTCCTCGGCACGCTCGCGTTCACGGGGCTCGGCCTGCTGCTCGCCGGCACGCTCCGGGCAGAGGCGACGCTGGCGCTCGCCAACGGACTGTTTCTCGGGTTCCTGATGGTCGGCGGCATCGTGCTGCCCGTGGACCATCTCCCGGCGCCGCTCGAAGCGGTCGCACGCATCCTGCCGGCGGCGGCACTGTCGGACCTGCTGCGGGTGGCCCTCGGCACCGCGGGCCCGGTCGGCTGGCCGCTCGTCATCCTCGCGGCCTGGGCAGTGGCGGCCGCGGGTCTGGCGATCCGGACGTTCCGCTGGGAGTGATCCCGGCGGTCAGTCCTCGTAGCGGCGGAAGATCGCGACCGCGTTCTGGCCGCCGAACCCGAAGCCGTTGATCATCGCCGTGTCGACGCGGAGCTTGCGCTTCACGTTCGGTGTGTAGTCGAGGTCGCACTCCGGATCCGGTTCGCGATAGTTGATCGTCGGCGCGATCCAGCCGTCCCGGATGGCCCCGATCGCGGCGATGCCCGCGATGGACCCGGCGGCGCCCAACAGGTGCCCGACCATCGACTTCGGCGACGAGATGGGCAGGGAGGCGGCACGATCGCCGAAGGCGCGCTTGATCGCCTTGGTCTCGGTCGCGTCGTTGAGCGGCGTCGAGGTGCCATGCGCAACGAGGTAGTCGATGTCGGATGGCCCGATACCGGCGTGGCGCATGGCGCCAGTCATCGCCATCGCGGCGCCGCGGCCCGTTGGTTCAGGTGCCGAGATGTGATACGCGTCGGCGGTCAGGGCGGCCCCCGCCACCTCGGCGAGAATCGTCGCGCCCCGGGCCTGGGCATGAGCCGCCGACTCGATGACGAAGACCGCGGCCCCTTCGCCGAAGACGAAGCCGTCGCGTGTCCGGTCGAACGGTCGGGACGCCCCGGCGGGGTCGTCGTTGCGCTTCGACAGGGCGCCCATGTTTCCGAGGGCCGCGAAGGCCATGGGGAGGAGCGGCGCCTCCGAGCCTCCGGTGATCACGACGTCGCACTCGTCGTTCGCGATCAGTCGCAGGGCGTCCTGGAACGCGATGACCCCCGAGGCGCAAGCCGCGACCTGCGTGATGACCGGGCCGGTCAGGCCGTACTTCATCGAGACTTGCGCCGCCGCCATGCTGCCGGATACCGCGGGGATCGCGAACGGGCTCACCTGGCCCGGACCCCGCTCCCACAGGACGTGCGCCCCCTCGATGACCTGCTCCATGCCGCCGCCGCCGGTATTGATGACGACGCCGACGCGGTCCCGCTGCTCGGGGGTCCACGTCGAGAAGTCCATCCCGGACTTCGTGATGGCCTCGGTCGCGGCGGCGACGCCGAAGTGGATGAACCGGCTCATCCGACGGACCATCTTGCGATCCATCGTCAGCGTTGGGTCGAAATCCTTGACCTCGGCCGCGATCTTGACATCGTGGTGGGTGGTATCGAACGTCGTGATGGGCCCGCCGCCGGAGACGCCCGCGAGGAGGTTCGTCCAGAACGTATCGGCGTCGTTGCCGATCGGCGTGACGGCGCCCATGGCGGTGACGACCGCTCTGCGGGCAGGATCCTGACTGGGCACGAATAGCACCTCGGCGAAAGCTCTTGGTTCCGGGATTGTAGCCGGGCCCGCCGCCGGCGCCGGCGCACCCTTCGGAAGGAAGCCCTGGGCGATCAGTCGCCGTCGTACCGTTTGAAGATGACCGCGCCGTTGTGGCCGCCGAGACCGATATTGTTCGAGAGCGCGTGGCGGATCGGTGCTTCGATCGTCTCGTCCACGACCCACAGGTCGCAGGCCGGATCGGGCTCGCGATAGTTGAGCGTGCCGGGAATGGTCTGGGTGGCCACCGACATCACGGTCGCGAAGGCCTCGAAAGCTCCGGCGGCGCCCATCATGTGCCCGGTCATCGACTTGGTCGCGCTGATCGCGAGGGAACGCCGGGCGGCCGCGGATCGATCACCGAAGGTCGTCCAGATCGCCTCGGCTTCGCGGGCGTCGCCGACCGGGGTCGAGGTGCCATGGGGGTTGATGAGGTCGACTTCATCGGCCGGCACGCCGCGTCGCTCGAGGGCCATCTTCATGGCCCGCGCCGAGCCCACGCCGCCCTCGATCGGCTGGATCATGTCCCAGCCGTCGGCGGCCGATCCGTACCCGACGACCTCGGCGTAGATCTTTGCACCACGGGCCTTGGCGAGCTCGAGGTCCTCGAGGAAGAGTCCACCGGCGCCCTCGCCGAGCACGAAGCCGTTGCGGGTCAGGTCGAACGGACGCGAGACGGTCGAGAGGTCCTCGCCCGGCCGGGGCGATCCCAGTCCGCGCATGTTCCCGAAGCCCGCATGGGCGACCTCGATGAGCGGCGCCTCCGTCGATCCGCTGATGACGGCGATGCAATCCCCGCGGCGAATGACCTCGGCAGCCTCGGCCACGTTGTGGGTCCCGGTGGCACACGCCGACACGATGCACACGTTATGGCCGATGGCACCGGTCTCGATCGCGATCATCCCCGACGCAGAATCGACCAGGGCGTTCGCGATGAAGGTCGGCGGGACCCGATTCGGACCCTTCTCATGGAGGATCCGGTAGCTGTCGATCATGAGCCGTTGGCCACCGGCGCCCGACCCGAACATAACGCCGACGTCAGCCCGATTCTCGTCCGTGATCTCGAAGCCGGAATCGGCCAGGGCCTGCTTGGCCGCAGCGACCCCGAAATGGATATCGCTCTCGCTTCGCCGAGCCGCCTTGGCGTCCATCCAGTCGGTCGGCTCGAAGCCGTGAACCTCGCCGGCCGCGTGCTGGTCGTAGCCGGAGGCGTCGAACCGGGTGATCTCACCAAGACCGGACACGCCGTTGAGCAGGTTCGACCACGCGGTTGCGACATCGTTGCCGACGGGGCTGACCACGCCGAGTCCGGTGACGACGACGCGGCGCTGGTAATCAGGTGTGCGCACGATCTGGACTCCTTTGCGAGAGGCTGGCGAGGGCGGGCCAAGCCGCGCCCGAGGACGGAATCGGGACCGCGAGGCGGTCGGGTGCCGCGGGGTCGTCGGTGGCATGGACGGTCGCCTGGTCGGCGATTCGCCTGGTCAGGCCCGTGAGCACGCGGCCCGGGCCGATCTCGATGAAGGTCGAGACGCCGGCGTCGACCATCGATTCGACTGCGCGCACCCAGTCGACTCCGGCAGTCAGGTGATCGACGAGTTCCCTGCGGCACGCCTCCCCCGTGTCGAGCACGGTCGCGTCGGCGTTGGCCAGCAGCGGCACGGACGGGTCCGCAAACGAGACGTTCGCCAGGACCCGGCGCATGGCGGCGGCCGCCTCCTCCATCAGGGGCGAGTGAGCCGCGACGCTGACGGGCAGCACGATGGCGCGCTTGGCGCCGAGGGATCGGGCGATCTCGGCGCCGGCCTCGATGGCCCCGCGCTCACCCGAGACCACGACCTGGCCGGGTGCGTTGCGATTGGCGACGCCGAAGATCCCGAAGGCACCGGCCCGGCCCACCAAGGCTGGAAGGGCGGCGTCATCGAGCCCGATGAGCGCGGCCATGGCGCCGTCTCGTCCGGACCCCGAGGCCTGCATGAGGCGACCGCGTTCGCGGACCAGGCGCATTCCATCCGCCAGAGAGATCACGCCAGCCGCGACCATCGCCGAGTACTGGCCCATCGAATGGCCGGCCATGTACACGGGAACGGGAGCGGATACGCCGTCTCGGACCCACGACTCGCGCAGCGCCTCGAGGTAGGCGATCGACGTGGCGAGGAGTGCGGGCTGGGCGTTCTGCGTGAGGTTGAGGGTCTCCTCGGGCCCGGACCAGGCGAGCTCGGCGATGCCCTCCCCAAGAGCCTCGTCGGCGGCACGAAAGATGGCCATCGCAGCGGGCGATGCGGCGGCGAGCGCCTGGCCCATGCCGACGGACTGGGAACCCTGTCCGGGAAAGATGAACGCGACCTTGTCCATGGCCTCCTGCTCGGTTCGGGGTCCGCAGCATGGCGCAACGCCCGGGTGCTGGCCTGACCATCCTGCCCCGACTCCGGGCCGGGCGAGCGTGAAATCCATGTGATTGTGCATACAATCTGGCGCCGATTGCGGTAGCATCAGCCGGTATGACCGAACCCCTTCCGGCACGCCGCCGACCGCGCGGGGCGAGTGTTCGCGCGATTGCCCGACGCTTCGAGGCTGATCTCGGGGCCTCGGTCCTGGCCGGCCCGCGGATCCCGAACGTGCGTCAGATCTCGGAACGCGTGGCGATGGGTCGGGCGCTCTGGCGTGAGCTGGTGATCGGATTTGCATCCCAGCTCGGCGACCTGCGGCTGGGATTCACCCAGCTCGCGGCGCTCTATGTCCTCGCGGACGGAAGCACGACGACCATCGGGGAACTTGCCGAGTCGCTGGCCCGTTCCCCATCGGCGACCAGCCGACTGGTCGATGGGCTCGTCCGGCGGCGACTCGTCGAGCGGCACGAGGAACCCGACGATCGTCGACAGCGCTCGGTCGTCCTGACCCACCGAGGCCACGCCGTGCTGCGGGCGGTGGATCGAGCGCGGGCCGATCAGTTCCTGACCGCAGTCCGACCCCTCAGCACGGCAGAGCGAGCCCTGGTCGCGATGGGCGTCGCGGCACTCGCGACGCGCGCCTTCTCACGGAAGGGTCGCGTGGTGCGGGCGGGTCCCGGCGAAGGCTGAACGTACCTCATCGCTGCGATATCCGGGTGGTTCTGGGCGCTCAACCCCTCCGGCTGCGGATCCGGCGCCCGACGAGCCAGGCCAGCCCCACGATGATCACGAGGCCAGCTCCTGCCGGAGCAAGCGGGCCCCCACCCGCGTCGATCGGGGATTTATCGCCACCCGGTGGGCCGGGTGATGGAGTGGGCTCGGTGGTTGGCAACGGGGAGGATGGGCCCGGTGAAGGCTCGGCGCTGGGCAGGGGCGCCAAGGGGGTCGGGGTTGGCGGCTGGGTTGGCGTCGGAGGCGGAGTCGGCGTCGGCGTCGGAGTCGGAGTCGGTCGCAGCGTGGCCCGGGGCGTCGAGGCCGGCGGTGGAGACGGCGGCCTGGTAGCCGTCGAAACGACCGTGATCACGCCCGACATCTGTTCAGGGTGGACCTCGCAGAAATAGGGAAACGTGCCGACGGAGGAAAAGGTCGTCGTGAACGTGTCACCGGCGACGAGGAGGCCGGCGCTTGCCGGGTGATCCGCAAACCGATTGTCGACCGACCCTGGGGCACCACTGGTCACCGTGTGCGGGTCGCCGCTCGCAGCCCAGGTGACCGTGGAACCCACCGGCAGCGTAAGCCCGGATCCACCTCCTGGAGCCACGAAGGCGTAGTTCTGGGCCTGGACCGTGAACGAAGCGCCAGCCACCGGCAATGCGATCGCGACGGCCATGGCAAACAGTATGCCAGGCAGTCCGAGGGCAACATACGTCCGGGAGCGTCGTTCGTGCGGCCTCGACCTCAGCGCCTGCATGACCGGATGTACGACAGCGACATGCGATCGGATCGTTCGGGGATCCGATCGCGACTCCTCGTCGTAAGGACGGATAAGCCCTCGGCGCGGAGTTCATGACGCCGTCGGCGAGCCCAGGAGGACGGCATGCGATCGCGACTCGTGCTTCTCGGAGTCATCGGGCTCCTTGCGTTGACCACCCCGGCGGTCCTTGCCGCCGATCCGCCGACGCCGGCCTTCGGGGGGCCTGTCGACGGTTCCCAGGAAGTCCCCCCCGTCGTGACCGCCGCGACAGGCGAGGCGACCGTCGTGATCTCGGCGGATAACTCGACGATCTGGTACGTGGTCGAGTACAGCGGCCTGTCAGGCGCCCTCGCCGCGGCGCACATCCACGTCGGTGCGAGTGGCGCGAACGGCGGCGTCATCCTCCCGCTGTCCGCCTCGGCGAGCCCGATGGTCGGCATGCTCACGGCGTCGAACTTCACCCCGAGTGGGGCGATCACGACCTTCGCCCAGGCCGTCGCCGCCATCAAGGCCGGCGGCACCTACGTCAACCTCCACACGGCCGCGAACCCGGGTGGCGAAATTCGAGGCCAGGTGACCGCGAAGGGCGGCGCTCACTTCGGCACGCTGTCGGGGCTCCAGGAAGTGCCTCCGCTGTCGAACGGAGGGTCCGGCAATGGCTGGGTGGTGGTCAGCACCGACGGCAGCACGCTGACCTACTACGTCGCTTATGCGGGCCTGTCGGGTGCGGCGGCTGCGGCCCACATCCACCTGGGCGCGGCCGGATCCAATGGCGGCGTGCTCTTCCCGCTCTCCGTCGGTCCGAGTCCGATGGTCGGGACGCTGACGGCCGCGAACTTGACGCCGACCGGTGCGGTCACGGACATGCCCGGTGCCGTCGCGGCCATCGTCTCGGGTGGGACGTACGTCAATGTGCATACCGCCGCCAATCCGGGTGGCGAAGTGCGCGCCCAGGTGGCCGTGACCGTGGCCCCGGCCCCATCGGTTCCACCGACCTCGACGCCGGTGACGGGCGACCAACTCGTGGTCGCGTCACTGCCGGCACTGCTCGGTCTCATGGCCGCGGTCGTGATCGGGCTCATGCTTCTGCCGCGCCAGCGGGAGACCGTACGGCGAGGCATCCTTGGCCGGCACGGTCCGAACACCGACTGACCTGCTCGTCGCGGACCCCGGGGGCGTGGCGTTTGCGGCGCCCTCGGGGTCTCGTGCTGTCTGTGCCGGGTCAGCCGCAGAAGCGTCGAACCGCGTCGTACAGGACCGGCAGGCCCCAGCGCAGTGCGTCGAGGCCGACGCGTTCGTCAACCCCGTGGTAGCGCTCGAGGTAGGCCTCGTCAGGATCGAGCTTCAGTGGGGAGAACCCGTAGGCGGGGACGCCGAGACGGGCGAGCGACTTGTTGTCGGTCGAGAACGGTGCCATGACGGGGAGCGGATAGCCGTTCGGATCGTGGTCCCGGACCACCTGCTCGAGGACCCGGTAGAGGGGCGAGTCCACCGGCGCGACGACGGCCGGCGCGGCCGCCACGAGTTCGACCTCGCAGACCGGGGCGAGACCTGGGCCCAACCGGTCGATGATTTCGGCGCGCATCGCCGGTTCGTCCGTGCCGGGAAGGAGTCGGCAGTCCAGCTCGATCACCGCCTCACCCGGGATGACGTTGGACTTGACCCCGGCGTGGACGATGTTCGGTGAGATCGTGTCCCGGACGAGTGCTCGCGCGGCCCTCGCGTACACGGGCGCGCACAGGCGGTCGATCGCCGCTTCCGCCCGCCCGGCATCTCCATCGGCGATGGCCCGCAACAGCGTCGCCGCGTCGCCGCCAAGCGCGTCGGCCGCGCCGTTGAAGAAGTCACGCATGACGTCGGTCACGCGGGGCGTACCCGGCTTGGAGAGACGCGTGATCGCATCGGCGGCCAGCACCACCGCGTTGTCCGGTCGAGGCATCGAGCCGTGGCCCCACGTCCCGCGAACCGTGATGCGGTAGACGGCGTAGCCCTTCTCGGCGACCTGGATCGGGTACAGACGTCGGCCCCCGATGTCGAGGCTGACAGCCCCGGATTCATTGAGGGCGCCGGCGGCCTGCAGATGCTCCGGGTGATGGTCGGCCAGCCAGCTCGCGCCATCGAGGCCGCCTGCCTCCTCGTCGGCGGTCACGGCGAGCAGGACGTCCCGCCGCAGTCCCGGGATGGCCTCTGACGCCGGATTCCGGCCCGCGGCGACGGCTTCCTCGGCAAGCAGCCGGAAGACCTCGATCTCCATGGCGACCAGGTCCTTCATGTCGACGGCGCCGCGTCCGTAAACGTACCCATCCACGATGGCACCGCTGAACGGTCCCTGTGTCCAGCGATCGGGAGGAGCGGGCACGACATCAAGATGGGAGAGCAGGAGGAGTGGGGCTCCGCCCGAGCCGTCGCCGCGCAATCGGGCGACCACCGAGCCGCGGCCAGGTGCCGGTTCGTAGACCGTGGATGGGATACCCGAATCCGCCAGCCAGTCACGGATGCGTCGGGCGGCATCGAGCTCCGGGCCCGGTGGGTCGGGGGGATTGACCGACGGGATGCGGATCAGGTCGCGCAGGGTCGCGACGAGGCGCTCGTGGGCCCGGGCCCAGCGATCGGGGCTGACGGCTGCACTCGGCCGGTCCGACCCGGGCGGCGGCTGGCTCAAACCTCGAACCCGAGCAGGGCCGCTGCGATACCGACCACGAAGCCCGACAGAATGAGGACCACGACCATGCCGATCAGCAGGCGCAGGAGCCGTCGTTCCTCGGCACGTCCCTGCTCCGGGTGAGGATCTCGTCCACCAGCGATGTACGGCGCGTCGAGACCGCGCTTGCGAGCATGCTGGTTCCGCTCGGAGTCATACGCCGCGGGATCTGGCGGCAGGGTGGCGCCGGTCATCGGCTCACGGTCGCTCGAGGGCCTGGCGGAGGCGACGCCCGGTGGTGACTGCTCCCTCGGAGGCCGACGACACCAGGGCAGCGTATTTCGCCATGACACCCGTGGCGTAGCGCGGCGGCGGCGCGGTCCATTCGGCGCGCCGACGAGCCAACTCCGCGTCGTTCACGAGGAGGTCCATCCGCTTGGTCGGGACGTCGATCTCGATCTCGTCGCCTTCCCGAACCAGCGCGATCGGGCCGCCGAGGGCTGCTTCCGGCGCGACGTGGCCGATCATCAGCCCGTGGGTGCCGCCCGAGAATCGTCCGTCGGTCAGGAGGGCCACCGACTCGCCCAGACCCTCGCCGACCAGCGCTGCGGTGACGCTCAGCATCTCCTGCATCCCGGGGCCACCGACCGGCCCTTCGTAGCGGATCACGACGACGTCGCCGGCCACGATCTGGCGAGCCGAGACGGCCTTGAAGCAGTCGGATTCGGAATCGAACACCCGTGCCGGTCCTCGGTGATGCAGGCGCTCGTGTCCCGCGAGCTTCACGACGCAGCCATCCGGGGCGAGCGAGCCGTGCAGGATCGTCAGGCCGCCGACCTCCTTGATCGGCGTCTCGATCGGCACCACGACCTTCTGGCCCTCCGTCTCGACGGCGGCGGCCGCGATCTTGCTGATCGAGCGCCCATCGACCGTCTTCTCGTCGCCATGGAGGAGGTCCCGCTTGAGCAGCTCACGCATGACCAGGCCGATTCCGCCGGCGTCGTACATATCCGACGCGGTGTACCGGCCGCCGGGCCGCATGTCCGCGATGACCGGTGTGCGGTCGGCGATGGTGCCGAACTCATCGATCGTGAGCGGGATGCCGAACTCGTGGGCGATCGCCGGGAGGTGGAGCACGGCATTGGTCGAGCCCCCGGTGGCCGCGACCGAGGCGATCGCGTTCTCGAAGGATCGACGGGTCACGATGTGGGACGGCCGGATGTCGTGGTGGACCAGCGTCATCACCAGCTCGCCGGCCCGTCGCGCCGCGTCGTCCTTCTTCGGATCCTCGGCGGGGATGCCGTTCAGTCCGCCCGGGGACAGGCCGAGCAGCTCCATCGCCATGCTCATCGTGTTGGCGGTGTACTGCCCGCCGCACGCCCCGGGGCCGGGGCAGGCCGCACTCTCGATGTCGTACAACTCGTCGAGCGAGATCTTGCCCGCCCGGTAGGCACCGACCGCCTCGAAGACCGACACGATCGTGAGGTCCTGGCCCTTGTACGTGCCAGGGTAGATGGTCCCGTTGTAGAGGACGAGGCCAGGCACGTCGAGGCGAGCCAGCGCCATCGCGGCACCGGGAATGGTCTTGTCGCAGCCGACCAGGCAGACGACACCATCGAGCAGATGCCCGCGGACGACGAGCTCGATCGAATCCGCAACCACCTCACGGCTGATGAGGCTCGCCTTCATGCCCTCCGTCCCCATCGACACGCCGTCGGATACGGCGATCGTGTTGAACTCCATCGGCGTTCCGCCGGCTTCGCGAATGCCCTGCTTCACGAATTCCGCCAGCCGGCGCTGGTTGTAGTTGCAGGGCATCGTCTCGATCCAGGTCGTGGCGACGCCGACGAGCGGCCTGGCGAGATCGTCGTCCGTGAAGCCGATGGCCTTGAGCATCGCCCGCGCCGGGGCACGATCCGGGCCGTCGGTCAGGGCAAACGAATGTCGCTTGCCGGGGTCGGTCGGACGGTCGTACGGGAGCGGGCGATCTGGCATCTGGAACCTCGGGTCGGGGGCCTGCGGCCCCGAAGGGTGTCGACCATCAGTGTATGACCTCGCTCACCCCAGGGCGGCAGATCGAGCCAGCCGCTCATCCATGAGGACCGTCGCCGCTGAGGTCGCGGCAGGGCCGCGGACGGCGGCCAGGAACAGCTCCGCGTCGATTGAGAGCGCCCTGACGTCCGTCACCGCGGTCACGGTTGCGGTCCGGCGGGTCCCGTGCAACAGCGCAATCTCACCGATCCCGACCCCGGGGCCGTAGGTGCCAAGAACGTGATCGCCATCGGTCACGATCACGTCACCGGTCTCGATGACCAGGAAGCAGTCGCCCGGTGCCCCCTTTTCCATGAGGACGACCCCGGCATCGAAGTTGATGGACACGGCCCCCGTGATCAGCCGCTCGATGCCGGTGAGTGGCAGAACGCGAAAGGCCGGCACATCGCGGAGGCGCTGGACGTCGGTCCAGGGGACGGCCTCGATCGAGCGGGAATGGCGAAGCAGGACCCAGATGATCACCGCTGCGATCGGCAGGACGGCCCCGGCGACGATCAGGGCAGAGCGGATTCCAAGCCCCGCGACCAGTGCGGGTGCGAGGCCGTACCCAACGGCCGCCGACAGCGCGGTCGCTCCCTCGAACAGGGCAAAGACCGCGCCCCGCTCCTGGTTGCGGCAGCCCCGTTGGAGCAGGGTGAAGCCGACGATGTCGAGCAGAGCATTGGATAGGCCGGTCATGGCGAACGCGAGGCCGGCGACGATCGGGAGAGGAACCAGACCGATCAACGCGATCGGCAGGCCCCACCCGGCCAGCGCCAGGACGAACGAATTCGGGCCGCTTCGCCGAATCGCCAGGCCGATCCCTACCCCGATGATGCCGCCGAGGCCCAACGCCGAACCGAGCAGCCCGACGCCGGCGTCACCGAGGTGGATCAACTCGAAGCTGAGGACGACCGCGAGCGTCGTGAGTAACCCGCGAACCATCGTCTGCAACATGAACCCGGCAATCACGACGGCGATCGCGGAACGCTGGCGGATGGCCGCCACGCCCGCACCGAGTGCGAGACCACGGCCGGCAACCCGATGGTCGGGCCCGCGCTCATCGTGCTGATCCTCGAAGTGGATATCGGCCAAGGCGATCACGCCTCCGACCTGGACGGCCGCCAGTAAGAGGGCTGCGATTGCCGGAGCACCCGTCGCGATGAGGATCGCGGCGGAGAGTGGTCCGATGAATGAACCGATCGCCTCGGCCGAGCTCGAGGCGATGTTCGCCGTGACGAGTTCCTCGGGCGTTCGGGCCAGGGCCGGCAGGAGCGTGCTCTGGGCCGGCCGCAAGATCGCGTCCGTGCCGCCCATCACCGCGGAGGCGAGCAGGAACCAGACCGGATCTCCGCCGAGGAAGATCGCCACCCCGACGCTCGAGGTCGCAATCACGCGGGCAACGCCGAGCGCCATCAGCACCCGGTCTGCGCGCCAGCGCGCGAGCGGCGCCGCCGCGAGGACGCCGCAGGCCACGGTCGCGGCGACGCGGGCCACGCCGATCCCGGCCACCCCGACCGGCCCAGCGACCGCGAACGCGCTGACGGCCAGGATGATGAGCAGACCCGAGTCGACCGCAAAGCCGAGGAGAAACGCGGCCTGAACCCGGCGCGTGCTCGGATTCTCGAATGCTGCGACGGTCGCGACCAACGCGCTGGACAGGGCGGCCGTGATTCGGTCCATTCCGGCCAACTATCCCTCATCGGGACGATGCTCGTGGCTCGAGCGTGCGTCCGCGCATGGGTCAGAGCCGGTTCACGCGCCGGTGAGCCGCTGGGTCATCCTCGGTGCATGGACGAGAAGGTCGATCTCCCGGGCGCCTGCCGCTGTTCTCGGCGCTCGATTGGCGCAGCATGGAGGCAGGGGGCCCCACGCCGCGAGGCGGCGGCGCCCGACTGATCGCTGAGGGCCACCTGGGAACGGGAGGGCCACCTCGGAACCGGAGGGCCCGCCTGGGAACGGGAGGGCCACCTCGGAACCGCGTTTCGGCTCGCGGCCGGCCCCAGGCCAGTGGATGGTCAGTGGAGGCAGGGACCCGTGGAGACCGCCGCGCTGCGTCCGAGTGCCGGGGTCACGGCCGTCGCAACCGCGCTTGGCGACAACGCGTAGCCGACCGACGGATCGGTCCGCGACTCGGCGAAGACGAGGCCCCCAACCGTCCCGTCGGACAGGACGAGTGGACCTCCGCTGTCGCCAGGCTCGACCACCGCCCGGATTTCGATGATCTCGCGATGGACGCGCGAGGTGCCGTAGATATCGAGCCCCTCGGCCGGATATCGTGCCGCGACCGCGGCTGGCTCGATGACGGCGCCGCCGCCGTTCGGATAGCCGATCGTTGCGCCGGTGGTTCCCCGATCAGGATCGCCGGTCGAGAAGAACAGCGGGCCGGGATCGAATCCGACGACCCGCAGGACGGCAACGTCGAGGTTCGGATCAAAGGCCACGACGGTGGCCTTGAACGACCCCGACGTCGAGATGACCCGCACGGATCGGGCGCCGGCAACGACATGGGCGTTGGTGACGACATAGCCGGACCTGATGGCCACGCCCGTGCCCGTCGATCGATAGTCACAGGCATCGGCTTCGATCCGCGGGGCGGAGGCGAGCGCTCGACGTCCGATCGCCTGGGCGACCGGGTCGGCGGGCATGGTCACCGGCTCGGCGGGTAGGCGCTCGAGTCCGAGGAACACGTCGGGCAGACCCGAGCGATCGAGAGTGGTCCCGAGGCCGAGCACCAGGTCGGTCGGCGGCGGGAGGACCGCAGCAATTCCCCGAACCGCCACCGACGTTTGGGCATCGCGAGCCAGGGCGGGCACGAGACCGGTGGTCAGGATGCCACCGATCAGCCAGACGACCAGTACGGCCTGCCCGGCACCGACGATGGCACCCGCTGCCCTGTCGAGGGCATTGAACACCCCGGTACCGAGGCGCCGCGACGCCGATCGTCCGATCCCGGCACCGGCCATTTCCCCCGCACCGATCAACACCATGAGCACGCCGAGAATGGCTGCGATGCGCACCAGCGCGGGCAGGGCCGCGACATACGGCATCAGGATCGGGATCGCGGCGAGGGCGAGCCATGCGCCGGCGGCAGCGCCGAGCAGGCCGCCGAGCTGCGGAAGCGCACCGGATCGAAGGCCGAGGAAGACCGCGATGACCAGCAGGATGAGCGCGAGCGCGTCCACGAGGTTCATGGTCAGGATCGTCCCACAGGATGGGATCGTAGGTCCGGCTGCCCCTTCGCATGGTCCGACCGCCGACCCCATAGGCCGATCGCGCGTGGCATTTGCTATACTCCCATGGAGTATCAATACGGGACTCGGGGCGCGGCCACCAACGGCTCCCCGTGCCAGTCCCCCGAACGGAGGAACGAACCGTGGATAAGCGCATCGACATGGCCCCCGGGCATGGCTCGACACCGATGGGCGACGACGCTGCGCTCGATCCCGTCTGCGGCATGACGGTCGACAAGACCACGGCGACGGCCCGCGATCTCGTTTCCGAGCACGACGGGATGACCTACTACTTCTGTGGCCGTGGCTGCAAGCTGGAGTTTGGCGACGACCCCGGCCGATTCCTGGATTCCGCGTACGTCCCATCGATGTAGCAAACGAGTCCACAGCAAGCTGACCGAGATTCCATGACGGCCGACAGCCCAGCGGATCCGCGCATCGTCCCGATCGAGATCGTCCTCCCGATCGAGGGGATGACCTGCGCTTCCTGTGTCAACCGGATCGAGCGCTTCCTCAAGAAGACTCCAGGGGTTCAGGACGCGAGCGTGAACCTCGCCACCGAACGGGCGACCGTCCGACTGGATCCGGGCCTCGCCGGCCGGGATGAGGCCGTCGCCGCAGTCCGCGCCGCAGGCTACGAGGTCAAACCCGAGGCCGCGGTCGTGCCCGGCGCGGAGGGCACCGCCGCCTCGCTGGCCGACGAGGTCACGGCCGACGACCTCGACCGCGAGCGCCTGCAGCGCCAGACGCTGCTCCAGGCGTCAGTGGCGATCGGGGCAGCGATCCTGATCATGATCGCGATGTTCACGCCCCAGACCGTGATCGCGATGGCGGACCTGAACAAGCTCATCCTGTGGCCGGCAACGTTCATCCAGTTCTGGGCGGGGGGCCGGTTCTATCGAGCCGCCTGGCGGGCGGGTCGGCACGGCGGCGCCACGATGGACACCCTCGTTGCGGTCGGTACCAGTGCGGCCTGGGTGTATTCGGTCTTCGTGACCATGTACCCCGAAGTCATCCACCTCGCGGGGCTCCACCCCGAGACGTACTTCGACTCGTCCACGATCATCATCGGGCTCATCCTCCTCGGCCGGTGGCTCGAATCCCGGGCCAAGGGCCGCACGACCGGCGCGATCCGGCGACTCATCGGCCTCCAGGCCACCACCGCGCGACGGATCCGCGGCGGCGTCGAGGAGGACGTTGAGCTCGCGCTCATCGTCCCTGGCGACCTGCTCCGCGTACGGCCGGGCGATCGCGTGCCGGTCGACGGTGTCGTGGCCGAAGGGGCCTCCGCCGTCGACGAATCGATGCTCACGGGCGAGCCGATCCCGGTCACGAAGTCGGTCGGTGACGAGGTCATCGGGGCGACGATCAACACCTCGGGCTCGTTCGTCATGCGGGCCGTCCACGTCGGTCGCGATACCGCGCTGGCCCGGATCGTGGACCTCGTCCAGCGGGCGCAGGGATCGAAGGCGCCGATCCAGAAGCTGGCCGACCGGATCAGCGAGATCTTCGTGCCGATCGTGCTGGTCGTCGGCGCGCTGACGTTCGTGGCCTGGTTCCTCGGCGGTCCGGAGCCGCGGGTGACTCTGGCCCTGACCGCGTTCATCGGCGTGGTGATCATCGCCTGCCCCTGCGCGATGGGCCTCGCTACGCCCACCGCGATCATGGTCGGAACCGGCAAGGGCGCCGAGGTCGGCATCCTGATCCGCGGCGGCGAGGCGCTGGAAGGCGCCGGACGCGTCGACACGGTCGTGCTCGACAAGACCGGCACGCTCACGCTCGGACGTCCGGCCGTCTCCGACGTCCTGCCCGTGTCCGGCACCGACTCGCGGCGCCTGCTCGACCTCGTCGCCTCACTCGAGGTCCGCAGCGAGCACCCGCTCGGCGAGGCGATCGTTCGTCTGGCTCGCGAGGACGAGCTGGGATTCCTGCCGGTCGAGGCGTTCGAGGCCCAGGCGGGACGAGGGATCAAGGGCCGTGTCGACGGCCACGACGTCACCATCGGCAGCGGTCGACTGCTCGACGAGCTGGGCATCGATCGAGCGGCGCTCATGGCCGACGCCGACGCCGCCGCGGCGCTGGGCGCGACGCTGTCATGGGTCGCCGTCGACGGTGCGCTCGCCGGCTTGTTCAGCATCACGGATCCGGTCAAGGCCGAATCGGCCGAAGCCATCAGCCAGATGCGCGCGATGGGCCTCGATGTCTGGATGCTCACCGGTGACGGCCGGCGCACGGCCGAGGCGGTCGCGCAGCAGGTCGGCATTTCGTCGGACCATGTCATCGCCGAGGTCCTGCCCGCCGACAAGGACGCGACCATCGAGCGGCTCCAGGCCGAGGGCCGGCGCGTCGCGATGGTCGGTGACGGGATCAACGACGCGCCCGCACTTGCCCGGGCCGATGTCGGCATCGCCATCGGGACCGGAGCGGACGTGGCCATCGAAGCGTCCGACGTGACCCTGGTCGGGGGGGACCCGCGCCTCGTGGCTTCCGCGATCGGGCTGTCCCGGGCCACGATCCGAATCGTGCGCCAGAACCTGTTCTGGGCGTTCGCCTACAACGTGCTCCTCATTCCTGTCGCCATGGGCGTCCTGTACCCCGCCTTCGGGGTCACACTCAACCCGGCGCTCGCCGCCGGCGCGATGGCGCTCTCGTCCGTGTCGGTCGTGACGAATTCGCTCCGCCTGCGGAGCGTCGACGTCCGGCCAGGGCGGGTCCGGCCGATGCGCCGCGGCCCGCTGGGGCTGCTCCGCGACGGGACGTTCCTGATCGTCATCGGGGTCATCGCCCTCGCCGTTGCGGGCGGGGTCCTGGCCGCCGACCGGGCGCTCGATTCGAGCAGTCGCCAGGTGGCCGTGACCGCGTCCTCATTCCGGTTCTCGACCCCGGACCTGACCATCCGGGCAGGGGAGTGGGTCGTGCTGACCTTCACCAACGACGATCCGGTCGTCCATGACTGGAGCGTCGAGGGTATCGCCAACGTCGACGTCCCGGCCCGCCCAGGCCAGACGGCCAAGCTCCGCTTCGTGATCGACACGCCCGGCACCTACCGCATCCTCTGCACGATCCCGGGCCACGCCGAGGCCGGCATGGTCGGCACGCTGGTGGTCACCCCGCCCTGATTCGCCGCGCTGGACGAGACCGCGCCAGGTCTGGTCGTGATTGCGCCAGGTCAGGCGCGCGATACGCCCGGGTCAGCCGGTTGCGGCGGCGGCCCCGGGACGGGTGTCGACGCGGCCGGGATGCCCGGCTTCCCACGCGTCGATCGCCGGCAGCTTGCCGAGCAGGTAGCCCATCTCGTCGGTCCCGCGCGTGAGCATCAGTTTGGCGAACGGGTCGATCTCGAAGTCGATCGTCGTCCCATCGGGGAGCAGGATGCCCTGTTCGGCGAGGTCGAACGTAAGTTCGGTGTCGGAATTCGCCTCGACCAGGGCGAAGAGGCGGGCATGGGTCGCAGGATCCACAACCACTGGGACGACGTTGTTCTTCAGCGCGTTGCCACGGAAGATATCCGCGAACCCCGTTGAGATGACCGCCCGGATACCCCACGCCTCGAGCGCCCAGGGTGCGTGCTCGCGGGATGATCCAGTGCCGAAATTGTCGCCGACCAACAGGATGTTCCGGCCGGCCATCCCCGGCTGGTCCAGCACGAACGGCGGGTCCTTCACGGATCCATCCTCCTTGAACCGCCAGTCCCGAAACAGGACGTCGGCGAGGCCCTCCTTGTCGGTGATCTTGAGGTAGCGCGCCGGGACGACCTGGTCCGTGTCCACGTTCTCCGCGTGGAGCGGGACGACCTTCGAAGTGAAGCCGCGGAACGGCTCGGCCATGTTCAGCGGCCTCCGATCCCGGAAGCGGCTTCGATGCCGGGCAGGAGGCGCGGGTCCGCGACGACACCGGCGATGGCCGACGCGGCCGCTGTCAGTGGCGAGGCGAGGAAGGTCCGGCCGCCCTTGCCCTGGCGACCCTCGAAGTTGCGATTGCTGGTCGAGACCGCGTATTGGCCCGGCCTGAGCTGATCGCCGTTCATCGCGATGCACATCGAGCAGCCGGCTTCGCGCCACTCCGCGCCCGCGGCACGGAAGATCACATCGAGGCCCTCCGCTTCCGCCTCGCGCTTCACTTCGTCGGAACCGGGCACGATCATCATCCGAACCGTCGACGCGACGTGCTGCCCCTTGAGCGCCGCCGCGGCGAGGCGAAGGTCGCTGATCCGCCCATTGGTGCAGCTGCCGATGAACACGACATCAACCGCCTGCCCCAGAATCGCCTGTCCGGGCGTGAGGTCCATGTAGGCGAGGGCCTTCTCGAGAGCTCGGCCGTGAGCCGGGTCCGCGGCGGCCGACGGATCCGGGACGCGCCCGCTGATCGGGATGCCCATGCCCGGGTTCGTGCCATAGGTGACCATCGGCTCGAGCGTCGAGGCGTCGATGACGATCGACTTGTCGTACGTCGCGCCATCATCGGTCGGGAGGGTTCGCCAGCGAGCGACCGCTTCGTCCCAGGCCTCGCCCGTCGGCGCATGCGGCCGGCCCTTCAGGTACGCGAAGGTCGTTTCGTCCGGGGCGATGAGCCCGGCACGAGCGCCGCCCTCGATGCTCATGTTGCAGATGGTCATCCGCTGTTCCATCGTCAGGGCCCGGATCGCCTCGCCGCGATACTCGAACACGTGGCCGGTCCCGCCGGCGATCCCGATTCGAGAAATCAGCGCGAGGATGATGTCCTTGGCGCTGACGCCTGGCGCGAGCTGCCCGTCGACGCGGACCTCGTAGGTCCTCGGCTTTCGCTGGAGGAGCGTCTGGGTCGCGAGGACCATCTCCACCTCGGAGGTCCCGATCCCGAACGCCAGCGCCCCGAACGCGCCATGGGTGCTGGTATGGGAGTCGCCGCACACGATCGTCATACCCGGCTGGGTGAGGCCGAGCTGGGGCCCGATGACGTGGACGATGCCCTGGCTCGGATCGCCGATGCCGTGGAGCGGGATCCCGAACTCGCGACAGTTCGTGTCAAGCTGCTGCACCTGGGCGGCCGCCTGCTGGTCGAGGAAGGGGAGGCCCCGTGGCGTCGTCGGGACGGAGTGGTCAGCCGTCGCGACGGTCCGTTCGGGATGCCGAACGGTCAGCCCGCGCTGGCGCAGCCCGGTGAATGCCTGCGGGCTCGTGACTTCGTGGACGAGGTGGAGGTCAACCGCGAGGATGGTCGGCGCGCCGGGATCTTCGGCGATGACGTGGTCATCCCAGATCTTCTGCACCAGCGTGCGTGGCGGGAACGATCGATCACCTGTCACTGACGGCTCCGGAGACACGTTCGGTTTGGGGACGCGAAGGGTAGCAGCCGGACGCGAAAGCGCCTCGGTCGAGCGTTCGGCCGATCCTCCGTCGACCAAAGGTCCCTTCGAGGCCGGTACGAACGGGCTGGTGCTCGCTGGCATGGCCCGGGGTACAACTGGCTTGCCGTTCATGCGGCCACCGAGGAGCCGGCATTTGTTCATGCGATTTCGAGCCAAGTGGGCGTCCATGACCTCCCGAAGAGCGACCGTCACCCGACCTGGAACGCAGGGCCGGGAGTTCCGCGTTCGTGGCTTGATTTCGGCCCTGCTCCGTCCGGCCGTCAAGATCTGGATGCTGACCAGCTCGCTGGCCGTCGTCGCTGGCGTGATCTGGCTCGGTGCGCTGTGGGACCGACCGGAGCCACGTGGCGCCTGGATCCCCTGGTTCATCTTCGCCATCGCCTTCGTGCTCGCCGAGCTGAAAGTCGTGGATGTTCACTTTCGGCGCGAGACCCATTCGTTCTCCCTGAGCGAGTTTCCCGCGGTCATCGGGTTCTTCTTCCTGTCGCCGAGTGAGTATCTCCTCGCGGTTCTCGTCGGAGCGGGCCTCGCCCTGATCGTCAAGCGACGCCAGCGCCTGATCAAGACCACGTTCAATCTCGCGAACATGATGTGCGTCGCCGCCGTGTCACTCCTCATCGTGAGGTCGCTGGCGAGCGTTGACGGGGTCCCGGGCCCACAGGAGTGGACCGCGGCCTTCGTGGCGACGATAGCTGCCACCGTGATCGGCGCTGTGGCGATCGCGCTGGTCATCACGCTGTCCGGCGGGGCGCCCCAGTTCGAGAAGCTGCCCGAGATGATCCGGTTCGGGAGCATGGTCGCCTTTGCGAATACCAGCCTCGCCCTTCTCGCAGTCGTGATCATCCGGACGAATCTGGCCTTGCTCTGGCTCATGGCCCTGCCGCTCGGTATCGTCTTCATTGCCTATCGCGCCTATCTCTCGGAGCGCGAGAAGCACGAGCGTCTCGAATTGTTGTACCAGTCGTCGCGCATCCTCCAGCACTCGCCGGAGCTCGATTCATCGCTCGTCGCGATTCTCGACCATGCGCGGGCGATGTTCCGGGCCGAGCTCGCCGAGGTGGTCCTCCATCCGCGGACAGTCGACATGGACGCCCTGCGGACCAGCTCCTGGCATGAGGCTGCACCGGAGACGATGGTTTCGGTGAAGGACTTCGCCCTGGATCCGCTGTATCCGCAAGTAATCCGGGCCAGCGGCCCGTTTTTCTTCGAACCCGGCGTCCATCCCCGGCTGCGGAATGGCATGGGCGCACCACTGCGAGGCGAGTCGGAGCTGATCGGGTCGTTGATGATCGGCAACCGACTGACCGAGGGCGGGTCATATGGAGATGACGATCTCCGACTCCTCGAGACGCTCTCGAACCAGATCGCCGTCGCCCTGGAGAATGGCCACCTTGAACGATCACTGGCCGAACTCTCGCGGCTCAAGGAGGAGCTGAACTTTCAGGCCTATCACGACTCGCTCACGGGCCTCGCCAATCGGCCGATGTTCGTGGAGCGGGTCACCCAGCACCTGACCCACGATGACGATCACCGAATGCCCGTCGTCCTGTTCCTCGACCTCGATGACTTCAAGACCGTCAACGACACCCTGGGCCATGCCGCCGGCGACAAGCTGCTGGTCGAGGTTGCTGGCCGCCTCCGAAGCGTGCTCCGCCCCGAGGATCTCCCGGCCCGACTCGGTGGAGACGAATTCGCGATCCTGCTCATGGACAACCCGGACCTCGAGGTCTCCATTTCCATCGCGGATCGGATCATCGATTCGTTGCGAGTCACCTTCCTGCTGGGGGCGTCGGAGGTCCAGATCGGCGGCAGCATCGGGATCGCGGCGGCCCGACTCGGAACTGAGCGCGCCGACGAGCTCCTGCGCAACGCCGACGTGGCGATGTACGCCGCCAAGACATCCGGCAAGAACCGCGTTGCGACCTTCGAGCCGACCATGCACGCCGCGATCGTGGCGCGGCACGAATTGAGCGTGGAGCTCTCGAGGAGCCTGGGGCGAGGCGAGCTCGTCCTCCAATATCAGCCCATCATTGATCTCCGGACGTCGACCGCTGTTGGCGCCGAGGCACTCGTGCGCTGGCGCCATCCGACGCGAGGCCTGCTCGGGCCAGATGAGTTCATCCCGCTGGCCGAAGAGACCGGCAGCATCGTCGCCCTCGGCACCTGGGTCCTCAACGAGGCCTGCAACCAGGCGGCAGCGTGGTCCGCAACCGAAGGGATCGCTCGACCGATCACGATCACCATCAACCTGGCGGCCCAGCAGCTCCAGCAACCGGACTTCGTCGAGACCCTCAGGACCTTGCTTGACGATTCAGGTCTCCGACCCGAGCAGTTGGTCCTCGAGATGACCGAGACCGTGATCTTCCATGACACCTTGGCGACGATCGCCCGGCTCGAGGAGATCCGTTCCCTCGGGGTCAGGCTCGCGATCGACGACTTTGGGACCGGCTACTCGTCCCTGGGCTACCTGCGGAGATTTCGTGTCGACATCCTGAAGGTCGCGAAGGAGTTCATCGGCGAAACCGACAACCCTGAGGAGTGGCCGTTCGCAGCCGCCATCGTGGCCCTCGGCCGCGCCCTCGGCATGACGATCATCGCCGAAGGCATCGAGGAGCATGCACAGCTTGCCCATCTGCGTGGCCTCGGCTGTGAGCTTGGGCAGGGCTACCTGTTCGCGCGGCCGCTTGATGCCGACGCAGCGGGTCGATACCTCGAGGAGTTCGCTCCGGCGACTCCACGCGCATTTGGGCGATCAGCCGGAGCCCAGGCGACCCGCCTGCCCCGGATCGGAAGCCAATCCCACGGTCTCATCGACGTGAAGCAGGCGTCGGCCTGACGGTCGACCGCTAGGAGTTGCCATGTTCATCCTGTATGCACTCGTCATCGGAACGGCCCTTGGCTTCCTGGTCGGGGGTCGACCGCGCGGCCTGTCCGACCTCCGATTCCGTTGGTCGTGGGTCTTCCTGTCCGGCCTCCTGATCCAGGTGATCCTGTTCGCCGATGTCGTGACGGAACGGATCGGTTCGCTCGGTGCGCCGATCTACGTTGCGTCCACCGGTCTCGTGCTCCTGGCGGTCGTCGCCAATCGCGCGATTCCGGGGATGCTCGTGGTCGCGCTCGGGGCAGCCAGCAATCTTGCGGCGATCATCGCGAATGGGGGCTATATGCCCGCATCGGTCTCGGCCATGGAGGCGCTGGGGAAGGTCTCAACGACCGTCTACTCGAACAGTGCGGTCTTGCCCGAGCCGGCCCTGGCCCCGCTGACCGACATCTTCGCGCTGCCGCCATGGCTTCCATGGGCGAACATCTTCAGCATCGGTGATGTCCTCATCGGCCTGGGTGTGGTCATGGTGATCGCCCTGGCGATGCGCCGGAGCGGGCCAGCCTTGCCTGCTCTCGTTGCGTCCTGACACCCCCGGAGTCGGCGGCTGGTACTCCTTGGCTATATGTCCATCGGCTTCGAACCTACTGTGCCCTGACGAGACGACGGTCGTCTCATCGCTCGAAAGATCGTCCAGGGCAAACCCGTCGCGAGGCGGGGACGCAAAGCCAG
>JAYTWS010000192.1:0-3809 GCA_043743315.1 Chloroflexota bacterium | reverse complement strand
GAGGCGAGGGTGTCGTCGGGGTTCCAGCCGGCATCGGTGAGGACGGCCACGCCGCGCTTCGTCTGGTCGGGCCGGCCCATCGCGTCATACGTCGAGGTGATCGTGTCGGTGCCCTCGGACGGGCTGGAGCCCGTGCCGTCGAAGTCGACCGACGCCACGGCCCCGTCACCCTGATACGTCGTCGTCGTCGACAGGCGCAGCGTGGAAGCGCCCTCGTAGACCTTCGAGGTCAGGGTCCGGCCGACGGCGTCGTACGTGAGGTCGGTGCGGCGATCTCCTGGGTTGGTCGCCGTCGCGCAGGCCTGGGTCGTGAAGCAGGTCGTCGTCGCGAGCCCGGTCGGGCCGTACACCGTGTACGCGTTGGCGAGGAGCGTGACCCCGAGGGCGCTCAACGGTGCAACCTCGCCGACGAGGTGCCCGGCGGCGTCGTAGTCGTCGTGCCAGGCGGCCGACGGTTCCCCCACCCGTAGTAAGGATCGTCTGCGGGCGACCAGCCTTCGGCCATCCGCTCAATGAGAAATGCGTCGTTCCAGTGCGCCTTCTCCGATGCATGGAGCCCGGCCTCGTCGAGCTCGGTAACGCGCCACTGCCGCGACCCGTCCCAGAGCCACCACGAGTATTGCTTCGGCGTCAGACCCAGCAACCACCCCGGGGAGCGCATGAGCGGGAACGCTCGAGCATGCTCCGGGATCGGGTACTCCCCCTTGACCCGGACGATCCCTCGATTGGCGGCCGGCCCGACGGGAAAGAAGACGCAGTAGCTCGTCGGACCGGCGACCAGGGCGTCGAGATCAGGTTGTGCCGGGTAAACACCGGGGAGGACACGGATCATCGCTCCGTTGACCGGTTCCTTCAGGACGTACTGGAGGTACCCCAGGCCGCCGGGGGTGTCGATCTCGAGGACATCGCCCAACCGCGGTCGGACGCGTTGTCGTGCCTCGGTCACTGGAAGCCTGCGGATTCGAGGAGCGTATTGCCCCGTGCGATGAGATCGGCGTAGTCGATCCGCCCGGGTGAGATGCTGTTGAGCGCGTTCAAGAGGGTCCCTCCTTGGGAGCGGAGCCGATACGACTCGATCATCGCCTGCTCGACCGAACGTGCGTCAAGTCTGTTCAACGGGCCGAGGCCGTCCACCTCGAAAATCCGGAATCCCTTGGTCCGGAGATGCTCGGTCTGTCTGCGCTCGATGTTATTGGTAATCCCGACATACTGGACGCGGCCTACGTTGTCATACGACAGGTAGACGCGCACGTTGGCAGGATCAATGCCCGACGGGAGATGGTCGAGCCGTCGAAGGGCCTTGGCGCCGGCCTCGGCTATCTCGTCTGCAGCCCTGAGGACCTTCTTCCCGCCTTTCGTAACGAACTCGGCGAACGGAACGACACCGATCAGGCTGAGGCCCACGTCTCCCCACCTGCCCTCACCGGCATACGAGAGGGCGTTGCCGACGTCGGCGGGCGCGCCGACAATCGGGAACAACCCAAGGCTGTCGAGGGCGTCGTGGATGGTGTACCGATCACTCGGGCCATATCGCGCGGTCAGGCTTCGGACTGCCTCGGCCGCCTCGTCGCGCGCTGTCAGCCGAGAGTTCACGTCCGCGATCAGGGCGTTCGCTCTGACCCTCCAGGAGGGTCGCAATGGTTTCGGCGCCGCCCACGGCAGGGTTGCCGCGCTCGTGTCCTCTCGTCCGACGTTCTCGCCGTACTGGCATGGCCTGCCATTGCAGTTGACCGCATGCCCATCGGGATCGACGAACGTGGCCGGGTTGGCCTCGGCATAGACGAAGCGGTTCATGGACAGGGGGTTGACCGCCTGACCGGCGTACGAGTCGAGGCTGGTGAACGATCCGATGACCGGGCGGTATGTCCGGGCACCGAAGTCATACAGGGGGTTGCCGGCATCGGGGCTGACATCGAGACGTCCCTGGTAGCGCCACGGGGAGACGACACCCGTTGACGTACTGGCGATGACGACGCCCCAGGCGTCGTAGCGGAGGGCGTCGGTGATGACCTTCGATGCGTTCTCGGCGAGGGCCGTGTTGCCGTGGAGATCGAAGCCGAGATAGCCGGTGAGCGCGTTGCCGGTGACCGCGGTTCTGGCTCCGGTGGCATCGAGGGCGCTCTTGGTGGTGATCCCGGAGCCACCCGTGTTGGCGACCTGCCAAGCGGTCTCGGTGGAGCCTGTGTAGCTGTACGCATCCACCGAGGCCCCGGTCGTCCTGGTGCTCGTCCGTCCGAGAGCATCGATCCCATACGTCGTGGCGATGCCGGTACCGGCCGGAGTCACGCTGACCAGGCGATCGGCGTTGTCGTACACAGAGGCCGTGGCGGCACCGGTGGCATCGAACGTCGTCGTCTGGTTGCCATAGGCGTCATAGGCGAAGGTGAGGGCGGTGGCGCCGTTGATCGACCCGGCGGCCAGCTCGTCGTTGGCGTCGTAGGTGTACGTCGTCGTGGTGGCGGCCCGGCCTACCAGTTCACTCGCTCGTATTCGGCAGACAAGAGTGGCCCGAGCATGTCGCGCACCTCGGCGCCCGCCTCTCCAGTCGACGGGAGCATTTGGACGAATCCGATGCTGATCAGGTTCTTGACCTCGAACGAGCTGCGCGCTAGCGAAGTTTCCAAGAATTCCAGCATCTGGGTAGTAACGCCGATCTCTGATCTTGCATCTAGCACGGCGCGCACGACCCATCGGGCAACATCCGCCAGGAAGAGGTAGTTCAGAACTTGACCCGTCGTCGCATCGACGTTCTCATCCATGAGCGGTTTAAGGACGTTGAAGCGAGCCACAAGCGCCCGGGACAATTGTTCGCTGTCGGTCATCATCACCGTCCGAGCACCTCGCGGAGCTCCTGGAGCAGGCTGTTGGCCACGAGCAGGTCGTGCCCATCCGCATTTGGGTTTTCTCGCAGCCATCTTTGGAGGGCGTTGATGCTTTCAGCTGCCTTGATGACGTGGTCTCTCCCGAAGAGCAACTTGCCGGTTCCTAATTGGCCCCGCGCGGCATCCATCGTTGTACCATTGCCAAACCGGAGCGGATTCCTCACGCCCTTGTACAGGTTATCGACGACATTCTGCAATCGCGTACTTGTCACTATTGGCTTCGGCAGTATCGCTGCGGCGTCCGATGCGCCGCTGGAACTCGCCTCAGATCGCGAGACACCGTCCCGTAGCCGATCCCAAAGGTTCTTCCACTGTGTCGCCAGGGTCGCTATCGCTGTTGCCGCGGCCTGTCCAGCATCGATTGCGGCGGCCGCTCCCGAGCTCACACCTGGTCCGGAGCCGACCAAGAAGAAGCCACCGAAGATGAAGGCAATGCAGCCGATCGGGTCGAGCTCGCAGCGCGAAGGTCCGAGTCCGTACGTGGCGGGGTCATCCTTGTACTGGCACGCCTTCGATGCCGGGCCGCCCCAGAAGCAGTCGTAGCTGAGGGTCCTGTAGAGGTTCCCGTTCGTGCCCCACGTCGACCACGCGAACGAGTCCGGGTTGTACCAACCGCGGCTGATCGAGGGGCCGCTGTTGCCGCCCGTCACCGGCTTCGGTTTCGTCTTCGGTGCCGTCCGAGCGCTTGAGCGAGCGAGATCAGCGGATCGATCGGTCGCCGAGCACTGTTCGCCCATCCCGCAGTCGACACCATGCCCGTCCGGATCGACGAACGAGGCCGGGTTGGCCTCGGCATAGAGGAAGCGGTTCATGGACAGGGGGTTGACCGCCTGGCCGGCGTACGAGTCGAGGCTGGTGAAGGCGCCGAGGAGGGGGCGGTAGGCGCGGGCGCCGAAGTCATACAGGGGATTGGCGGGATCGGGTCCG
>JAYTWS010000191.1:0-5205 GCA_043743315.1 Chloroflexota bacterium | reverse complement strand
CTGGAGCCGACACTCGGATTTGAACCGAGGACCTGCTGTTTACGAAAGACGAGGACCCGCGGCTCTCGATTCGTTCCGGAGCCGTCAGTGGTCGCCAGTAGCGGGGATCGAGACCACCGGCTCGAGAACCGTCACCGCACGCTCAAGCCGCTCCGCGGCCTCCACAGCGATGGGTCGAACGCCGGGCGCGTCGGCCATCCCGAGTACTGCGATCGGGTCCATTGCCTCAACGACCGTGTTCGGCCCGTCCTCGCGCAGGACCACGTTGCACGGGAGTAGGACCCCGAAGGACGCGTCGGCCTCGAGAACCTGATGGGCCAATGATGGATTACAGGCTCCCAGAATCACGTACGCGGGCCGATCCACGCCGAGCTTTGCCTTCAGAGTCGCCTGAACGTCGATCTCGGTCAGGACGCCGAAGCCCTCGGCCTTGAGCGCGGCTTCGACAGAAGGTCGCACGTCGGTGATCGATCCGGGCACGCGAGTGCCGAATGTGAACTTGGTACGGAACACTGGGACTACCTCGAGATGGACTGGGGTGCCGAGATTGGCGGCAGCCTGCCTGTGGGCTGCTCCAACAATCTACCGCTCCCGGCACCGCTGGCCCTCAACGACGCGGGCCCTCTTCGCTGCTGGCACCCTGAGCGGGACGAACCACTGTTGGCTGACGCCCGTCCATGGGATCGCGAGGCTGGAGCCGACACTCGGATTTGAACCGAGGACCTGCTGTTCACGAAACCCGCGGTCCGGTCGCCCGGCGAGTCGCTGCGCCCCGAGGCTTCAGAATCGGCCGCGTCAGGCCACGGTGATGACCGCGACCTCGGTGAGTTCGCTCTTGCCCTTCAGCTGGAGGAAGCGTCGTTCGGCGGAGGAAGAGATCCCCGCCGCGGCGGCGGCGGCGGCGGTCACAAGGATCTCGCCGGCCGCGGCGGCAGAAGCCAATCGGGCTGTCGTGTTGACGATGTCGCCCATGGCTGTGAGCTCCGCGTCGGGCCCCTGGCCGATCGACCCGACGTACGCGATCCCGGTGCTGACGCCCGCGCCGATCGGGATCGATCGGCCGCCTACCTTTGATCGCGTCGTCCGCTGCATGAGTGCCACGGCGGCCTCGACGGCCTGTGTCGCATGGACTTCGCCTGCCATCGCGGGCACGAAGATTCCGATGATCTCATCCCCCACGAACTTGTCGATGAACGCGTCGTGGTTCACGAGGATCTCGGTCGCGATGTCGAAGAATCCGCCCATGAGCCGGTTGAACTCCCGGGGCGGCATCTGCTCGGCGAGTGCCGTCGAGCCGCGAACATCCGCGAACAGGAGCGAGCACTCGATCTCCGCGCCGCCATGGTTCGCTCGCAGCATGCCGAAGCAGAGGGCACAGTACTTCGGGTTCTTGGCCCACTGGGGGTGGCCCATGAACCGCATGAAGAGCCCACCGATGCCGGCGAATGGAGCCGCGCACATCTTGCAACGAGGCGAGCTGGGGAGCCGTCGGTGGATCCGCCGATTACGCGAGACCCGGCTATTCCGCAGCAGGATCTCGCGCCAGATCTCGTCGCTCGGCGATGCTTCAGGCGGTTGCGGGTCGCTGCTCATCCGGAGGATTGTGCTCCTGTGGACGCCCGGCCGACTCGATCGCCCGCGAGTTGGACGACTCAATTCGATCCAGGGGCGACCCGGCGTGCCCTCGGGCCCGTCGCCACTCCAGCCACGACGGCGTCCCGGATCGAGTGGGTTGGCCGCTGCGCCAGGCCGCCAAGGTCTATACAGGATCGCCCGGCCCGGTCCTAGGGCTGGAGCCGACACTCGGATTTGAACCGAGGACCTGCTGTTTACGAAGCACCTTTGCGGCCGCGCCGCTCACGCTCACCAAGTGCTTGGAAGGCACTATGGCCGGGTGGGCACTTAGGTGGCACCAGTGCCCTTTCCGGCGGCAGTCAGATGGCGGAGCCGATCTCCGCCGCTCGGCGCGGAAGCTACGGTCCCCAGTGCGGGGTCTCGGCCGTCGAGAGCGTGCCAACCCAGTTGGACAGGTCGGTGCCCCGATCCACATCGGACCGGGGCACCAAGTTCTCGAGGCTGGACTACGGCCCCAGGGGCGGCAGCAACTGGAACTGCCTCAACCCGGAGACGGAGCTGGGATCCTCCAGGCCGATCGCGTCGGCCACCACGACATGGCCGTTTCCGTCGAGGATGAGGCCCGTCGGGAATGCGAGGTCGCTGTCCCCGGTCCCGATCGGACCCCACCCTGCCAGCTAGGTCCCGTCGGGCCCGAAGACCTGAACGCCGGGGGAATCTCCTCGGTTCGGACCCTGGGTGACGTACAGCCGACCCGCGGCGTCGACTGACATCCCTCCCGGCTGTTCGTGGAACTCGCCGGCCCCCGAGCGGGGAGCTCCATACGTCATCCTGACCTTCCCTGTCGGGTCCATCCGGATGACCTGGTTGGGATTGATCTGGCTCACATAGAAGTCCCCATGCGAGTCGATCGCGAGCGAGTTCGCTCCCTCCCCAGGCGTCGAGAACGCCGGGATCGAACCCAGGACCTTGCCGTTCTGGTCATAGGTCTCGATGACACCGCGCACATCGTCCAGGACATGGACGTTGCCGTCGGACCCGATCGCGATCCCGACCGGGCCACTGAATTGGCCAGGACCTGACCCGAAGCTGCCCCAGGCGTGCACGAACGTGCGCTTCGCGTCGAAGTGCTGGACTCGCCGGTTGCCGACATCCAGGGCGAAGAACGAACCGTCCGGCTCGAACGCCACCGCACCGTATGGATTGCCGTTGGCACGCGTGAGCTTCAGCTGCCCGTCGCCGGTCCCTGAGGTTCCCCAGAACTCGACGAAGGTGCCGTCCTGGTCGAAGATCGCGAATCGATCATGGGGCCCGTCTGTTGCCCAGATCCTGCCGGCAAGATCGAACGTGAGCGCGTTGGGGATGATCGTCGCGCCAGGATCGGTCGCTTTCCAGAGGAAGGTCACCGGGGACGGCGCGGGTGTCCCAGTCGCGGATGGGCTCCCGGATGTGCTCCCCGCGACTGTGGCTGCTGGGACGGCAGTCGGCGAAAAGGACTGAAGCGGCAACGGGGCAACGGCTGTTCCGTCGCCGCCGATGTCATACACGCCGCCCGCCGACGTTCCGACGAAGACGGATCCGTGCGCGACGGCGATGCAGCACTCATTGCCACCAGGATCGACGCGACACATTCGGCCGCGTTCACCAATGTACGAGTCCCCGGAACGACGAAACGGTTCCCTCGAGTCAGTTGGTCGACGCGGGGTGGGTCAGCTCGTGCCCGGTTCAAGGCGGATCCCGACGGCTGCCAGGACCGCCTCGATACGTTCCGCGGGGACGGAACGACCAGCCCGATTCGCCGCTCAGGGGGAGGGACTCGCGCCAGCCCCGCCGATCGCGACGACCTTCCCCAGGTCGGTCCCTACGAAGACCCGACCGTCGATCACCGAGGGCGTCGAAGGGACACCCTCCACCGCGAAGGACCAGATCGCGACGCCACTCGCCCGGTCCACGGCATAGACCGTCTGGTCCGCACTGGCGATGTAGATCACCCCGTCCACGATCGCCGTCAGGGAACCCACCGGTCCCTTCGTCACGAAGAACGGACCACCCAGACCGGTGGCCCGGTCGATGGCGTAGACGCTGCCGTCCTCGCTGGCCGCGTAGACCGTTGCGCCCGCCACGCCCCCCACGAACACGCGGTTGCCCGTTGGGGCCGTCCAGCGCCACCGTTCCCTGCCGGTGACTGCGTCGATGGCGATCAACTGGTAGCGGTCCGCGCTCGACTGGTCGCCGTGCGCGAAATACAGCGTCCCGTCGGAGACGGCCGGCGTCGTGATCTCACCCGGCCCCAACTCGGCGATCGTCACGTGATCTCCGGTCGCTATGTCGAAGGCGGTCACTCGACCCCCGTCCGCCCCGGCGAAACCGCGGCCATCGGCGATGGCCACTCCGCGCTTGACCGGTCCGCCAGCATCCACCGTCCAGGTCACACCGCCGGTCCGGCCGTCGATTCCGTAGATGTGGCCACCCGCACTCGCTGCGACCAGCACGTCGCCGTCCGCGGCCATCGACAGACTCCCGAGATCGTCCACTGTCCGATCCCAGAGCACCTGGCCGGTGGCAGGCTCGAGTGCGGTCACGCCGCCAACCCCATCGCCGACGATGAGCCCTCGCGCGGCGATCAGGATGGACCCGGCCGCCCGGCCGTCGCCCGCGTGGCGCCAGCGTTCCGCGCCGGTCGTCTCGTCAGAGGCGGTGACGGTGCCGCTGCCATCGGCCGTGAACACCAGCCCGCCCTGCACGAGCGGCATCCCAAGGGAACCCAAGGGTCCGCCCAGACTGATCGTCCAGTCCTGCTGGGGCTCACCGATTGGTCCGGGTCCCGGCATAACCCCGGTGCGTCCCGGCGGACCGTGATACGCGGTAACGCCAAGCGGCAACGGCGGCGGGCGCCGGGATCCAGCGACCAGGACTCCGACGAGGGCCGCGAGCAGTACGGCGATCAGGATCAGGCCGGTCCGCGCCAGCGGCGTCGCCAGCAATCCGCCGAGCAGTTGGCGCCGCTGCGGCGTTGCCAGCATGGCCTGCCGGATGTCGTCCGCGAGATCGGCCGGAGTGACGACCTCAGCCGATGGCGTCAGGGCGGTTCGGATCAGGAGATCGAGGCGGACGTCGGTCATCGTCGTTCGACCTCCAACGCCTTCATCAGCGCCTGTCGAGCATTGGACAGGCGCCACTTGATCGTCCCCACCGGGGAATCCATGGTCCGGGCGATCTCGGCGAGCGGCCGCTCCTCCACGTAATGCAGGATCAACAGGGATCGGTCCCGAGCACCCAGTCGCTCGAAGGCCCGCTGGATCGCCTCGGTTTCGGGCATGGCATCGGCCACGCCGGCGACCTGCTGACCAGGGTCCTCCTCGGCTGTCGGCATGCTTTCGACATCGATCTCGCGGATCCGCACCCTGCGCTCGTGCCGCAGGTGCGAACGACAGCTGTTGACCAGGATCTGCGACAACCAGGCATCGAAGCTCTTTCGATCCCGCATCCGCGGGAGCTCACGCCAGGCCTTCACGCAGGTCTCCTGGACGGCGTCCCGGGCATCCGGCTCACTGCGCAGGATCGCGACCGCCATCCGGAACAGCTTGTCGAGGCGCGGTCTGAGCACGAGATCGAAGGCGTCCACGTCAC
>JAYTWS010000190.1:0-16677 GCA_043743315.1 Chloroflexota bacterium | reverse complement strand
GAGCCCGGCCCTCGGGCGGCGGCCGCGTCGATCACTCGACCGCCCGGCCTCGTGACGCCGCGGACCACCGTGGCTCCGCGAACCCCCGTGACGCCACTGAGGCTCCGCGGCCTCCCGGCGCCGCGGAGCCTCACAGACACCAATGGCCCATTGAGGACGCCATCTACCCGGGCTCGCGGCGCCGGTGGTGCCTGACAGGCAACAACTCCGGCTTGAGGGCACCCCCCCGCCCCTGTTCGTAGCGTCGCTGTTGCCTATCAGGCAACAGCGATCCGCGGCCTTGTGCCTTGCCCGTCCCGAGGCCGACTGTGGCCAGGCCAACCTCTCCGCGCCGCCGCCGCGCAGCCGCGGAACGCGACGCCGCGACCCCGGAACGCCGCCCGCGCCGCCGCCGCGCCGGCCCCGGAACGCGGGCCCCGGAACGCCGACGCCGCGCGGCCGCGGAACGCCGACGCCGCGCGGGTGGGCTGGACCTTAGCGTCGGCCCCGGGTCAGCAGGATGACGCCTAACACCACCAGGAGCGCTGGCACGATGAGGCTCGAAACCTCGGGGATGGCGATCTCCGACGATGCGAGGAGCACGAGACCGGCCCCGACGATCGCCTGCCACCCCCAGCCCCCGCTTCGTGTGGCACGGACGAGGGCGATGAACAGCAGAGCGACGCCAAATAACAGCGTGCCCCATCCCGCACCGATGGCATAGCCGAGGCCGCGGATCGTTCCGGGAATGGCCGCCGCGGTCAGGAACGCGCCGAGATACAGGGCAACCGTCCCACGCCTCAGTGCCCACACGAGCAGGAACGCAAGGCCGGCGGCGAGGACCGAGGTGTTGCCGAGGTTCTGGTATTCGGGCAGGACGTTCTGGATGATGAGCAGGGCACCGAACACGACCAGGAACACGCCGATCCAGGGCAGGCCCGGTCGCCGCGTGTCGTCGGGGCCCCACTGCCAGCCATAGGCGTGAACGGTCGGCCCGTCGATCGGGGTCGCGCGACCGGGCTCCTCATCCATCGTCATGCTCCGTCCCTCCTGTTGTGCTCATGCCTCACCGGGCGCCACGCCCGCCGCCGCGACGACCGCGACCGGGCGCCACGCCCGCCGCCGCGACGACCGCGATCGTGGCGTCGGCGTCCGCCTCCTCGACATGGCTGAACCCGACCCGCTCGGCGAGCCGTCCGAGGATACCGGGCGCCCACCAGTTCCACGCGCCCAGAAGCCGCATGGTGGCCGGGACGAGCAGAACACGAACGATCGTCGCGTCGACGAAGACTGCGATGGCCATCCCGACGCCGATGCTCTTGATCGTGACGACCTCGGCGAGGGCGAACGATGAGAACACGACGACCATGATCATCGCCGCGCCCGTGATCACGCCGGCCGTCTTCGCCAGGCCCTCGGCCACGGCGGCCGTGTTGTCGCCGGTTCGACGATACGACTCCTGGATGCGCGAAAGCAGGAGCACTTCGTAGTCCATCGAGAGGCCGATCAGGACCGCGAACATGATGATCGGGTTGCCCGCGATGGTGTAGCCGATCGGGTTGAAGGCGAGGAACTCATGGAGGTTGCCCTCCTGGAAGATCCAGACGAGGGCGCCGAAGCTCGCCGACAGCGAGAGGAGGGTCATCAGCACGGCCTTGATCGGGATAGCGAGGGAGCCGAAGAGCAGGAACAGGATCACCGCCGAGGCGAGCAGGGTCGTCCCCACCGCCCATGGCATGCGCGAGTTCTGGGCGATCAGGAAGTCTTCTGAGACCGCAGCGACGCCGCCGACCTCGATGGTCGAGATGGCATCACCACCATCGACCGCACGAACCTTCGGGATCACCGCGGTCCCGGCAGGGATGGCCGGCTCAAGCGGGCTGATCGCATCGAGCCGGATGACACCGTCACGGATATACGCGGATCGGAGTGCCGTCACCGCCCCTTCGAGCTCGGGAGGGAGCGAACCCGCCGGCGCGGCATACAGCTGCGCCACCTGATCGGCGGTGAGCGCCGCGCCGCTGATCGGATCCTTGAGGGCGAACGGCCCCTCCACACGATCGATCCCATCGATGGCGTCGAGGCTTGCGGAGTAGTCCATCACCGCCTGGATCGTCTCGACATCCGTCGTGCCGGCCCGTGGATCCACGAGGATGGTGATCGGCGATGTCTCGCCAGGTCGGAAGTCGGTCAGCAGCGAGACCCACGCATCTCGACTCGGAAGTCCGGCAGGGAAGATGCTCGCATCCGGTACGCCCTGCTGGAGCCGAAAGAACGGGGAGCCTGCGATGAACAGGACGGCCAGGACCGGCACGAGAACGGCAATCGGGCGGCGCATGACCGCATGCGCGACGCGCTCCCAGCGCGATTCGCGTGCCGCTGCGGCTGCGGCTGCAATGCCGCCGATTCCGAGCCGACGAAGCACGCCACGCGTCGAGAGCGCATTGACTCGCGGCCCGAGCACGCCGAGGAGCGCGGGCAGGAAGGTCATCGAGAAGGTGACCGAGGACAGGACGACGATCGCGCCACCGAGCCCGATCGAACTGAGCGCGCTCGCTTTGAACCAGAGCAGGCCGGACAGGCCGATGGCCACGGCGATGCCGGAGAAGACGACCGCCTTGCCGGCGGTCGCGACGGCGATCTGGACCGCCGCCTCGGTACCCCGGCCCTTCCCAAGTTCCTCCCGAAAGCGACTCGTTATGAACAGTGAATAGTCGATCGCGAGAGCGAGGCCGAGCATCGTCGCGATGTTGAGGACGTAGATGCTCATCTCGGTCTCGCGCGCCACCAGGTTGATCATTGCCAGCGACGTCGGGATCGCGAGGCCCGCGACGACCAGCGGCATCCCCGCCGCGACGAGCGACGCGAAGACGAGGATCAGGACGAGCGCCGCGATCGGGAGCGACACCGTCTCGGCCCGGACGAGGTCCTTCTCGGACAGTGCCGCCGAGTCCCTCTGGACGGGTCCGAATCCGGTGAGGGCAACGGCGTAGCCGGGCGGTGGCGCGAGCAGGGCCTCGATGTCGTCGACCGCCTCGACCGACTTGTCGTCGGTCAGGTTGAGCCCGATCACCACGTAGGCGGAATCGCCCGCGACGCTCACGAAGCGATCGTCTCGGGTCTGCGCGTAGCCCGTGATCCCGCTGATCCGACTGTCCTCGCCGAGGCGGGCCAGCGTGGTCTCGATCGCCGCCTGGAAATCGCCCCCGCGGGCATCGGCCCCTGCGGCATCGGCCTTGAACAGGGCGATGTACGCACTCTGCCCACCGCCGAACTCGGCCTGGAGACGTTGCGAAACGCGTGCCGATTCGGAGTTCTTGTCGAGCCAGCCGCCCGCCGACAGCTGGGCTGACGTGCCGGCGGCGAGCGGGGCCGCCGCCGCAGCGATGGCGATCATCACGAGGAGGACGATCCGGCGGCGTCGGTAGACGAACGCGCCCCAGCGGCTGAACATCAGAATCCCTTCCGTAGCAGTGTCGGCGCCAGCGAGCGCTGGTCGTCGAGGTTGACGCGTCGAACAATAGAGAACGGTCATCCGTCGTGTCGGTCCAAGGCCCGGCAGCACCCGGGAGCGCCGCTCCGCGGCGTAGACTCGGCCTCGATGTCTGCGTCACGGGCACCGCACGTTCAGACGGTCCTCGGCCCAGTCGACCCGTCGACACTCGGGTTCACCCTGCCCCATGAACACACGGCGATCACCCTCTGGCAGATCCCGAACCGCTGGGATTACTGGGAGCTGACCCGTGATGCGCCCGTCATCACCGCGGAGCTGGCCGCCTTGCGCGATGCCGGGGGTTCCACGCTCGTCGACTTGACCCTGCTGGGCGTCGGCCGCGATGCTGCGTGGCTCGTTCGTCTCGCCCACGCCACGGGCCTCCACATCGTGATGGGCTGCGGCTGGTACCGCGAGGCGTATTACCCGGCCGAGGCACGGATCGATCGCCGGTCTGTCGAGGATCTCGCCGATGAGCTTGTCCGCGAGGCGACCGATGGGCTTGTCGTTGCTGGCCTCGAATCTCCGGTCCGCCCGGGCATCATCGGCGAGATCGGTACGGACAAGCCCTGGCTGTCGGCGCAGGAGGAGCGAGTGCATCGTGCGGTGGCACGGGCGTCGGCGCGAACCGGCCTGGCGATCACGACCCACGCCGTGATGAGCGACGTGGGCCTCGCCCAACTCACGGTCTTCGAGGATGCTGGCGCCGACCTCTCGCGGGTCATCATCGGCCACGCGGATTCGTACCCGGTGCTCGACCACTACCTCGAGATCATCCGACGCGGCGCCAACATTGAGTTCGACTTCCTGGGGATGTCGTTCACGCCGCAGGAACGGATGGGCGAGTCGCGGATCATCGACCTGTTGCGCGAGCTCCTTTCGCGCGGCCACGTCGATCGCGTCTTCCTCAGCCAGGACGTTTGCCATAACTCGCAGCTCCACCACTACCAGGGCAACGGCTACACGTACCTCCAGGACCACTTCCTGCCCAGGCTGCGCGCCGCCGGCGTCTCCGCCGCCGAGGTCGACCAACTCACGATCGCCAACCCGAGACGGATCCTGACGATCGGCTGACGGCTGGGGGCGACTCGCCCCGCAGCCGCGGCCCTCGTCCCGCGGCCGGCGACATCAGCCCGTGGCGCTCATGGCTGCCGCGACCAGGGTTGCATCTCGATGTCTCCCGGAGATCCGGCAGAGCCGTTGCACGGCGGAACCCCATCGGTGTCGGTCGCAGAGACTGGCGCCGCCACGACACGGCCCGTGCCGCCCGGCATCACGAACGCCACGGTGACCGGCCCGATTGGTGGTTGGCGGCAGTAGTTTCCGTCCTGGACGAGCGTCGTCACGATGTCACCAGGGGCGAGATTCAGGACATCGCCCGCCGCGGCTACAGCGCCGCTGATGAGGATTGTCCCGTTGCCATCGACTAGTTGAGGCTGGTCGAGCGTCGGCCAAAGGCAGGTGGTCGAGCCGGCGTTCCGGAGCTCAACGGTGGCAATTCTGTGTCCGGTGGCGCCGTCCCAAGTGGTGATCCGGGCAGAGACGTCGGATGGCAGGCACAGTCCGATCGTCGGCACGGGCGTGGGCAGTGGCGACGGAATTGAGCAAGGCCCTCCCGCAGTTGGCGGGCATGGCGTTGGACTGGCCTCGGCGGTGAACGTCGCCTCGGGAGACGGCGATCCACCGGTTCCGATGGGGGACCCGTTTCCCTGGCCACCGAGCCAGTAGGCGCCGCCGGCGATGGCCACGACTGCGACGACGGCCGCCGCTGCCCGTGCAACGTGTGTGCTCATGAGGAACCTCCGTGTGGTCCGGAACGGTCGCCGATCCTGGCGACGCCCTGGGAGTTGGTCCTGGATATCCCGGCCGAGGCCGGCCGGTGCGGTGTTCGGGCCATCGTCGAGCCAGGCTTCGAGGACGACATCGAACGGACGATCCTTGTTCATGCGGGTCGGTCCTCCCTGGACGTGGTCGAGCGGGCGTCGGCTTCGATGGCCGCACGCAGCTGTCGAATGGCGTGGTGAAGGCGTGAGCGCGCCGTCCCGGCCGGGATGTCGAGCGTGATCGCGACTTCGGCAAGCGAGAGGCCGAGGTAGTGGTGGAGCACGACGACCGCACGCTGGTCGATCGGGAGCCGACCGAACGCGCGATCAAGCTCATCACGATCGGCGATCGACAGGGCCGTGTCCGGGGCGGTTGGCTGGTCCATCGGAATCAGCCGCAGCTTCGCGACCCAGCGGCGTTCTCGACGCGCCTCGGCGTAGCAGGCGTTGACGACGAGCCGGGTCAGCCAGGCATCGAAGCGGTCGGGATCCCGGAGGCTCGGCAGGTCTTCCCAGGCGCCGAGCAGCGCTCCCTGGACGGCGTCGCGAGCCAGCTCGGGATCGCGCAACATGCGCAATGCCAGGGCGTAGCAGCGATCGATCGAGCTCGCGATAAGCGAGCCGAATGCCTCCCTGCTGCCGTCACGCGCCGCGAGAACGAGGTCCCGGTCCATTCCTGCCTCAATGATCGCCCCGGTCGGGGCTGTCAGCAGTTAAGGCGCGCCGAGAGCACGAAGTGTTCATTCGTGACCACAAGCCAGCACCGTCGGCCCGCACAAATCGTGGGTCTACCCGGCGAGCGAGGCCTTCACGACGAGTTCCACGTTGCCCTTCAGGGCGATCGAGATCGGGCAGTTCTCCTTGGCGTCCTCGGCGATCGTCTTGAACGTGGCCAGGTCGATGCCGGGAACATCCCCGACGACGGTGAGCGTGCTGGTCGTCACTTTCCAACCGCCGCTCGCGTTGTCAAAGAGGACCTCCGCCCGGACATCGAACTTCGTCGCCGGCGTGCCGTTCTTCGCGAGGCGCGTCGACAGCGCCATCGAGAAGCAGCTCGCATGCGCCGCCGCAAGGAGCTCCTCCGGGGATGTCTTGCCGTTGTGGGGCCCGGTTCGGGCCGCCCACGAGACCGGCATGCGGGCGAAGACACCGCTCGAGACGTAATCGATGGTCCCGGCCCCCGTGAGCAGGTCGCCCCTCCAGGTGACGGTGGCGTGTCGGGTCTCGGCCATGATCGGAACCTCCAGGCGGCATTGAACGATGCGATCGGTCGGGCCTCATCCTCCCACGGTTCGCTCCCGATGAGCTTCGGCTCCCCGGCGCGGTTCCGCTCGGCGCGCAGGCGGCGCGGGCCGGCTCAACTTCCCAGCGCGGGCGTGCTCAGCTCCCGAGCGCGGCCCGGACCAACGCGACGAACGGACGATGGGCAACGGTCCGCGGGAAGACGATCCGCTCCATCCCGCCGAAATCGCGATGGGCGGCGATGGCCTGGGCGAATGCAGCCGCGAATCCGGGAATCGCGAGTGGCTCGAAACCCGGTTCCCACCACAGGCCGGCGATCCGGAGCGCACCCGCACGCCGTTCGATCCGCGGCTCGATGCGCCCGACGAGGCGGTCGCCGTACAGGATCGGAAGCACGTAGTACCCCCAGCGTCGCTTCTTCTCGGGGACGTAGACCTCCCAGACATAGTCGAAGTCGAACAGGCTGCGCAGCAGGTTCCGATCCCAGCACAGCGGATCGAGTGGCGCAAGGAACGCCACTCCGGCCGGCGAACCACCCGGCGGCGCGCCGGCTGCGACCTCATCCTCGGCTTGCGCGAGCAGGGTCATCTCGTCGCCGACGACGAACCGTTCGCCCTTGACGCCGTCGACCGTGACCGGAATGAGCCGCCCGGTCTCGAGAAGCTCGGCGCGAAGGTCGGCCCGCTCCTTCGCGTCCCGTCCCGTCCCGTACCAGAGCTCGCTCTGGCCCCCGCTGCCGAGGAGCCCGTTCGCCCGGTAGCGAGAGAGGAGACGGTGGCTGCGCTGCTCGCGCTCGGTCACGCGACGCGCAAGCAGCTCGGCGGGGAAGAGCCGCTCGACCAGGTCGTAGACCCGGAGATTTCGTTCACGGCGAGAGATCCCCAGGATCCCCGCCTCGGCGAGGGCCTCGAGAATCGCGCGGACCTGGTTCGTCGGACGCCAATACCACTCGATCACCGCGCGCGGTCCGACGTCCCGAGGAAGGAGCGGGCCGTGGTCGCGGATCCTCGTCAGCATCTCCTCGACGAGCGGGGCGTGTTCATCGAAGGTGCCGCCCTCGTGTTCCTCGCGGTTGCGATCCCAGGTCAGCCGGTACCAGGGCAACTCGGCCGTGGGCACGATCGAGAGCATCTTGTTGTATGTCTCGTACAGGACCCGGTCCTGGTAGAGCCACCGATCGGTCCACTCGCGCCGATACCCGGCGATCCGCGCCAGGAGCACAAGGTCGTGGTTGCGGCCGGCGATCTCGAGTGGATCGAACTGCAGGGACCCGACACGATCCATGACCCGGAGCACGCTCTCGGGCTCGGCGGGCAGCCCGCGAGGGGGCACGAGGAGATGCCGAAGCACGAGGAACCGGCGCGCCGCGGCGCGGCTCAGCGGGGGCAGGGGAGCGGGCATCGGCCGATGGTAGCCGCCGGCCACGATTGCCGGGACGCGCTGGAAGCTGCATCCATCTAGTACGCGCCGCGCTATAGTGCGGCGAGCCAATGCCAGCGGCCGAAGGCCCGGCCATCCCGCCAGGGGGCGCGCTACATGGAGGTCGGTTCGTGCTGATCCGGTTGAGCGAGGTCCTCCGGGATATCGCTCGGGGGGGCCTCGCGGGCGCAATCACGGGTTTCCTCATCGGGGGTCTGGGCGGGCGAATCGTCATGAGTGCAGCAGCCGTGCTCAACCCCGACGCCGCGGGGTTCCGGACGGAGAACGGCGAACTCATTGGGGCATTCACCCTGAACGGAACGCTCGCTCTGATGTTCTTCGGCGGGCTTATCGGCGGCATCGTCCTCGGCCTGCTGTGGGTCATCGCATCCCCCTGGCTGCCCGGGTCCGGCAGGCGCAGAACGCTGCTCGCGATGCCGATGACGGTTGGGCTCGTCGGGATGCTCCTGGTTCGCTCATCCAACGCCGATTTCTCGCTTCTCGATGGCGATCTCGCGATCATCGCCATGTTCCTGGCGCTGATCGCCATCGCCGGGGGCGCGGTGGCCTGGCTGGACGCTCGCCTTGATGCCCGCATGCCTCGGGCCGAATCGATGGCCTTCCCCCTGCTCATCGTGTACGGGGCCATCGGGCTGGCCGGCCTGTCCTTCCTCCCGACCGTCGCCAACCTGTACCTCACCAGTGACGGCTGCAAATGCGGCACCCCGCCGATCCTCATGGGATGGGCCCTCGTCGGGGTCGGGGGCGTCACGCTCGCGTCGTGGATCCTCCGGATCAGGGTCGCCCGCGCAGAGCCGCCCGCCGCCCTCATGACAGCCGGTCGGATCGGCCTCCTCGCCGCGACTGGCGTCGGGACGGTGCAGCTCGCGAATGATGTCTTGAGGATCCTTCGTCTCGGCTGACGACCGGGCCGCCGCTCAGCGCGCAGTCAGCTGCCGAGCCTCGCCTGACCCGTCCCAGGCCGCTTCATGAACCTCGTGAGGCTCAATCGGCCGCCATCGCGTTCGCGAGGCGATCAATGAACTCCGCCTGGGATCGGTTCGCGCGGCGCCGCGCTTCGTCGAACGAGAACCAGGCGAGCCGGTCGATTTCGGGGAACGTGCCGATATGCCCGCTCCCCGGTGGCCAGGGCATCTCGAATGTATTCGAGATCGCCGTGGCGGGGTCGAGGTCTCCTTCGAGCGCCCAGCAGTGCACCCGTTTGCCGCTCGCCTGGATCACGAACCCAAGGTCGATCGCAGCCCGGTCTGGGTCGCCGATCACGTCCGTGACCTGATGGCCCGTCTCCTCGAAGAACTCGCGGTAGGCGGTTGCGATGAGATCGTCACCCTCGGCGACCTCGCCCTTCGGCACGGTCCAGTGTCCGCGATTGCGGTTCGCAAAGAATGGGCCGCCCGGGTGGCCGAGCAGCACCTCTGTCTGGCCCTCTCGGCGGCGGAACAACAGGATGCCGGCGCTGACCCGGCGCGTCATCGGGCCCCGGGGCCTCGCGTTCGATACCGCCGGATCCGGGCATGCATCCAGACATGCCGCCCTTCGCGCGGCACGACGCTGATCGCGCCGTCGTGCTCGAGGACGGCGAGCTGCACCTGGTCGATGCTCTCGAGGCCGTGCTCGCGAAGGGCCGCGGCGAGGTCCTCGTCATCGAGGCCTTCGCGCTCGAGCTCGGGTCGCATCCAGGCGCCGTCGCGGGCGATGGTGGTCGGCGGGACGTCGAGCAGCCGCCGCATGAACGAGGATCGTCGGCGCCCGAACGCGACGAGGCGATTGACACCGAACAGGGTCAGGAGGATGACGAAAGCACCGGGAATGGAGGCATCCGAGCCGGTGATCGCCGGTTGGAGGGCGTTCGCCGCCAGGAGCACGGCCGCGAGATCGAAGATCGTGAACTGGCCGAGCTCGCGTTTGCCCGAGACGCGCAGGGCCACGAGAAAGATCACGTAGACGAGGAGGCTGCGGATGACCAGCTCGAGCGGCGGCACGCCGAAGTGCCAGAACGAACCCGACAGATCAAGCATCGGCGGCATCGTCGCACAGCGGCGCGTCGATCGGGCCTGACGCCACCCGGGCGAACGAGACGCCACCCGGCGAACGAGACGCCACCCGGCGAACGAACTGACGGCGGCCGTTGGCGGGCGTTACAGTCACTCCATGTCATACGAGCTTCGCCGTGTCCGCGAGGAGGACCTGCCGTCGTGGTTGGAATGCGTCACGACTGCGTTCCTCGATCGCCCCGATACCGCGCTGATTGCCTCGCAGATCGTTCCGTACTGGGACCTCGACCGCGTCTGGGGAGCCTTTGATGGGCCGGCCGTCGGTACCTTCCGGACCTGGGCGAGTGAATTGACCGTGCCCGGCGGGGCGCGGCTTCCGGCATCCGCAGTGACCGCTGTCACGGTGCGTCCCACGCACCGGCGGCGCGGCATCCTGCGGGCCATGCTCGCCGCCGAGCACGACGCCACCCGGGAGCGCGGCGAGAAGATCGCGATGCTCTACAGCGCGGAAGCGCCGATCTACGGCCGGTTCGGCTACGGGCCCGCCGTCACGACCTGTGCATGGGCGCTCGATGTGGCGGGCACGGCGTTCGTCGGAGCGCCGGCGAGTGGCATTGACTTCCTGCCCATCGACGAGGGGACACGGGATCTCCTGCGGGATCTCCACGAGCGGTACCGGGTCGGACGCGTCGGCGAGGTTCGTCGTCGGCCGTTCACCTTCGGGTTGGACCTGGGATTGATCGACTTTGCCTGGGAGACGAAGTGGAAAGGCTGGGTCCTGGTGCACCGGACGGCCGCGGGGGAGCCCGACGGGTACGTGCGCTACGGAGCCGAATTGAAGTGGGAACAAGGGCAGCCGCGGTCCATCGTGAAGATCCAGGACCTGGTCGCGCTGAGCGAGGAAGCCTACGACGCGTTCTGGCGCTTCCTTGCGGATACGGATCTCGTCGCCGGAGTCTCGATGGACCGCGGTGCGCTCGATGAGCGGCTCCCCTGGCTGCTGAGCAACAGCCGGGCCGCGGAGGCGTCCGGCGTCGGAGACGCCCTGTGGGTGAACCTGCTCGACGTTCCCGGCGCGCTTGCTGCCCGAACGTACGAGCGGAGGGCGAACATCGTGCTGGAAGTGGTCGATCCGGAACGCGACGGTCGTCCGGCGCGCGTCCAGCTGGATGCGAGCCCCGACGGCGCCACCTGCCTCGCCACGAAACGCTCCCCGGACATCACGATCCATGCCAGCGCCCTCGGTGCTGCGTATCTCGGGGGAACGCCGCTCCGCAACGCCGTCATCGCCAGGGGCTTCGACGAGCACCGGGTCGGTGCACTCGCGGAGGCGGACGCCTTGCTTCGGACGCTCGACCCGCCCCGCTGTACGACGTTCTTCTGAGGCCCGTTGACGCTTTGGGTGTTAATCCCGATAATCTGACTCGGGATTAGATACCGATGCCACGAACCGGCGCACGACGACCGGTTCGACGCCACCGGAAGCAGCCGGAGAACCGCATGACCACCACCCGCGAGCTCGTAGCCGACCGCCGCGACCAGTACGCGTTCCACGACGACATCGTCTACCTCAAGGAGACGAAGCGAGGGATCTCGCGTGAGACCGTCGAGGAGATCAGCGGGTTCAAGAACGAGCCCGAGTGGATGCTCGCCTCCCGCCTCCGCGCCTACGACCACTTCCTGAAGCGCCCGATGCCGGTCTGGACCGACGGCCTCGACAAGATCAACTTCGACAAGATCGTCTACTACCGGAAGCCGTCGGAGCGTGAAGAGAAGTCGTGGGACGACGTCCCCGAGCAGATCAAGGCGACGTTCGAGAAGCTCGGCATTCCCGAGGCGGAGCGCAAGTTCCTCGCTGGCGTAGGCGCCCAGTACGACTCCGAGGTCGTGTACCACTCCGTGAAGGAGGAGCTGACCAAGCTCGGCGTCGTGTTCATGGGCACGGACCAGGCACTCATCGAATATCCCGAGATCTTCCGCAAGTACTACGGGACGGTCGTCCCGCACGAGGACAACAAGTTCTCCGCGCTCAACGGCGCGGTCTGGTCGGGCGGTTCGTTCGTCTACGTCCCGAAGGGCGTCGAGGTTCCACTCCCGCTTCAGGCGTATTTCCGGATCAATGGCGAGAACACCGGCCAGTTCGAGCGAACGCTGATCGTCGTCGATGAGGGCGCCAAGGTTCATTACATCGAGGGCTGCACTGCCCCCATCTACGCGACCGATTCGCTCCATGTCGCGGTCGTCGAGGTCGTCGCACTGCCGGGTTCCCAGGTCCGCTACACCACAATCCAGAACTGGTCCAACGACGTCTACAACCTCGTCACGAAGCGGGCGCACGCGCACACCGGCGCCAAGGTCGAATGGATCGACGCGAACACCGGCTCCCGCAAGACGGTCAAGTACCCGAGCATCTATCTCCGTGGCGAAGGTGCAAGCGCCGACATCATCTCGGTCGCGGTTGCCGGCCGCGGCCAGCACCAGGACACCGGCGCCAAGGCCGTCCACCTCGCGCCGAACACGACCTCACGGATCGTCTCGAAGTCCGTCTCGAAGGACGGCGGCCGGGCGACCTATCGCGGGCACCTCAAGGTCGCCCCGGGCGCGACCGGCGTGGTCGCCTCCGTTCGCTGTGACGCCCTCATGCTCGATGACGAGAGCCGGAGCGATACCTACCCCTACATCGACATCCAGGAAGACGACACGACGATGACCCACGAGGCCACCGTCGGGAAGATCAGCGCCGACCAGATCTTCTACCTGATGAGCCGCGGGCTGACCGAGAACGAGGCCCAGAACCTGGTCATCCAGGGCTTCCTGGAAGTGTTCACCAAGGAACTGCCGATGGAATACGCCATCGAGTTCAACCGTCTCGTGAAGCTCGAGATGGAGGGTTCGCTCGGGTGACGCCCGAGATCCTCATTGTGCCCGGGGACGTGGCCGCCACGGACTCCGGCACCGCCCGGCCGGCGCGCGCCGTGCGCCGCTCGCCCTCCGAGCTCCCGTTCACCTTCGCCACGCCCGACCATATCGAGCGCCTGGTCGCGGCGCGCCACGAACCGGACTGGCTTCGGAACGAGCGCCTCGCGGCGTCGGCTGCCTTCGAGGCCCTGCCGATCGAGCCCAACCAGCTCTACACGACCTACGTGGATCTCCGCTCGGCCGACCTCGCCGATGTCGATCCGTACGTCGAGGATGCACCGGCCGGGCTGGGCGACGACCTCCTCGACCTGGACCTGCCGGATGGCGTCCACCTCGAGACCTTCTCCGCGTGGTTCGAGCGCGATCCAGCCGGTTTCCGTGCGACGCTGGAAGGTGGGTCAACGCTGCCCGCGGGCGAGAAGCTGGCCATGCTGGCCCGCGGCTTCTGGAGCCATGGCCGGCACCTCGAAGTCGCGGCCGGAGTCCAGGTCAGCGAGCCCATCGTGATCCGATGGCGCACCGGTGCGCCCGACCGGGCCCTCGTCAGCCGAACCATCGTGCAACTTGGCGCCGGCGCCTCGGCGTCGGTGGTCGAGGAGCAGGTTCCCTCCACCGGCGACGTCGAATGCGCTGAGGGTCAGACCGTGCCCCAGGGCTTCTTCCACGGGACCACCGAGGTCGTGCTGGGGACCGATGCGCGCTTGTCATTCGCCTCGATTCAGGACCTCAGCCTTCGCCAGATCGCGTTCCAGCACCGCTACGCTCGCATCGGCGAAGCAGCATCGCTGCATTGGGCGATGGCCCATCTGGGAGGGCGTCTCGTGCGCTCGCGCGTGGACAATCGCCTCGAGGGCGACCGCGGATCGGTCGAACAGGTCGAGATCGTGTTCGGGACGGACGACCAGTTCTTCGACCTGACCAGCTACACGACGCACATTGGCCGCGACACGACGGGCAACCTCCTCTCGAAGGGCGCCCTGATGGATCGGGCGCGCTCCTACATGAAGGGCCTGATCACGATCGAGAAGTCGGCGGTCGGCACGGACTCGTACCTCGGTGAGTTCGGGATGAACCTGTCGAAGGCGACTCGCGCGGTCGCGATTCCTTCCCTCGAGATCGACCAGCCCGACTGCCGCCGGGCGATGCATGCGTCGTCGGTCGGACCGATCGATCAGGGCCAGCTGTTCTATCTGGAATCGCGGGGCATCGATCCCGACGATGCCCGCAAGTTCATTGTCCTGGGGTTCCTCGAGCCGGTCGTTGCGCGGGTGCCGCTCGAAGCGGCACAGGATCGCCTGCGCGAGCTCCTGGAGGCGAAGTGGGCCGCCGGGAGCGCGAGCAACACGTCCGGAGCGTCGGGCGCGGCCGCTTGACGAGCGACGCTCGACTTCGGCGCATTGACCTGCTCGCTCTCGCCGATCTCCCGGACGGAACGATGCAGATGGCGTACGTGGACGGCACCGACCAGGTCATCCTGATCAACTCGGGCGGTACCATCCGAGCCTTCCAGGGCATCTGCACACACGAATACTTCGAGCTGGATAAGGGCTTCCTGACCGGTGGCGGATCGTCGGGCCCGGACGGCAGGCCGGTCGGTACGCTGACCTGCGCGCTCCACCTGTCACGGTTCGATCTGGCCGACGGCGAGGCCCTGGACCCGCCCGCAGAATTACCGCTCGCGACCTACAGCGTCGTGATCGAGGATGGACGCGTCCTCATCGAGGTACCCGAGGGTCCGCTTTTCGTCAACGAATAGTCAAGTAGGCACCCGGCACCGGCACCCCGGCACCGGCAACCCGGGACCGGCACCTCGCGCCTGGCCACGGCAGGCTGATCAGACGCCGGGGGGAGCCGCCCGCCCGTACACGAGCACGGTGCGCTCGTAGGTGATCACGGTCTCGTCACGCTGGTTGAAGCCGCGCGTTCGCACGCGCACGAGACCCTGGCCCGGTCGGGATTTCGACGGCCGGACCTCGAGGACCTCGGACTCCGCGTAGATCGTGTCGCCGGCGAAAACCGGCGCGGTGAGTCGCACGTTGTCCCAGCCAAGGTTAGCGACCGCGTTCTGACTCACATCAGGGACGGACAGGCCGGTGACGATCGCCAGTGTCAAGGTCGATACGACAAGCGGCCGCCCAAACTCGGTCCGCGACGCGTAGTCAGCATTGAAATGGATGTCGTGCGTGTTGTTGGTGAGCAGGGTGAACCATGTGTTGTCGGTCTCGGTGATCGTCCGCCCGTGGGCGTGGCGGTATAGGTCACCGACGACGAAGTCTTCGAAAAACCGGCCGCTCCAGCCGGGAACGGGTCTGCTCACGTCGACGGCCCTCCACCGTTCGCGGCGAACGCCTGCCGAGCCTCCGGAAGTTCCCCCGCGCTGATCACCCCGAGCGCCAGCGCCCGGGCCGGCTCGAATCGTCCCAGGGCGGTGGCCTGGCGAAGCACCACCCGTGCGTGGCGGTCGGTCGCCCGATCGCTCATGACGCCCGCGATCATCGTCGCTCCCTGGTCTGCGGACACGGCCGCATCGTACGCCTCCAGCTTGGCCGCCTCATGCTCCACCGAGGCTGGCGTCAGGCCCACTTCGTAGGCCAGCAGCACGGCGAACAGCTGCGCCGGGTGCCCGACCCACTTGCCGAGCATCCCGAGCTCACGGGCGCGGACCGCATCGTCGTAGACCAGGCGCATCCGGTCCAGCCAGCGCGCTCGGTTGGCGGCGGCATCCAGGTCCGGATCGGCGACCGGGTAGTCGAGGGTCATCCCGTCGATCGCGGGCACGCCGACGGCACCCGCTACCGCGACGATCTCCGCCCGCGCCCAGTCGGCGAGCAAGTGGTCGTTGCCGATCGTCGGCAGGCCGAGGTCGGCGCTGAAGTCGGCCAGGCCGAAGATCAGGCTCGCCAGGCGCGGGGCAGCCCGACGGGCGATCTCGGGGAGCTGGGCGGCGCCCCACCCGGACTCGACCAGGTAGGCGACGCGGATCCGGCCGGCTGGAAGGCCGAGCGCCGCCTCCGCGCGATCGAGCAGGTCGTTGACGAGGTCCACCTCCTCGGGGTGTTCGACCTTCGGGAAGACGATGCCGTCGAGCGGAAACGCAGCCGGGTCGACCCTCGCGTGCGCGCGCACGCGCCAGAGCAGGGTGTACAGATCCCGGACCGCCGTCTCGAGATTGAAGCCGGTCGGCCGATAGAAGCGCAGGCTCGCGGCGCCGAGGTCCCCCCAGTCGGCCTCGATCAGGGCGTCGGCGGCAATCGCCAGACCTCGCGCCGCCACGTCGTCGCCCGGCGCGATCGCATCCTCGCCGTCGAGCATGACCAGCGGAGCTCGCGACGGTTCGGCGAGCCGGGCTTCGACGAGGGCGAGAGGGAGCTCCAGCCGGGCGGCCAGGTCCGCGCCGGTCAGCCCGAGCCGTTCGAGCATCCGGGGCACGGGGGCGGTCCCGCCTTCGACGGCCTTGCGGGCCATCGAAGCATCTGCGGCGGGCGTCGTGAGGTGGGCCTGCTGGCGCCAGTAGCGGAGCGGCAGGTTCGCCCGGCGGGATCGCAGTGTCGCCCGGAGCGCCAGTCGATCCGCGTCCCCGGCGGCGATGGCAGTCGCGAGATCCGGGAGGCGCCCGATCTCAGGGACGAGCTCACCCACCGTCGAACAGCTCGTCCAGGAGCTCGACCGCGGTCAGCTCGATGATCCCGGCGACATCGGGTGAAAACGGCGCCGGCTGGCCGTACCCACGGTGCGAGACTGACGGCTCGTACCCGCCGAACGGATATTCGTCGGCGGTTGCCACATA
>JAYTWS010000189.1:0-2199 GCA_043743315.1 Chloroflexota bacterium | reverse complement strand
CGCTCGGGACACACGTGGCCGTGCTCCTCGCCGTCACGCACGCGACGCGCGTTGGCGGCCTCGTGCTCGTCGCGCCGCCCATGGATGTACCGGGCGCCGTCGTTGGATGGGCCACGGAGGACGACGAACAATCCCCCGAGCCGAACTGGCGCACCGAATACGATCGCTTCGTGCCCTGGTTCATCTCGAACGTGTTCTCGGAACCCGACTCCGAGCGCACGATCGACGAGGTCGTGGCGATCGCCCTCGAGGGCGATCGCGCCATGCTCGTACAACAGGCGACCGAACTGGACTGGGACGATGCGCCCGGGCGTCTCGGAGCGGTTCGGTGTCCCGCCCTCGTGGTCCACGGAACCGCCGATCGGACGGTCCATCTCGACGCCGTCCGGGCAGTCGCCGCCGCCATACCGAATGCCAGACTGCGGCTGCTTGACGGCCTCGGCCATCGCCCCGACATCCGGCGCCCGGATATCTTCAATCCGATCGTCGCCGAATTCGTCCGAACCGCCGCAGCGGGTCGGCCCTAACTTCGCCACGCGCTCTGGGCATCCGGTCGCGTTGAAGGCGAACGGGTGGCCACGACAGAACCGTGGCGCCTGCAGTTCGAATGCCGCTGGCGGGATGCCGCATGTGCGTGGCGGAGCGCGGACTGCCCGTACGAGGCGGCCGGCGCGTTGCTCGCGTCTGCCGACCCCGCCGACGTCGAGGAGGCCAGGGCCGAGTTCGACCGACCCGGCACCGGGCTGGCGACCCGCCGGCTTCGCGAGCTCGGTGTGCGTTCGATCCCGCGCGGCGTGCGTCCATCGACGCGCGACAACCCGCTGCGCCCGACAGCCGGGAGTTCGAAGTCCTCCGGCTCATCGCTGGCGGCCTGTCGAACGACCAGATCGCGGCTCGCCTGTTCCTGTCGCATCGGACGGGTCATGACCACGTCGCGGCCGTGCTGGGAAAGTTCGGCGTAAGCCGTCGCGCAGCGGCCCGCTGCGGCATCTGCGAATCTGGGGATCGATCTCGGAACAGTGCCCTTCCGGGCAAATTAGGCAGCAGATGCCGATGTCGAAGGCTTCAGCTACGGCCAGGCTACCAACGCGGCCAACGTCCCTTAGCTGACGATCGCTCGGAGGAAAGTTCAGATGCTCACAGGCGCCACGATCTCGCTACGCCCCATCACCGAGGGGGATCTCGATGACCTTCACAAGACAACGCTCGATTTCGATACTCGCGGCCCTTGGTATCCGTTGCCGAGCCAATCGCTGACGAAGTTCCGTGCGTCCTTCGCAGAGTCCGGCCTCTGGTCGACGGACCTGGGCACGTTCGTGATCGTGGACGCTGAGGATCGGAAGCTCGGAGTCGTGGGGTGGGGCAAGCAGGAAGGGTACGGAGCCGACGTGGAACTAGCCTATCGCCTCTTCGACCGGGCGCAAATGGGGAAGGGGATCGCCACCGAGGCAGTGAACCTGGTTGCGGACTACCTGTTCGATTGGCTTCCCATCCACCGCCTCGTGCTCTACATCCACGTCGACAACGTCCCGTCCCATCGCGTCGCCGAGAAGTGCGGCTTCACGCAGGAGGGGACGGCGCGTGAGGCCTGGTTTCACCGCGGCGAGTGGCACGACCTGAGCATCTTCACGCTGATCCGCCACGAACGCGACGCTCGCCGGCCGAAGGAGAGGTAGCTAGCCCGGCGGCTGGAAATGTCACAGAGACGTATAACAGCCCAGAGCATCGGGTAGTTTGCTTACCGAGCCCTGAGTCCCTAAGGGCGAGCCACAACAGGTCACCTCGCTACCATCCGACGATGCGGCTACTCGAACGCGACACGGTGCTGGCGACACTCGGGGAGTTGCGCGCAGAATCTGGCGCTCGCGGGGGACGCCTCGTCCTGGTGGAAGGCGAGGCCGGCCTCGGCAAGACGAGCCTGCTCCGCACCTTCCGTGACTCACTGCCCCGCGGCCCGAAGATCGCCTGGGGAAGCTGCGATCCCCTGACCACTCCAGAGCCGTTCGAGCCATTGCTCGACGTCGCGCCAGGTCTCGATGAGGGCTTCGCGCAGCTTCTCCACCGCCATGCCGGAGTGTCCGACGTCGCACGGGCGTTCCTTGGCGCGCTCCGATACGAGCGAGGAGTCGTCGTCCTGCTCGACGATCTGCACTGGGCGGACGAGGCCACGATCGACGTGCTGCGCTTCGCGGCTCGCCG
>JAYTWS010000188.1:0-11910 GCA_043743315.1 Chloroflexota bacterium | reverse complement strand
TCACCGTGCACGCCGCCGCTTCACGGCCTGGGTGACCCGCGCCCTCCACTTCCGCAGAAAGAGCCGGACCGGCATCGGCAGACGTTCGGTGGCCGTGTGGGCCTCGCCGAACTCCACCGACAGGCCGAGTCGCCGCCGGTAGTCGAGCTCGCGCTGGCGCGCCTCGCCGAGGCGCCGCTCGACCTGCTCGACGCGCCGCGCTGGGGCGAGCGATACCCAGTCGGGAAAGGCCTGCCGTACGACGGGGCGGCTGGGTGCGCGATACGCCGCCAGGAGCTTCTCCGCGCCGACGGGCGCGTCATGGTTCGCGGCAACGTGCGCCCGGCCGCGGGCGGCCAGGGAGTGCCGGAGATCCAGGTCCGTGATCAGCGCCCGCAGACCATCCACGACCGTGTCTGGATCCAGGTTGTGGATCGGGGCGTCGGGGAACGCCCGCGCGCTCGCTGCCTGGATGTTGGCCACCGCCACTCGGCTCGAGGCCATCGTCTCGATCGACACGAGCTCGTAGTCACCGGTGATCAGGTTGTCGACCACGATGTCGGCGGCCTGGATGGCCGCCCGGGCCTCGGCGTGGGGGACACCCTCGAGCAGCTCGAACTCGAACGCGAGTCCCTCGGCTTTGAGCTGCTCGATGGCGGGCAGCAGCAGTTCTGTGCCCTTGGTCCCGCGACGACTCGGCGCGTGCAGGATGCGTGGGACCGCGCGCTGTTCCGGCGCCTGCTCGGGCCATTCGGTGAGATCGATGAGCCGACCCAGCACGTCGGCGTCCGGAACGTAGTCGAGATAGTCCGGGGCCGTCACGAACTGGCGGTCGGCATAGGTTCGGAAGACCTCGACGACCTTGGCCGTCCGGTCATCGTCCGGCCGGAGATCCGAATACTTGAAGTAGCTCAACGGGTTCCGCTCGAGGTGGATCCGCATCTGGCGGCAGTCCGAGCCATGCCAGGTGGCGAAGACCTTCTTGCCGAGAATCCGGTACATCGGGAGATCCCACAGCGGCGGCACGCCGCCCCAGTCATCGGGGAAGAGCGACCGCCCGAAATGGAAATGGATGATGTCGAACCGCTCGATGGCCTCCTGGAACGTCCGCCAGAAGATCTCGGGGTCTCCCGACTTGATGTCGATCTCGCGATCGACCACATACCGGAACGGGTTCTCGTCGTACACCCAGACCTCGGCCTCGTGGCCCAGGCGGCGCAGGGCCCGGACGACCACGCCCGCCTGATCGGCCGGGTTGCGAGCGGCGTGGAGGATACGCAACGGCTTGGTCACGAAGTCCATCCCCGGTTCGCCGTCACGAGGGCAGAGACGAGCGATTCAGCATCGGTCGCGACGCCCACGCCCGAGGCCCGCCCGAGATCGAGCGACTGCTGATCGATCGGGGCACCGTCCGGCGCAAGCGCGATGCCGAGGGTCCGCCACCAGTTCCACGGGTCCGTGATCGTGCGGAGGCTGACCACGCGGCCCAGGTCGTCCGGCAGACCCACGCGCAAGGCTGCTGCGGGATCCCGACCCGGCGCCGGGTCGGGCGAGCCCGGTGGTGCTGCGATCCCCACGACCAGCGCGATGTCGTCGACAAGAGCGCGGGCATCCCGGAACGCGGAGAGGATCGCTTCGGGCACGCGGGTGACGTCGGCGGTGAGCGGGACCCCGATGCGTCGCTCCGCGCCCGCGAGCTTTGGTCGTGCCGCAAGGTGCGCTGCCGCGTCGGGTCGCTCCTCGAGGTACGGCGCGAGGCCGGACCAGGCCCGCGGATAGGCGAACGCGTCGGCAGCCGCGCGGCACCGGGCGGCGGCGGATCGGTACAGGGCCTCGTCCGACAACAGGCGGCGAATCAGGGGGAGGGCCTCGTCCGCCGTGGTGACGAACAGTGGGTAATCGTCGCCGAGGATCGTCGCCTGGGCCGCGGTCCGGTTCAGGACGACGGGCACGCCGGCGAGACAGTAGTCGAGCAGCTTGGTCGACACAACGAGGTCGTTCATCGTGGATCCGTGGCCATAGTCCCACAGGCTCAGCGCGATGCCGCCCGCGCCGAGGAGCCGGATCACGTCGTCACGTGGGACAGCGCCGTGCCAAACGACGCCCTCGGTGGAGGTCAGCCGCCGCTCGAGGTCCTCGGCCCAGGTCTCGCCGCCCGGCGGTCGGAAGATCTGGTCCCCGATGGCGTGGAACTCGAGGTCCGGGTAGTCACCGCGGAGCTCTTCGAGGAAATCGATCATCCGCGGCACCGGGTAGAACGGATGGAACTTGCCGGCGTAGAAAAGGCGGCGGGCTGGCGGTGGGAGGCTCTCCGGGATGCCCTCCGTTCCGGGGGCGGGCACGGCCGGAGGCAGGATGATCGTCTTGCCGCGCCCGGCCGGGACGACCGCCTCGAACAGCGCCCGCATCTCCTCCGACTGAACGACCACGTAGCGGCTGACCTCGGCGATCGCGATCAATTCCGCGACGTGCGCCGGATTGGTGATATCTCGCTCGGGTTCGAGGATGTATGTGCTCCACAACCGATCCCGGATCGCGGGCCGCTCGATGGCCACGATACAGTAGGGGAACGAGCGGAGGACGATGGCGTCGAACGGCTCCTCGCGATCGAGTTTTTCGATGAGGTCGAGGGCCTCCGCCGCGTAGAGGCCGGTCGGCGGAACGAAGCGGCGCTGCCGTCTCGGGTCGACGAGGGTGACCCGGGGCAGGCGTCGGATCTGGTCGGTGATCAGGCCCCGCCGCTCCGGCGACCGAAGCGGAAGCACGATCTCCACGTTCTCGCCGGCGTGGAACGTCTCGGCGACCGACTGGACCCAGATCGCCGACCCGCTGACCAGGTTGAGGTCGGCCGGTGAGTACAGGCAGACGCGGCGCCGGGTCAAGCGACTGCCACGGCGAGCACGGCGTCGATATCCCGCGCATCGGCCACCGGCCGGACGCCGCTGCCCTGGCGATCCGGATGCCGCTCGAGGGCGGACGCCACCTCGGTACTGCTCGTGACGACGAGGTCGAACAGCGCTGCCGCATCGGCCCAGGTGGCGAGCGCCGAAGAGCCGGTCGCGGCGGCTGCCTGACCGATGACGAAGATCGACGGCACATCGCGCTCGTGGCACCACCGGATGAGTGCGCCCAGATCACGCTGAAGCAGCCCATCGGGGTGAGCAACCCACCCGATTCGATAGGCCCAGGCGCCGTGATTGCCTGCGGGTGTAGCGGTAACCACGAGGGCGTGAATCCCGCCCTCGCCCTCGCCTCCCTCGAGCACGACGGCCCAGTCTTCAGGCCGGACAGCGACCAGGTCGTGAACGCGGGTCCACGCCTCGAGGTCGGTCCCGTCGGCGATGACCGCCAGGCGGCGGCGGGATCCACCGGTCCCAGTCAGCAGCGCGGCACGCCGGGCAAGGCGGTCACGCGCCGCGGCACGTTGTGGCGACCAATCGCGCGGCGGTCGCGGGGGCGGTGGCTTGCTGGCCACGCGCACGGGAGCCAGGAGGGCCGTGGCGAGTGCATCGGGGAGCGCGCGCCACGAATCGCGATTCCGGGCCGTCGATCGGAGAACCCCTGCCACGCGGCGCAGCCGCGGGAGTGGTCCGGTCTGCCGGTTGCGGAGCCAGCGCAAGCCGCGGTCGAGGCGGCCGGCGACCGAGGATCGGCGCCGGCGCGCGGCCTGCGCGGCGGCCTCGACCCGCGCGCGATCGGCCTGAACGGCGCGGCCCGCGGCCTCGCTGATCGAGCCGGGCTCCGGCCGTTCCGCTGGATCGGTCATCGGCCGGAGTGTACCGGTGGGGCGTGCTACCGTACGCCGCGCATGACGACCATCGTTGAGACGTCCGTCGCCTCATACGGCGGCGGCCGGCCCAAAGCCCTTCGCCTCGTCGTTTCCGGGCTCACGGACATCTGGTCCCGGCGACGCCTGACACGCTACCTCGTCCAGGCCGACCTGACCAAGAAGGGCTCGGACACGATCCTCGGCAACGTCTGGTGGATCCTCGATCCGCTCCTCCAGATGGGTGTCTATGTCGTCTTCGTATCCTTGCTCGTCGGCGGCCGCGGGTCGATCGAGGACTATCCCCTCTTCGTGTTCGCGGCGATCCTGCCCTGGAAATGGTTCTCGTCGGCCATCAACGACTCGATCCTGTCGGTCGTTGCCCGGGAGCGGATCATCAAGCAGGTCCATTTCCCGAAGATCGTCCTGCCGGTTGCCGCGGCGATGTCCGGGATCGTGAACTTCGCGTTCGGCCTCATCCCGCTCGTCGGCCTGATCCTGCTGTTCTACCGGGACCGGCTGTCGTGGGCGCTGATTCTCATCCCACTCGTCGCGCTGGTCCAGTTCACGTTCACCCTCGGGCTGTCGATCCTTGCCTCGGCGATCAACGTCTTCTACCGCGACGTCGGTAACGTGGCCCGTCACGTGCTCCGCCTGTGGTTCTACCTCTCGCCGGCCCTCTACTCGGTCGAGCAGGTTAATCGGGTGAGCACCAACCACCCCGAGGTGGGCGTCGTCTTCGGGCTCAACCCATTCACCGTCCTGTTCGAGGCCTACCGCGCGGTCATTTACGAAGGACACCCTCCGTCCTGGACAGGACTGGGCGTCCTGCTCCTGATCTCCATCGTGATCCTCGGCGCATGCACGTACGTGTTCAAGCGCATGGAACCGTCGTTCGCGAAGGTCCTGTGAAGGTGAATCGATGACCGTTCGCGTCGCCGCCAACGCAGCCCAGCCGGCCATCGAGGCTCGGGGGCTCGGCGTTCGCTACAACCTCCGCCTGACCCGCAAGACGACCGTCCGCCAGTCGTTTTCCCAGGCGCTGAAGCGACGCGATGGACCGACCCATTTCTGGGCCCTCCACGATGTCGACTTCCAGGTGGATCACGGTGAGTCGCTGGCCGTGATCGGCCCCAACGGCGCCGGTAAGAGCACCCTCCTCCAGGTCCTCGCCGGAATCATCGAGCCGTCCGAGGGCAGGGTGACGATGCGGGGCAACGTTTCGAGCCTGCTGACCCTCGGGGCCGGCTTCGATCCCGACCTGACCGGCATCGACAACATTCTCCTCGCCGGTGCGTTCATGGGCATCGACGACCGCGAGATGCGGCGCCGGCTCCCGGACATCGTCGAGTTCGCCGACATCGGCCCGTTCATTGACGCGGCGCTCAAGACGTACTCGTCGGGCATGCGAGCACGTCTCGGATTTTCGATCGCGACGGCCGTCGATCCGGACGTCCTCCTCGTGGACGAAGTTCTCGCCACTGGCGACCAGTCATTCCGGGAGAAGAGCCGCCAGCGGATCGAGGAGCTGATCACCGCCGCCAAGGGCATCGTCCTCGTCACCCACGACATGCAGTGGGTCACCATCTTCTGCAATCGCGCGATGCTCCTGGAGCAGGGTCGGGTGGTCGCCGACGGCGACCCGGCCGCGGTCGTCGAGCTTCACCAGGCCCACATGGAGGCCTCACGCCTGGCCAAGGAAGAAGAGGCGGTCAAGCACCGGCTGCAGGGGGTCATGTAGGGTCTCCCGAGACGCGCGTGAGTGGCCGATCGGACGCGACGGGTCTGACCGGCACGACTGGTCTCGCTACCAGGGGTTGCCGGTGACGGCCGCGTAGGTCCTCAGCAGCGTCCGGAATTGCGTCTCCCAGTCGTAGCGGGCGGCGGCCGCCCGCCGGCACCGAGCCCGAAGATCTGAGGCCGCGTCATCATCGAGGTCGAGGATGGAGCGGATCGCGGTTCCGATCGCGGCTGGATCGGTCGGATCACACACGGCGCCGAGCGGTCCTTCCGGGTCGTCGATGACGATCCGTCGGCGGGCAGGAAAGTCGGACGACACGACCGGCGTCCCGGCGGCCAGGCACTCGAAGAGCTTGTTCGGCGTCGACAGGCGCTCATTGATGGTCCTTGGCTGGTTGGCCATCACGCCGACGTCGGCGGACGCGACCCACGCAAGGAGGTCGTCGGGCGCCACCGGCGGCAGGATATCGATCCGGCCGGCGACGTCGGCCGCGCCCGCCAGCTCCGCCAGCTCGGACTCCAGCCCACCCGAACCCATCAGCACGAGGTGGGCGGCTTCGAGGCCCGGCGTGCGCATCGCCGCGATGGCCTGCGGCAGGCCGCGGTCCCGCATGAACCCGCCGTGATAGAGGACGATCCGCGCGGTCGGCGGCAAGTTCAACGTCGCCCGGAGGAGGTCGGGCCGCGGTTCCGGCGGCGCCCACGCAACCTGAGCGTTCATCACCACGGCGGGCCGCGGGACGCCGAGCCGCCGCTCCAGCTCGTCGGCGAGGGCGTCGTTCACGGTCAGGACGGCCGCTGCGCGCCGGGCCCAGGATCGCTCGCGCCAGGCGAATGCTGCGCGGAGCAGGGCCGGAAGGCGGGCGATGTTGTTCCCGGCGGCGTACAGATCGCGCGCGTCATAGACGAACGGTGACCCAGACCGGCCGGCCAGGTCCATCGCAACCGGGAGCGCCAGGAAGCCCATGGCGTGATAGATCGCGGCGGGGCGGTCCACGCGGCGGGCGCGGTCCGTCTGGATATCCGTCCGGCGGGCGGTGCTCACGATGCGTCGAGCCTCGGCAGGGAAACCGGCCGGACCCCCCATTCGCCGCGGGGCTCCGGCGACCTTCGCGAGGGCTGGCGCAGCTCCGGCGTCCACGCGCACGAGCAGCGCGCCCGGCGCGATGCGCTCGCGGTCTGGGAGGCCGGGCTCGGAACGAGCGATCACCAGCACGTCGTGGCCTCGGCCCGCGAGCCCTGAGGCCATTCGACGGGTCCGTGCGTCGAATGCGCCGCTCGACGGCAGGACGAACGTGATTCGCTGCGGCACCGGCTCGGGGTCATCGCCGCCGTCATTCGACACGGTCGTCGTCGACGTCAGATCGGCGTACAGCTCAAGGAGACCGGCCGACTGGGATTCCCAGTTCCACCGCTCACGGGCAGCGCGGAGGCACCTCGCCCGCAGGTCGGCGCCGGCCGCCTCGTCCAGATCGAGGATTGACGCGAGCGCGGCGGCGATCGAACCAGGGTTCGTCGGATCGCACATCGCGCCGAGCGGCCCATCCGGGTCGTCCATCACGATCCGCCGCCGCTCCGGGAAGTCGGAGGAGACCACGGGAACGCCGGCAGCCAGACACTCAAACAGCTTGTTCGGAGTCGAGATCCGCTCGTTGGCGGTCCGCGGCTGGTTGGGCATCGCGCCGACGTCGGCCGACGCCACCCAATCGACGAGTTCGGCCGGCGGGACGGGCGGCAGCAGATGGACGCGGCCACCGAGCCTCGGCTCCGCGGCCGCCGCCTGCAGGTTCGCGGTCATCGAACCGGATCCCATGAGCACGAGATGCGCTCGCTCCAGGCCCGGCAGGCGCATCGCGTGGATCAACTCGGGTAGCCCGCGGTCCGGGAGAAAGCCGCCGTGATACAGGACGATCGGCGTCGCGGCCGGGAGGTCCAGCGCGGCCCGCAGGTGATCGCGGGCCTGTACCGGGCCGCCCGCCCGAACCGCCGATCCCGAGGGCAGCATCGCCGGGGCCGGGGGCGCATTCCGGACGACGACGAGGCGCCGAGGGATGGCGATCCGGCGAAGCTCGTCGGCCAGTCCGTCGTTGACGGTGATGACGGCGTCCGCCGCCCTGATGACACGTGCCTCGAACCGGCGAAGCCGGGCCCGCGCCCAGCGCGGCCTGATGGCGGTATCGCCGGCCTCGGTGAAAAGCTCGTGGGCGTCGTAGACCAAGCGACCACCGTGCCTGGCGCGCGCGGCGAGCGCCGCCGGGACGCCGCTCAGGTCGTGGGCGTGCCAGACGTCGGCAGGGCCCGTGGCCGCTGCGGCTGCTCGGCCCCAGGCCACGACCCCGAAGCGCCAACGGACGAGAAGATCGATGCCAAGAATGATCCCGCCCAGGACCGGGATCCGGGCTGCCGTGCGCGCCGAGCGGACGAGGATCCGGGCGATCGACATCCCGTCAGTGGCGTCGGGTTTCGGCGTGCCAGCGGACGCCTCCGTGCCCGCTGCGGCACCGGCCCCCGGTCCACGACCGCCGCCCGCAGTCAGCATCCGGCGCCGGAAGCCGCCGGGGATCGGGACGCGGAGAATCGAGAACCCGTCCATCGTCTCGCGCTCTGCGTCGGTCGCCGCGGGATCGGACGGGCGACCGACGACGGTCACCACGTAGCCGGCCTGTGCCAGCGTTCGCGCCTCGCGCTGAACGCGGGCATCCCAGCGGACATCGTTCGTCACGAACATGACCACCCGAGCCATGGCTCGATCCCCGTCCGCGCTCATGGTCAGCCGCGTGATCCGGGCATCACGGGCGATGCCAGCGCCTCCAGGATGGCCTCGGCGGCGCCTGCCGGAGCGACTTCGTGTACCGCGGTGCGGGCCGCTGCGGCGGCCGGGCCGGTGCCCGCCGGAACGAGCCGATCCAGAGTCGTCGCGGCGAGTGCCGGATCCAGGCCCACGATCGCCGTCCGCCCCGACGATTCACCCACCGCCTCGGTCCATTCCGTGGTCGCGCGGAGGACGAGGCACGGAACGCCGAGCCAGGAGGCTTCGCGCTGGACGCCGCCCGAATCGGTCACCACGGCCGCAGCGTGGAACTGGAGCGCCAGCGAGGCCCGATAGCCCTGTGGTTCCACGATCACGACGTGTGGGCCGGGCGTGACCCCGGCCGCCGCCATCGCCGCCCACGTCCCCGGATGGAGAGCCAGGACGACGGGCCGACCTTCGGACGCAGCCGCCTCGAGGATGCCGTTCCACGCGGCCATCGCGGCCGGCTCGCGGTTCTCCTGCCGATGGATGGTCGCAAACACATATCCACCCGGCTCGAGCGGCACGGCGAGGCGGGCAGCAATCGTGCGGAGCACCGCCGAATCCCTGATCTCGGGCACCGTCCGCGCCGCCAGGTCCTGCATCAGGTCACCCACGAGAACGACGCCCTGCGTGACACCCTCGGCGCGGAGGTTCTCCACTGCCGTCGGCGTCGGGGCGAACGACCAGGTCGCGAGGTGATCGGCGAGCACGCGATTGAGTTCCTCCGGCATGCGCCGGTCGAAGCTCCGCAGGCCCGCCTCGACATGCGCCACCGGGAGTCCGAGCTTGGCGGCGGCCAGCGCCCCGGCCAGTGTGGAGTTCGTGTCGCCATAGATGAGCACCGCGTCGGGTTGCTCCGCCGTCAGGATCGGTTCGAGCCCGAGGAGCATTGCCGCCGTCTGCTGGGCGTGCGTCCCGCCGCCGGCGCCGAGGGCATGATCCGGCCGGGCGAGACCGAGTTCCTCGAAGAAGACGCCGGCCATCGCGCCGTCCCAGTGCTGCCCGGTATCAACGAAGACCTCGTGGTGCGCGGCTCGCAGGGCGGGTTGCAGCGCGGCGGCCTTGATCAGCTGCGGACGCGTGCCGACCACGCTCACGATCTTCACGACGACAGGGTAGCCCGGCCGCGGAGCCCGATGCGCCCACGGCTGTCGGGGTGACCCGCGCCGGACAGGATCCCCGGGCGCTCGGGAAGCGGGGCGATCAGCGCTGCGTCCCGGTGCCGATCCCGCGATACGCCACGCCGCCCGGCAAGGACCACGTTGAGAGGCTGTTCCGCCCGTCCACGAGCAGGGCCAGGTCCGGGAACCACGACGGATCGAGCTCGCGCCAACGGGCGTCGGCGGTCTGGGTGACGATGACCCGCGCCTCGGACGGCGAGGCCCACGCCCACGGCTCGGCATCAAGCACCCGGATCTCCCCATCGTCGAGCAACGGATCGTGGGCGAACACCCGTGCCCCGCCGGCCCGCAGTGCGTCGATGAGCGGCAGAGCCCGCGAGTACGCCAGCTCGTGGACGCCCTCGCGATAGGTGAGGCCCAGCACGAGGACCGGGACGCTGTCGAGGCCGCCGAAGGCCACCCGAATCGCGTCGACGGCGATGTCGATCTGGCCGTCGTTGACCTCGCGCGACCGCCCCACGATCGTCAGTTCCGGCGCCCGCGACAGGAGGAAGTGCGGGTAGACGGGGATGCAGTGGCCCCCGACCCCGAGTCCGGGCTGGTGGATGTGGCTGTACGGCTGGCTGTTGGCCGCGGCGATGACCTCGCGGATGTCAACGCCGACCCGGTCCGCGTAGGCGGCAAACTCGTTGGCGAGGGCGATATTCACGTCCCGGTAGGTCGTGTCGGCGAGCTTCGAGAACTCGGCCGCCTCGGTCGAGGACATCGCCACGACCTCGGCATCGAGTACGCCGTCGTAGAACGCGGCCGCCCTCGCCGTCGAGACGGGTCCGAGTCCACCGACGAGCTTCGGGTACGTCGCAAGGTTGCGCAGTGCGGCTCCCGAATAGAGGCGCTCTGGGGAGAATGCCACGAGGAAGTCCATGTCCGCCCGCAGCCCCGAGACCGCTTCCAGGCGCGGCGCGAACCGGTCCCTGGTGTCGCCCACGGGCAGCGTGGTCTCGAAGATCACAAGGCTCCCCGCGTGGATGCCCGGCGCGATCGCCTCGACCGCGGCGTCCATGTAGCGATAGTCGGGCTGATGGGCTTCGTCGAGCATGACCGGCACGATGAGAACCACCACGTCCGCGGTCGCCGCCGCGGCGGCGCCGTCGAGGGTGGCCCGAAGACGGCCTGCGGCGTGGGCTTCGGCCACCAGCTCGGCGACCCCCGGCTCCTCGCCGATGTGCGAGCGGCCCTCGTTGATGGCGTCGACGACGGCCTGTTGGACGTCCACTGCAACGACGTCCCAGCCGTGCCCGGCGAATTGCGCTGCGACGGGCAGGCCCATCTTGCCGGCCCCCACGACCGCGACCGTGCCCACGGTCCCGGGCTCGCCGGTCCAGGGCGTCATGCGGCGGGGCGGGAGGACGTGCCGGCACGGGTTGGCCGGCAGGACGATCGAGCCGCCGAGCAGGCTCGCGCCGGTCGAGGGCCGGTCGACGATGCTCACGGCGTCAGGCCCCGGCCCCGACGGCGGCGAAGCGGGCGGCCAGGCCGTCGAGCCCGATCGTCTCGCGCCCGGCGGCCGAATCGAGGAGGGCGTTGGCGATGCCCACGGCCCACAGGCCGTCCTCGGCCTCGACTTCGGGGCGCCCGCCCTCCCGAACGACGCGCAGGAAGGCGTCGTGCTCGAGCGCCAGCGGCTCGCCGGTCGGCACGGGCAGCTCCACGACGTCGCCCGCGAACGTCGGGGCGTAGCCGCCGATCAGGCGTGGATTCGTGAGATCCGTGGCGCGCGTGAATGTCAGACGCTGGGTCAGGTAATCGAGTTCGAACATGCCCTCTTCCCCGATGACGGTGAGCTGCCGCCGCTTGTCGGGCGTCAGCCAGTCGACATCGAGCTGGGCGACCACGCCGGACGGGAAGTTCAGCAGGCCGAACAGCAGGTCCTCATGGTCGGCGTGGATCCGCTGGGCGGTCTCGGCGTGGACGCGGATCGGTCGCTCGCCGGCGATCCAGGAGCAGATGTCCACGTCGTGGGTTGCCAGGTCGATCGTGACGCCGACATCCCGGATCCGGGCGGGGAACGGACCCGCGCGCCGCGAGGTGATGGCATAGACCGTCGACAGCCAGCCCTCGTCGTGGAGGAGTCGGCCCAGCTCACGGACGGCGGGATTGAATCGCTCGACGTGCCCGACCTGGACCGGGACGCCGGTCGCCCTCGACGCGGCCACGATCTGGAGGGCCTCGTCGACCGTCGGCGCGAGCGGCTTCTCGACGAGCACGGCGATGCCTCGCTCGATGGCCGCCAGGGCGAGCGGCAGATGCGCGGTCGTCGGCGCCGCGATCACCACTGCATCGAGGTCCGCCTCGGCGATCATGGTCATCGGCTCGGCAAAGCCAGCAGCGCCGGTCTGGGCCACGGCCGCGGCGAGCGCATCCGTGAACGGGTCGGCAACGGCGGCCAGTCGCGCACCGTCGCGCGAGGCGATCACGCGGAGATGGTTCCTGCCCATGGATCCGAGGCC
>JAYTWS010000187.1:0-19245 GCA_043743315.1 Chloroflexota bacterium | reverse complement strand
ACGTCAGGCCGTCAGTATGTCGACCTCGTAGCGGTCAAACATCGCGTCGCGCGTTACGACGACCGCACCAAGCCGTCGCGCCTGCGCAATGAGCATGCGATCGAACGGATCGCGGTGATGCAGCGGAAGGCGCGCGGCGCTCGTCGCGTCGGCGGCCGTAATCGCAAGGATGTCGAAGCCCACGCGTTCGAGCTCCTCGATCACGTCGTTCCCGATCTTGATCTTGCCGAGCGCCTGCTTGATCTCCAGCTCCCAGATCGACCCGGCCGACACGACGACGTCATTGGCCGGGCTCTCGATGGCGCTTCGGGCGTCCATGGCGAGCGATCCGGGCTCCGAGACGGCCCACAGGATGGCGTGGGCATCCAACAGCAAGATCACTCGTTGAAGTCGCGCGCGATTTCGGCGTTGAGCTCAGGGGAGTCCCAATCAGGCGCGAGCCAGATCTTGTCTCGAAGGGTTCCGAGCTCACGTGGTCGCGTCCGGCGGCCGAGGGGCACCAGCCTGGCCACAGGCCGGCCGTCACGCGCGATCGTGATCTCCTCCCCCGCCTCGACGCGCTCAACGAGTCGTGACAGGTGCGTTTTGGCCGCGTGGATGTTGACGGTCTCCCTCATGCAGGAACCCTATTCCAGTTTCGCCTGATTAGTCACGGTTAGTCTATCCGGCGACGTCGTCCGTGCCGCTCGAACGGCTCCCGAGGAACTCGGGTACATACTGGTGAGGACAACTCCACCGTCATACCGGTCGGCTGTGAGGGACAACATGGCAAGCCCGAACCGGATCGCGAAGCCCCTGGGGCTCTTGGTCGCCGTCCTCGTGGTCGCGGCCTGCACCGGCGGTCCGCAGCAGCCCTCCACGGGCTCAGGAAGTCCATCTCCAGGTGGCTCACCTCAGCAGACCACGCCGCCGAGTGGCCTCGGCGACTGCCCGAACTACGTCGACGTCGTGGAAACGGGCCCGGATCCGACCGACGTCTCCGAAGATGGGCCGCTCGCGCGCGACCAGGCACGCCTCTCCGGCGACGTGGAGACGATGCAAACGTACGGGAGCGCGCATCCCGACGAGTTCACGTCTGTCCGGTTCGAGAACGGTCCCTGGGTCCGGCTCATCGTCGGGTTCACCGGCCATATCCAGGAGCACTGCGCGGCGCTTCGCGCCATGCTCGAGTTTCCCACTGAGTTCCAGATCGTCCGGCTGCCCAAGACCGCAACGGAACTCGATCAGGTCCAGCACGCGATCGTCGCCCTTGCGGGTCCGCACCTCAGAAGCGCCGGGAGCGGGCCGGAAACCATTGCCGTGCAGCTCCGCGCCGACGGAATCTCGATCGCCGAGCAGATCCATGCCACCTACGGCGACCTCGTGAAGATCCAGGTTGGGTTCTTACCGTACCCGGATCCAACATCGGCGGACAGTGACTGCGCGGCCATCCTCAACGACATCGTCACCGACACGCCCCTTCGGGCAACCGCGCGTCTCGAGACCGCCCGGGTCGTGTCGGGGGCCGACTTCGGTGGAACGGTGACCGTCACCAACGGGGGCCTCGAGGCCGTGGAATTCGAATCGGGCGATCCGATGACGGCCATCATCTATCGGCGTGGAACCGACCAGGTGGTGGGCGCCTACGATGGTGGCATCGGCGGCGTCGGGGCCGGAGGGACGCTCCAACCTGGTGGAACGCTCGATATCGGCGTGCTCGGCGGCACCGCGAGCTGCGATCCAACGCTCGGCTATGCCCTACCCCCGGGACTCTACGATGTGCGCGTTCCGGTCGACCAGTACGCCCACCCCGACGCGACCGGCGTCGTGATCACGTCGTTCCTGTCGGACCACGTTGCCCTCGAGATCACGCCCTAGGATCGAAGCCCGGGTGCCACGTTGCTGCCGGTCAGGATCACGACGGCCGGGCCATCGCGTCTGGGGTCGGCCAGCAGCCCCGCCCAGGAGGCCGCGGCGGCACCTTCGACGGTGACACCGGTCGCCGCGGTCACCTGCGCCTCAGCCGCGTGCAATTCCGCCTCGGACACGAGTACGAGTTCGTCGACGCGCCCGACCATCATGTCCAGGGCCTCGGGGATCGGTACGCGACAGGCGATGCCCTCGGCGTAAGTGGCCGCCTCGGCCGTCTCGACGAGCTCGCCGGCCTCCCACGACAGGACCATCGAGGCGGCACCGGCCGCAGCCACGCCGACGACCCGGCAGTCTGGCGCCGCGTGGCGCAGCCAGGCACCCACGCCCGTGATCAACGCGCCGTTGCCGAGCGGGACGTAGGCCGTCCTGATCTCGGGCAGGTCGCCGGCGGCGATCCCGTCCGTCACCTCGAGGGCCAGGGTCGCGGCGCCGGCCGCCACACGCGGATCGGCCCCATCGAGGAGCAGGAAGGCCCCGTGGGTCTTCGCGTACTCCTCCGACGCCTCGCGGGCTGCATCGAAGTCCCTCCCCTGCTGGACGACCGTTGCACCGAATCGGCGCATCCGTTCCAGTTTCGTCGGGTTCGCGTGCTCATCGGCGAAGATGATCGCGGAAATGCCGTGCGCACGGGCGGCGAATGCCACGCCCTGCCCGAAGTTCCCGGTCGAAGCCGCCACCACCGCCCGACCAGGCCCGATGGTCCCCTCCCCTGTCAGGCCCGCGATGGCGAGCCAGGTGCCGCGTCCCTTGAAGGCGCGGATCGGGTTCACCGTTTCGACCTTCAGCACGACGGTGATCCCGGCGAGGTCCGACAGGCCCTCGTGAACGAACTGTGGGCTGTCCCGGAACGCCGGGTGGATGAGCTGTCGGGCAGCCCGGATCGCGTCAGGTTCGAGTTCGGGGTCGTGTCGGGCACGAAACGGCACGGTCACATCCTGTGCGCGGGCAGCAAAACGCCCGAAGGAACCGCCTCTCGATCCTGCGTTCCCTTCCGCCACGAATGCGAGCCGGGCGTGGCACCCATGCAAGCACTGGTCGGTTTGCCGATCGTGTGAGGCCCCTTCGGGCAAGACCTACAATACGGTGCGGCGCCGGATTCCGGAACCCGGGTTATCCACAAGTTTGGGCTTTGGGGCGCGCTTTCGGGTCGGTCATCCACACCCCATCCACCAAGACCGATCACATCCGCCCATCGAACGCGACGCCAGGGGGCGCCGAGCTGGGCACAAAAAAACGCCCAGAGAAACCTTGATCCCTAGTCGTTCCATCGCACCTGATGCAAGCACCCGGCGCGACTGAGATCGATGCAAGCACCAACCGGATCGCTTAGTGGTTCGCGGCCCCTCTGGGCAAGACCAACGATACCTGCCGTGCCGTCGACTCCGGAAGGGCCTTATCCACGAGTTTCGCCCGCGGGCGTCGAAATCGGATGGTCCATCCACAGCCCGTCCACGCTGCGGGCCGATCAAGGCGTTGGTGGAGACGATCAGCGCTCCAATGAGACCAGGTCGTGTCGGGTGACGCTGCAGCTCGACCAAGGGTCCGCCGGCCGGCGGCGCGGATCGGGTCGGGTGGCGGGGTGCGGAAATTCCGCGCTTCGAGGCGCGGGAATCGAAAACGCCCGGAGAAACCGCTCCCCTTCCCGATCCCTCCCGCCTGGTGCAAGCACCCTGCGCTTGGTGGTCACTGCAAGCACTGACCTGACCGTTCTGGTTCGTTGCCTCTCCGGGCAAGACGTAATGTACCCCGCGCCGTCATGGCCCCGATACCCACTTATCCACGACTTTCGCGGTTCGGAGGCTCATTTCACGCTCGCCGTCCACAGGCCGTCCACGAAGGGGCCATTCATGACGCCCAAATGGCGCGCCATCGAGCCGGACCCGGTCCTGGCGCGACTCGGGGCCCCTCGCTGCGCTCCGACGTCAGCCCGCGCGGATGACCCGCGGCGAGGTCGACAGGGCCATCTTCTCCTCGAACCGCTGGGCGGCGACTTCCAGTGCCTCAAGATGCGCGGCCAGGACCCGGCGGGCCTCCTCGGCGGCGGCATCGAGGCCCGACAGCTCGAAGATCTTCCAGTGGTTGAGGATCGGCATGAGCACGTCGTCACGATGGATCCGGATGTCATAGATGCCCGCCTTGGCGATCGCGGCGGCCTTGCGCAGGAATCCCGGGATCCCGGCGCCGGGCATCTGGAACGCGAGGATCTCGGACACGATGGCCTGCACGGTGCGCGACGGCTGGATCTTGAGCGCAGCGCCCAGGATGTCCCGGTAGAAGACCATGTGGAGGTTCTCGTCGGCGGCGATCCGGGCCATGATCCGATCGGCCACGGGATCGTCGGAATACCGGCCGGTGTTTTTGTGGGAGATCCGCGTGGCAAGCTCCTGGAAGGCGACGTAGGCCAGGCCACGGAGCGTGTCGACGGTGTCCCGGTCGTAGCCGGTCTGGAGCTGGGTCATCCGGCCGCGCTCGAGCGCGATCGGATCGAGGTTGCGAGTGACCGTCAGGTAGTCACGGAGCACGATGGCATGGCGGCCTTCCTCAGCGGTCCAGCGGCCGATCCAGTTGATCCAGGCGCCGTCGCCCGTCCCGAACATGCCGTGGATAAGGCGGTGGTACGAGGGCAGGTTGTCCTCGGTCAGGAGACCGATTTCGAACGCCGTTTGGGCGACGCCGGTGAGCCGCGGCTGGTCCGGGGTCCACGGCTCCTTGTCGAAGTCGCGGCCGAGGCGATACGGGATGTAATCGTGCGGGAACCACTCCTCGGCGACCTTCGCGTGGCGGTCGTAGAGGCGAGCAGCCTCCGGCTCGAGCTCGACCAGGAGAGCCTGATCGGCGTGTAGATCCTGGGGCAGCGAATCAATCATGCGAGCTCACTCCGGGGCCGCGGCCCCCGATGTGGACGCCATCTCTTCGACCGGCCTGACCGCAAGGGTACGCCCGAATCTCGATGGCGACCGGACGGTCCGTGCGGACCTGCATCTACCGGTCTGCCTCAACCTCGAGAGGCCACTCGGACGAGGATGCGAGGACGGGCAGGCCACGGTCATCCGCGACGGGTGTCCTCCCCTCCCCTGCGTTACGCGTTTCGAACCGCATCGCGAAATGCGAATCGATCACCAGCTGCGAATTGGTCGCAATCCCGCTGATCCGCAGTCGGTCTGTCGGCACAGCTCGGCGGGTGCGGATTTCCGGGATCGGACTGTCCAGGACCGATAGCACGAAGCCCTTGGCCCAAGGCAGTTCGATCGGACGCACGCCGGACCCGGTGACGACGTTGCCATCCACGCGTGAGCCAGACGCCTCCGGGTGGAGTGTCAGCATGCCGCCCGCATTGACGAGCTCGAGCCGCGTGAATCGACCCTCGAGGTTTTCCTCGAACAGGAGGGTCAGGACGAGGCGACCATCCGGATCGATGGTGCTCGAGCGCCACCGCCGGCCACGGTCGCCCTCGGCCACGGACCACAGGAGGGTTCGCCCATCAGAAAGCAGGCCGCGACCGGCCCGACGGAGCCAGACCTTCACGACGTCGCGGTGAGATCGGCCTCGCCGCGCGACTCAGCCCAGATCCCCGCCACCCGCTCGAGTTCGATGGCAAGGACCGGGGCGACCCGGCCGCTCACGCGGACGTCACGAGCAAGGTAGTCCAGCTCGACCGTCCCCCGCTCCCGGATCCGGGCGAGGAGCTCACCTGCTGTGTACGGAACGTGGACGTCGACTGCCACCCAGAGTGAGGCCAGCAGCGCGGATAGCGCTGCTTTGAGCGTCTCCATGCCATACCCGGTCAGGGCCGACACGAAGACGGACCCCGCGATGGTCGGTGCCGGATTGCCGCCGTCGGCCGCAGCCGGATCGACGAGATCCGACTTGTTGAACACGACGAGACGTGGCTTGTCGCCGGCGCCGAGCTCCTCGAGGACGCTCTGCACAGTTGCCCGATGCTCGGTGAAGTGGCCATCCGAAGCATCGACGACCTCGATGAGCACATCCGCGCGGTTGACCTCCTCGAGCGTCGCCCGGAAGGCGTCAACGAGTTGGTGTGGCAACTTGTGGATGAACCCGACCGTATCGGTGATGATCGCCGCCTGGCCGTCGCCGAGCTTCACCTGCCGGCTCGTGGGATCGAGCGTGGCGAACAGCTTGTCCTCGGCCAGGGCCACCACGGACCCGACGAGCGTGTTGAGGAGCGTGGACTTGCCGGCATTCGTGTAGCCAACGATGCCGACGGTCGCCATGAGCCGACGATCGCGCCCGCGTGCGGTCGTCTCGCGGTTCTGGCGCACCTCGTCCACCCGTGTCTTCATTTTCTTGATTCGTTCGCGAATCAGGCGGCGGTCCGTCTCCAGCTGACTCTCACCGGGCCCACGGGACCCGATTCCGCCCTGCGTTCGCGAAAGGTGCGTCCACAGGCGCGTCAGGCGCGGCAGCTGGTACTCGAGCTGGGCCAGCTCCACCTGGAGGCGGCCCTCGTGCGTCCGGGCATGGAGGGCAAAGATGTCGAGGATCAGCCGGCTGCGGTCGATGACCTTGACGTTGAGGAGGCTCTCGAGCGACTTTTGCTGGCCGGGCGAGAGTTCGTCGTCGGTCACGAGGAGATCGAAATGCGTCTCATTCTTGGCCGACACGAGTTCCTCGGCCTTGCCCTTGCCCACGTACCAGTTCGGGTCGATGTGACGACGGTTCTGCCACTCCGCGCCCACGACCTCCGCCCCGGCCGTGGTTGCCAGGTTGGCGAGCTCGACGAGCGAGTCCTCGGCGGTCCAGCCTTGGTCGTTGCCGGTGTCGACGGCTACGAGAAACGCCTTCTCGACGGGTGGTGCGAGATCGATGGAAGCAGTTCGCGACACGGCCGGAGGATACGCGGCCCGGTCGATCGGCGCCGTCCGGGCTCAGCCGAGCAACGTGCGGGCGACGCCAAAGGCATGAGCATCGAGCCCAGGGTCCGTCGCCGAGAGCCACTCGATCCCGACCTCGCTCCGGAACCAGGTCCGTTGCCGCTTCGCGAAGGCGACCGAGCGCTGGGTTACAGCGGCGACGGCCGCGCCGACCGCCATCGTTCCATCGAGCACGGCCCATGCCTCTCGGTATGAAATCGCACTGAACGGCGGAAGGCTCGGATCGAAGCGCCGACGGAGCGCCGCGGCTTCGTCCATCAGGCCGCCGTCGAACTGGGCCCGGGCACGCGTCCTGATCCATTCCTCGTGCCGGGCGTCGGGGGCCAGCCCGATCCAGGCAACCGAGCCCGGGTACCCGCGCCGGGGGGGCAGCGGACCGACGCCGCCATCGATCGTTACGATTTCGAGTGCGCGGACGACGCGCCGGGGATTGCGCAGGTCCACCGCCGCGGCGCGGATGGGCGCGATGGCGCGAAGTCGCTCGGTGAGCGGTCCGAGGCCGCCGGCAAGCAGCTCCGCCTCGATCCTCGCTCGGATCGCGGGATTGGACGGCAGCGCGTCCGTATCGATGCCCCGCGCGATGGCCCGCAGGTACAGACCCGTGCCGCCGACCAGGATCCCGATCCCGCCGGCCGCCGCGATCCGCGGCAGGACCGTCGCGACGTGGTCGTTGAAGTCCGCGATGGAGAACGGCTGGTCCGGGTCCACGAGGTCGAGCCCATGATGCGGGACACCTTGGCGTTCCTCGACGGTGACCTTTGCAGTGCCGATATCAAGGCCGGTGAAGACCTGCCGCGAATCCGCGGAGATGATCTCGGCCGGGATCCCATCCGCGCGAAGCGTGAGGGCGGTGCGCACGGCCAGACCCGTCTTGCCGGTCGCCGTGGCGCCGGCGATGACCAGGAGGGGCGGGACGGCCGTCACCCGACCGGCGTCCCTCGGGGCAGAGGTCACCCGACCGGCGTGCCCCGAAGCGCGTACGGCCCAGCGTGCTCGATCCTGACACCCACGAGCGACCCGACCCAGGACGGATCTCCGGCCAGGTGGACCAGCTTGTTGCCGCGGGTGCGCCCCGACAGGGCCACCTGCCCCGGACCGGGCCGGACACCTCGCGGCTCGCTCCCCTCCCCGTCCGCCGCGGGCTCCTCGTGCTCGTGCGAGCGATCCCGCGCTACCGTCTCGACGAGCACCTCGACCTCGCGCCCCAGCCAGCGCTGGTTGCGCTCCAGTCCGATCGGCTCCTGGAGCGCGAGGAGCGTGTTCAGGCGGCGGCGCTTGTCGGCTGCGGGCACGTCATCGGCCAGGCGCGTCGCGGGGGTTCCGGGCCGCTCCGAGTACGCGGCCGCGAAGATCTGGTCGTAGCCGACGCGCTCGAGGAAGGCCAGCGTCTTCTCGAACTGCGCCTCGGTCTCCCCGCAAAACCCGACGATGACGTCGGTGCTCACCGTGATATCCGGCACGGTGGCCCGAATCCGGTCGAGCCGCTCGAGGTAGTGCTCCGTCGTGTACTGACGGCCCATCCGGCGAAGCACCTCATCATCGCCGGATTGCACCGGCAAATGGAGCGATTCGCATAGCGATGGGCAGTCGGCCATCGCATCGATCAGGCGATCGGACAGATCCCATGGATGCGAGGTGATAAAGCGGAGCCGCGGGATCGCCGGAACGCCATCCGCCGTCCGGATCGCGTCGATCGCGCGGATGAGCTCGGCCAGATCCGGTTTCGAGCCGAGATCCAGCCGGCGACCGGCCCATCGCTCGGTCCGAATGTGGCCGAAGCGGGCGTCCGGCTCGAGATCGTGCCCGTAGGAATTCACGTTCTGACCCACAAGCGTGACTTCGCGGAAGCCGGAGGCCGCGATCGACCGAGCCTCGGCCACGATCTCATCGAACGGTCGGCTCCGCTCGGGCCCGCGGCTGAACGGCACGATGCAGTACGTGCAGCTCTTGTCGCAGCCGTAGATGATCGGCAGCCAGGCCGACACGTTCGAGGTGCGTTGGACGGTGCCCGCCTGAACGGCGGCGGCGCGAGTCGCCGACAGGTGATCCGCGACGCCCACGACGGTTCGGCCGACGACCGTGATGGCACCGACGGTCCCGACCGGGGCCTGCGCCGAGGCCAGGCCCAGCCGATCGAGCAGCTCGGGCTCCTCGTCCGGTCGAAGGAACAGGTCCACGGCCGGATACCGGCGCTCCAGCCCGGCCCGGTCCCGCTCGCGGACGGCACAACCGGTGAGGACCACGCGCATCGACGCATTCGCATCCTTGAGGCGCTGTAGGTGACCCTGCCGCCCGATGACCTTCTGTTCGGCCAGCTCGCGGATCGCGCAGGTGTTGATCACCACGAGATCGGCTTGGTCCATCGTCGGCGACTCGATCGCGCCCGCCGTCAAGAGGCGGCCGGCCATCTCCTCCGAATCGCTCCGGTTCATCTGGCAGCCGAGCGTCCACACATAGAAGCGCGGCAGTGCGCGCGCCTCCGGGCGGAACTCGCCCAGGCGGGCATCCTCTGGTTCGTCGCCGATCCGTCGCTCGCTGGCAGGCGGTGGCGCGATCTCAAGGATCGGAAGGCTGCGGGAGCGGCTCGGTGGTCGTTCGATCATCGGTCGGCTGCAGATTCTGCCATCGCCGCCCGGAGCGGCGCTTCGACGGTGGGCGGGACCCACAATCGTGCGTGGGTCGTCGCGTATGGCTCGAGGTCGCCATGGTAGTCGCTGCCCCCCGTCGCGACGAGCCCGAGGGCCTGAGCAACGTCCTCCATCGAGCGGACGGTCACTTCGTCGAACGATCGGTAGTAGACCTCGAGACCACCGAGTCCCGCGTCCTGGAGCTCTCGAACGACGCCCAGATGCACCGGCGCCTCGGAGAAGTGCGCCAGCGACGCCACGCCGCCGGCGGCTCGGATCGCCCGGATGGCCTCGATCGGTCCGAGACCGTCCCGCGGCACGTAACCCGGTCGGCCATGGGACAGGTAGCGCTCGAACGCATCCTCGACACTCACGACGTAGCCCTTCACGATCATGGCCCGCGCGACCCTCGGGCGACCCAGGGCATCGTCCTCGCCGATCGCCGGGAGCAAAGCGAGTGCGTCGTCGATCGGAAGGCCGAGTTCGGCGAGCCGCGCGACCATTGTCTTGAACCGGTCGCGACGTCGCTGTCGCTGCACCTCCAATGTGGCTTCGAGCTCATCGTCGGCGAGATCGACGCCGATGCCCAGAACGTGGACCTCGCTCTCCATGAGCTCCGGTCGATCGCGGACGACGGCGTTGAGCTCGATCCCCGGTAACAGTTCGAGTCCGGCCGGAATGGCCCCGTCCGCGAAGACCTCGCGAACGCCCGCGAGCGTGTCGTGATCGGTGATCGCCAGGAGCCGGACGCCGGCGGTCGCCGCGGCCGCCACAAGCTCGGCGGGCTCGAGCAACCCGTCCGAGCGAGCGGTGTGGGTGTGGAGATCGATCGTCGACGGGCCGGGCGGTGTCACGCCGCCATGCCACGGGTCGTGGCGCTTCCGACGGGCCGCCACGCTCAGGCCTCGAACAGGCGGGTCACCCGCTCCATCGCGAGGGCGCGGCCAGTCGCCGGATCGACGTCGATCTGGAGCGCATTCATGATCACGGTACCCTCACCGACCGCGAACCGGGTCGGCAGGGCATTGATGAACCGCGGTAGGACGGTCTTGGGATCGAACCCGATGACACTCCAGATGGGCCCGGTCATCCCGAGGTCCGTCTGGTAGGCCGTGCCGCCGGGGAGAATCCGTTCGTCGCCGGTGACCACGTGGGTGTGGGTGCCAACCACGACCGAGACCCTCCCATCGAGGTGCAGGCCGAGGGCGTTCTTCTCGGACGTGATCTCGCAGTGGAAGTCCACCACGCGTACCGGCGGCAGCGCCTCGGACGCTTCGTCGAACAAACGATCGGCTTCCGTGAACGGGTTGTCGATGGGCTGCATGAACGTCCGGCCCTGGAGGTTGATCACCGCGACATCCGTTCCATCGAGTGCCTGGTAGACGCCCCAGCCACGACCGGGCACGTCGTGGGTTCCGTAGTTGAGCGGACGGAGAATGCGGTCGTTCTTCTCGAGCGACTCGTAGATCTCGCGCTTGTCCCAGATGTGATTCCCGGACGTGATGACGTCAACGCCGTGGGCAAACAGCGCCGCCGCGGTCGATTCCGTCAGGCCCATGCCACCGGCGAGATTTTCGCCGTTCGCGGTCACGAAGTCGATGCCGCGCTCTTCCCGTAGCCCGGGAAGAAGCGACTCGAGCGCGATTCGCCCAGGCTTCCCGATGACGTCGCCGATCATCAGAATGCGACACGAATTCGGCGGCCTCGGGGCATCGCCGTTGACGGCGTTCCCGAGGCGAACGCGGCCAGCGTGGCGATCTCGGTGATCCGGCGCGGGGCCGAGGTCTCCCTTCGGCGGTTGATCGGGCATGGTCTCGACAGCTCCGGGCATGTTGATTCAGATCGATATCCCGACAATGATCGACGAAAGCGCGGGATCCCGCCCGTCGTGGTGCATGTGGCTCGACGCAATGTGTGCGCGCGGACAGCAGGCTCACATCCCTTGCGGACTCGGGCGTCATCCGTCAGCGATTACTTGGCCTCGCGGGTACCCGCCTCAATCTGGGCACGTCTTGCGATCTCGCCCAAGTCATGACCGGCCGCTCAACAACCCGGTACACGGCCGACGCCACGACGATCGCAATGAGTGCGCCTGCCACCTGCCATCGAGCCACAAGATCGATATGCCAGAGATAGACCGAGTAGCTGATCGCTGCCGCAGCTGCCCAGAATCGGGCCCCAGGCACGTTCGGAGCTGCCGCGATGACGATGGCGGCGCCGAACGATGCGGCTCCGAACATGATGAACGTCTGCAGCGCCGATTCTGGAAGAACGAGTTTGGCCGGTCCCACGACGAGGGCAGCAGCGATCAATCCAATGCCCAACCAGAACGGAGGTGCCACGTTGGCACGGGCAACGACGACACCCGGCACGAACAGCCAGAACAGGAACGGGAGGCTCGCAAGAATGATGAAATCCTCGCCAATTGGGTCTGGATCCACTACCCAGAGCAACCACCACGCAGCCATCGACACGACACCGAGAAGTACGGTGACCCGAATCCGCGCTCGCGCAAGCAGGGGCGCGGCCACGTAAAAGACAGCCTCGATCGACAGCGTCCAGGCAGGCGAAATGATCCGGTGATACGTCTCGCGGGAGAAGTCCTGGGTCAGCGTCAGGTACGCGAGTGGATGATCGACGACCTCTTTCGACCCGGTAACGAGTGAAACGCCCACGAGCGCCACGAGATACGCAGGGTAGATCCGGGCGGCACGAAGCAGGAAGTAGCGTGCGCTGGGCTCGCGAATCGAACTGCGTGTGATGAGGTATCCCGACAGGGCGAAAAAGATCGACACGCCAGCCAACCCGCCGGTCGACAAGGGGCCGAATTCCGGACCTCCGGCATTGCGGAGATGAAAGAGAAGAACAAGTCCTGCTGCTGTCGCTCGAAGCGCATCGAGGTGGACGTACCGTCCGCGCGGCGATGTCGCCTCCGATCGACGCACAGGAGGGGCGGAGGCTACTTCGCGTACTCCACGGCGCGGGTCTCGCGGATGACCGTGACCTTGATCTGACCCGGGTAGGTCAGCTGCTCTTCGATCTTCTTGACAATGTCACGCGCGAGTCGCGTGGCGGTCAGGTCATCGATCTCTTCGGGCCGGACCAGAATCCGGACCTCGCGGCCCGCCTGGACGGCAAACGACTTCTCGACGCCGCTGAACGACTCAGCAATGCCCTGGAGATCCTCGAGGCGCTTGATGTAGGTATCCATTGTCTCGCCGCGGGCGCCCGGGCGCGATGCGGAGATCGCATCGGATACCTGGACGATCGGGGCCTCGAGACACGCGTATTCGACTTCCTGGTGGTGTGCCGCGATGGCGTTGACCACCCTCGGCGGGAGATCAGCTTTCAGCGCGATGGCTGCGCCGATCGCGGCGTGCGGTCCCTCGACCTCGTGGTCAACGGCCTTGCCGATGTCGTGGAGCAGGCCGCCCATCTTGGCGATCATGATGTCCCCGCCCAGCTCGGCGGCGATGACTGACGCCAGGGCGCTGGTCTCGACCGAATGGAGCAGCACGTTCTGGCCGTAGCTCGTGCGGTACTTGAGTCGGCCCAGCAGCTTGAGGATGTCCGCGGGCAGACCCGGAACGCCGGCATCGTAAGCCGCCTGCTCGCCCGCCTGGCGAATGATGACGTCGACCTCGGCTCGCGCCTTGGCGACCACTTCTTCGATCCGTCCGGGATGGATGCGCCCATCGCCCATGAGCTTCATGAGCGAGACGCGGGCGATCTCCCGGCGAACCGGGTCGAACCCGGACAGGACCACGGTCTCGGGCGTGTCGTCGATGATCAGGTCCACGCCGGTGGCCTGCTCGAGCGCCCGGATGTTGCGTCCCTCACGGCCGATGATCCGGCCCTTCATCTCGTCGCTCGGGAGGTGGACGACGGTTACCGTGTGCTCGGCCGTGTGATCGGCGGCGACGCGTTGCATCGCGGTCACGATGATGTCGCGGGCCTTCTCGTTCGCCTCATCGCGGGCCCGGCGCTCGATGGCCCGGGCGATCTTGACGGCGTCGTGCTCCGCCTCCTCCCGAACCGCTTCGATAAGCATCGACTTGGCGTCCTCCTGGGCGAGGCCGCTCACCTTCTCGAGGGCCGCTACCCGCTCCGCGTTGAGTCGACCAAGATCCTCACGCTGGCGCTCGAGATCGAGCTCCCGCTCCAGCAGCTTGCGATCCCGCTGCTCGAGCATGTCCGTCCGCTGGTCAAGCTGCTCGTCGCGGGCGACCAGGCGACGCTCGATGCCGGCCAGCTCGCTACGTCGGGACCTCGCTTCCTCCTCCGCCTCGCGGAGCAGGCGAATCTTGTCTTCCTTAGCCTCGAGGATGAGGTCTTTCTGCTGGGTCCGGGCATCGGCGACGATCCGCGCGGCCTTTTCCTGGGCGACCTTGACCGATTGGTTTGCCCATCGGCTTCGTGCGACGAAACCAATGGCAATACCACCGGCCAGCGCCACGAGGGCGACGGCAAGGTATTCCATCTGTTCCTCCCATCCGACCGATCCGGCCGGACGCGTATCGTTCGTTGCAACGGTCGCCGGGATGGAGTGACTCCCCGGGCCCCCGCGAGCGTTGCGCGTAGCCTACTACGGACAGGGCGGCGCCCTACGGACCGGGCGGCGCCCAACAATGCACCGGGTCTCGCGAGGAAGTCGCAGCGGCCCCTGACCCAGGAACCGGGATCGAGCCCGGCCGAGCCGATGGAGATGCATCGTGACCCTCCCGCAAAGCGCCGATATCGTCGTCATCGGAGCCGGCCAGGCCGGCCTGATCATGAGCCGGCTACTCAGCGACGCCGGCCGCGAGCACCTGGTCCTCGAGCGGCGCTCGACCCTCGGCGGCGGGTGGCAGGACCGCTGGGACGCCTTTCGACTGGTCTCGCCGAACTGGACGGTGACCGTGCCCGGATATGCCTACGCGGGCGACGATCAGGATGCGTTCATGCCGCGCGACGAGATCATCGGACACTTTCGCGAGTACGCGGCGGCCATCAATGCCCCGGTCGAGATGGAGACCGAGGTCACGGCACTTGATCCCGTCGATCGCGGGGCGGTCCGTTTCGCGGTTGCCACCACGCGTGGCACGATCCTCGCGCGCACCGTCGTCGTCGCGACCGGACCGTTCCAGGCCCCCCACGTTCCGGCGATCGCTGACGGCCTCGCACCCTCGATCCTCAGCCTCCACATCGATGGTTACCGGAACCCGGCCGCGCTCCCTGACGGAGGCGTCCTGCTCGTCGGATCCGGACAGTCGGGCGTCCAGCTGGCGGAGGAACTACAGGTCGCCGGCCGAACCGTGACCCTATCGGTCGGGCATTGCGGCAGCGCCCCTCGGCGTTACCGCGGGCGCGACGCCTTCTGGTGGCTCCGCCAGCTCGCAACGGTCGGTCGGGACCTCGGGGTCACCCTACCTTCGGTCGATCAACTTCCTTCGCCTGCCGCGCGTTTCGCCTGCAATCCCCAACTCTCGGGACACGGCGGCGGGCACGACATGAACCTCCGACGCATGGCGGCCGAGGGTGTTCGCCTTGTTGGGCGGCTGGCGTCGCTCGAGGGTACGCGCGCCCACATGCAACGAGACCTTGGCGACAACCTGCGCTACGCGGACGCGTTCTTCGATGAGCGTCTCCGCCCGCTATTCGACCTGTACGCCGAACGATCCGATGCGGTCTTTCCGGCCGCGGAGATCGAGCCGTTCTACCACGATGTACCCGAGGTCACGAAGGTCGACCTGGCAGCCGAGGGTATCTCGACGGTGCTCTGGACGAGTGGTTACCGGCCGGTTCTTGACTGGATCCACCTGCCAGTCCTCGATTCCCATGGCCTGCCGGTCCAGACCGGCGGTCGTTCGTCCATCGATGGGCTGTCCTTCATCGGCACACCGTGGCTCGTCGACATGGGCTCGGCCAACCTCATCGGCCTCGTCCGTGATGCGGAGAGCCTCGCCGGCCAGATCTGACTTTGGCGCCAGGCTCCGCGCCGACCAGCGTCCGCGCCCACCGGATAACCGACGAGATGAGGTCGGTCCGGCCCACGGGCGGCACTGGCCGGATCAGTTGGTCTCGAGGCCCTCGTCGGCGGCCGGGACATCCCGCTCATTGAGGCCCCTGGACGCTGCGCCGGCGATCTCTGGATCGAAGCCGTTCCTGGCCAGCAGGGCATAGGCACGCTGCCGTCGCGCCCGTGGGTCCACAACGCGCGCCAACGAACGCGCATTGCGATCCAGCAGCTTCTGCGCAGCATCGGCATCCGCCCCTGGATGGTCAGCCTCGCGCTCCGAGAGCGTTTGATCTGCCGTCTGGCGATCGATGCCCTTGCGGGTGAGTTCGGACACGAGCGCCCGAGCTCCGCGTGGACGGGCACGATCGCGAGACTCGATCCAGGAGCGGGCGAACGCCTCATCGTCGAGCATGCCGAGCTCGGTCAGTCGGTCAATCGCGGACGTGATCAGATCCTCGCGATAGCCGACCCTGGTCAGTCTGCGCCGGACCTCACCCACCGAGCGTTGCCGCGGCTCGAGGAACCGGAGCGCCGCGTCGAGCACCACTGCGGGCTCGTCGACAGCGCCGAGGCGCTCGCGTTTCTCCGCAAACCCTTCCCGCCGTCGACGATCAGCCACCCGCTACTCGGCCTCCGAAATGCCCTCAACCGGGATCGGTACCGTGTCCACGAGCGCGCGGATCTTGGCCTCGATCTCGGCGGCGATCGCCCCGTTGGCCTTTAGGAAGTCCTTGGAAGCCTCGCGACCCTGGCCGAGGCGGGTTTCGGCGTAGGTGAACCACGAGCCGGTCTTGTCGACCACATCCATTGCCACGCCGACATCGAGTAGCCCGCCCTCCTTGGAGACGCCCTCGCCGTACATCACGTCGAATTCGGCGACCCGGAACGGCGGCGCGACCTTGTTCTTGACGACCTTGACCCGGACGCGATTGCCAATGGCGTCCGTACCGGACTTGATCGTCTCGATTCGCCGGATGTCGAGCCGGACGCTGGCATAGAACTTCAGGGCACGGCCACCGGGCGTGGTCTCGGGATTCCCGAACATCACGCCGATCTTCTCGCGCAGCTGGTTGGTGAAGACGAGCGACGTATTCGAGCGGCTGACTGCACCGGTGAGCTTGCGGAGTGCCTGGCTCATCAGGCGGGCCTGGATCCCGACGAATGAGTCCCCCATCTCGCCTTCGATCTCGGCCCGCGGCACGAGGGCCGCGACGGAGTCAACGACGACGACATCGATGCCGCCCGACCGGATGAGCGTCTCGGTGATCTCGAGGGCCTGCTCACCGGTATCCGGCTGGCTCACGAGCAGCTCGTCGACGTTGACGCCGCACGCCCTGGCGTAACCCGGATCGAGCGCGTGCTCGACGTCGATGAAGGCGGCCACGCCGCCGTTACGCTGGGCCTCGGCGATGACGTGCTGGCAGATCGTGGTCTTGCCCGATGATTCCGGCCCGAAGATCTCGGTGATCCGGCCGCGCGGGATACCACCGACACCGAGCGCGAGGTCCAGCGCGATCGAGCCCGTGGGAATGAAGTCGACGTGCTGCCGTTCGCGCGAGCCGAGCTTCATGATCGCGCCGCGACCGAACTGCTTCTCGATCGAGAGGATCGCCGACTCCACGGCCTTGCCGCGCTCGGCCACGCTCTTCTCGGTGGCTCGTTCCACGCTTCGATCCGTACCGCGGTCGCTGGTTATCGCCATGTTCCCGTCACGCTCCTGTCAGTGGCTGCCGCCATCGGCGCGGACAGGGCGTCCACTCGATGGATCAGGTCTCGCCTCGGTCCTCGTCGGCCGTGCGCGGCTTGCGTGCCTTCCGATAGACCTCGACGTTCGTCGGCGGTTCGGAAAGGGGCTGTAACTTCGGCACGCCCGACTTGTCCTTCGGCTTCTTCTTGGCCTCGCGGCTTGGTCGATCTCGAGAGCCCATCGAGTGGTCCTCCGCGCTGTCTGGACGGTACCCGGAGCGACTTCACGCCGGCTCCACGTCGGCTGCACCGGCCGTTTGCCGGCCCGCATGGGCCCGCAGCGAAGCGAGCGATTCGGGAAAGGTTCCGGCTCGCAAAGCGACCCGGATCCTGCTCATGAAGTCTAGTGTGAAGGTCAGGTTGTGACAAGTTGCGAGCCGGAACGCGAGCAGCTCTTTCGCCCGGAAGAGGTGCGCCAGATAGGCTCTCGAGAACGACCGACACAAACGACACGGACAGTCTTCCTGGACCGGCCGCGGGTCGTCCTGGAACGCGCTGTTCCGGATGTTCAGCTTCCCGCCCGGCACCCACAGCTGCCCATTGCGGGCAACCCGCGCCGGAAGCACCGAATCGAACAGGTCAACGCCCAGCCGAACGGCGTCCAGCAGGTCCGGCGGCGAACCGAGGCCCATCAGGTAGCGCGGGCGGGGGTCTCCGTCCAGCATCGGGATCACGACATCGAGGGCCGCCGCGCGTTCGACCGGCGTCTCGTCCCCGGCCAATCCGCCGATGCAGATGCCCTGGAACGGCATCCCGGCAATGAAGCGGGTCGACCGCTCGCGCAGTTCCGGGTCGACGCCACCCTGGATGATCCCGAACAGGGCCTGATCCGGTCGCGTGTGCGCCGCGAGACTGCGTTCGGCCCAGCGGTGCGTCCGTTCCATCGCATCCTCGACCTCAGCGCGCGGCGAACTCGGAAACACCGGGTGGTCGAACGCGACCGCGATATCCGGGCCCAACGCTTCCTGGATGCCGATCGCCAGCTCGGGCGTGAGGCGGTGCGTGGCCCCGTCGATGTGGCTCCGGAACGTCGCCCCGTCTGCATCGACGACCCGGGTGTCGGCCAGTGACACCACCTGGTAGCCGCCGGAGTCCGTCAGGATCGGGCGATCCCAGCCCATGAACCGATGCAGGCCCCCGAGCCGTTCGATCCGTTCATGGCCGGGCCGCAGGTACAGGTGGTAGGTGTTGGCAAGGATGATCGACGCGCCGACTTCGACGAGATCGTCCGGATCGAGGGCCTTGACGGTCGCGTTCGTGCCGACCGGCATGAACTGCGGCGTGTCGATCACGCCATGGGGCACGGTGAGGCGGCCGAGCCGGGCCCGCGTTCCACCGGAGTTGTCTGCCGTTGCGAGAACCTCGAACAATGCCGGGCGCGACATCACGCGGGCGGGCGCGTCTGACCCATCCGCGGCGCTCTGTGTCGCGGATGCGGGCCAACCGGGTGAGGGTGCGCCCGGTGCACGCGCGGTCCCTCCCGCGACTGCGGGCTCAGTGATCCCCTGCTCCCGGATCGTCCGCCCATAGACTGGGCATGTCGGGTTCCGAGCGACGCGGAGGTGGGATCTCGAACCCGAGGCCCGACAGGTGTCCCCGAGCGAGCTCCGTGGCGATGCGGCCCTGGGGCGTTCGATCGAGGAACCCGAGCCGCATCAGGAACGGCTCGTAGACATCCTCGATCGCATCGACTTCTTCGGATAGCGCGGCTGCCAGCGTCGATAGCCCGACCGGCCCGCCGTTGAACAGCTCAATGATCGCGCGCAGCAGCCGGCGGTCATTCTCATCCAGCCCCAGCTGATCGACCTCTAGCTGTGCCAGCGCCAGCCGCGCCACCTCCAGCGTGATCACGCCGCCGCCGACCACCTGAGCATAATCGCGCACACGCCGCAGCAGCCGGTTGACGATGCGCGGCGTGCCGCGCGCACGGCGGGCGATCTCGCGCGCGCCCTCGGGCAGCGCCTCAACATTCAGAATGCGGGCTGAGCGAATGACAATATCGTACAGCGCATCGGGCGAGTAGAACTCCATGCGATGGGTTGAGCCGAAGCGATCACGCAATGGCGAG
>JAYTWS010000186.1:0-18066 GCA_043743315.1 Chloroflexota bacterium | reverse complement strand
GGGTCATTGAGCGCAGGGGCGATGTAGTTGCCCTCTGCGGCACCCTTGCCGGTCGGACCGTGGCAGCGCGCGCAGTTGGCCTGATAGATGTTGTAGCCGCGCTCGACCGCCGTGACCTGCTGCGCGTCCGCCTGCGCTGCCAGCCGAGGGGTCGACAGATTCAGCGGCAGACCGACCTCGTAGAAGTAGTACGCGATCGTGAAGAGGGCGACGATCGAAACCGCCAGGAACGCAACCCACCTGGCGCTGGCCGACTGGCGGACGATCGACGCCGCTCGCTCCGGAGTCAGATCGCGCGCATGGGCCGATGGCGGAGCGGAGAACCGCTCGGCCGGCGTGGTCTCGCTCGGCTCGCGTCGGGCCGGGAGGCGCTGCTCGGGCTTGTGCCCGGGCTGATCGGTCATCGGGAACCTCGGGGGATGGTCATCGCGGGCTCAGATACAGCCCGTCGGGCTCTTCGGAGGAATGATCCCTGGCTGGCCGAGGGCCACAGGCAGCGGACCGAGGGTGATCTTGGAAGTGTCGAGGGTGAGCGACCCATCAGCGGCGACCGACGCGGAAAAGCGGTCCATGCTCCGCGGCGAGGGACCGTACTTCGTGCCGGCAGCCTTGATCCCGAGGCGGTCATAGCGCGATCCATGGCAGGGGCACTCGAGCCAGAAATTCTTGAGGCACGGGTTCGGCTTGCAGCCGAGGTGCGGGCAGCGTTGGTACAGGGAACGGACGTTGAGGGATGTCCCGTCGCCGGTCTTGTCCTCGCCCGGCACGAATGCCTGCCGTGCGGGATCGACCAGGATGATGAACGCCCGGGCGTCCTGGAAATAGCTCGGGAAGCCCTCAGCGACCGGGAGAGTCGAGTTCTTGAGCTTGACTTCGTCGAGTGTCCCGATCCGGACCTTGCCACCGAAGCCGCCGCTCAAGTTGGGCCACAGGAAATGCAGCGAGCCGCCGAGGACCTCGGTGAACCACAGGGCCATCCCGCCACCCAGGGAGAGACGCAGCAGCCGTCGCCGCGAGATTCCCTCGACGGGGTGCTGACGCATCGACTTGATGGCCTGGCTGGTGATGGCCTGCGGCTTGTCCGCCGGCTCGACGTGGTAGTTGCTCATCGGTGATCTGGAACCCCTGCGACTCGATTCACAGCGCGAAATGGAGCCCGTTCGTGCTGTTCTCGAAGAACGGCAGATACGGGATGACGAAGCTGTACCCGGGGCCCCGGAAGAAGATCCCGAGGAAGGTCAGCGTCAGGGCCAGGCCGAGAAACAGGGAGAACAGGACCACCGCGGTCTTCCGCTCGGAAGGCCTCGTAGTGTGGATGTTGCCGCGATCGACGAACGGGATGAGCATCGTGCCTACGATCGCGAAGGTCGGCACGAGCACGCCGGCGACCGACGGGTGGAAGTACGCCAGCAGCTCCTGCAGTCCAAGGAAGTACCACGGCGCCTTGGCCACGGCGGGGGTCACGTTGCCGTTGGCGAGTTCCTCCAACGGAGCGTTGATGAACAGGCCCATCAGGAGCAGGAAGATGCTCATCACCACGGCTGCCAGGAACTCGATCGACAACAGGTGCGGCCAGGTCATGACCGTGTCGTCCGGTTCCTTCTGGACACGGACGACGGCGTCCTGCTTGACCATTGCGAGCAGTCGATAGGGACGGGCCGACATCGGCACGCGCTGCTTGTCGATCTCGGTCCGACGGGTGGGATCGACGGGGGCGACGACGCGCTCCTCGCTCGGAGCCTTCGGGTCGCTCATAGCGGTCCGCTGATCCCGCCATCCTTGCGGATGCGCCAGAAGTGGACCGCCAGAAACACCGCCGTGATGAGCGGCAAGGCCATGATATGGAGCACGTAGAACCGCAGCAGCGTGTTCTGCCCGACCTCCAGGCTGCCCAGCAACAGGAACTTGAACGGTGTGTTGATCAGGGGGAGGTAGCCGGCCATGTTCGAGCCGATCGTGATGGCCCAGTAGGAGATCTGATCCCACGGCAGCAGGTAACCGGTGAAACTCAGGCCGACGGTCAGGAACAGCAACAGCACCCCGACCACCCAGTTGAATTCACGCGGCGGCTTGTAGGCGCCGTGGTAGAAGACCCGCATCATGTGCAGGAAGACGAAGAACACCATGAGGTGGGCGCCCCATCGATGGATGTTCCGGGTCAGCAGGCCGAAGGTCACGCGCGTCTGGAGATCGAGGATGTCCGTATAGGCCTGGGTCGCTGACGGAACGTAGAAGAACATCAGGTAGACACCGGTCACCGTCAGGACCAGGAACAGGAAGAACGACAGGCCACCCAGGCAGAACGTGTAAGCGAACTTCACGGCGTGCTGACGGACCCGCACCGGGTGCAGGTGCAGGAACACGTTGTTCATCACCGCATAGGCCCGCGACCGTTCGTCGTTCGGGTACGCGTTGCGGAACAGCGATCGCCAGACCGGGCTGCGGCGGATGGTCATGTCCACCCGCTCGAGGAAACTCACCTGGGTCCTCCTGCAACACCGGCCGTGCCGGCGAGCTGAGCGTCACGATACGACTCCTTGTAGAGCCGACCGTCACTCGAGATCTCCTGAAGCTCGAACCGCTCCATCGTAATGGCGTCGAACGGGCACCGCTTGACGCACAGGGCGCACCGGATGCAGCGCTCCTCATCGAGGATCATCGCGCCGCCGTTCTCCCAGCCATACGCCTCCTCGACCTCGGTCAGCAGGCCTTCGCTCTTGAGCTGGTTGATGTCGACCATGTGGATGACGCCCTCCGGGCAGACATCCGCGCAGGCGCCGCACAGGACGCAACGGAACGGATCGAACCAGATGTTGTAGTTGCACATCAGGCAGCGCGTCGACTCGGCGACCGCCGCGGTGGCGTCGTAGCCCATCTCGACCGGCGTCGTGAAGTTGATCGACGGATCGATCGACGGCATCCGGTCCTGGACCGGCACCATCGGAATGTGCTGGCGCGGGAGGATGTCGTAGAACTCGGGCATGTCGTGCCGCCACGAGCTGGTGATCTTGACGTTCGCCGCGACCGTGACATCGGTCCGGCCGGCGAGATAGCGATCGATCGCGTAGGCCGCCTTCTTGCCGTGGCCGGCGGCCTCGATGAGCGTCGTCGGGCCGGTCACGAAGTCGCCGCACGCGAAGACCCCCCGAACATTGGTCGCGTAGGTCGCGGGATCCACCTTGACCCGACCTCGATTGACCTCGAACGCCGATTCGACCGGAAGGAACGTCAGGTCGGCGGCTTGCGAGACGGCCGGGATGATCACGTCGGCCGGGATCACGAACTCGGATCCCTCGATCGGCACGGGTGAGCGGCGACCCGAGGCATCGGGCTCGCCCAGGCGGTTGCGCACGAACCGAACCCCGGTCACGTGGCCGTCCTCACCGATGACCTCGATCGGGCTGGCGAGGAATTCCATCCGGACGCCTTCGCGTTCGGTTTCGCCCAGCTCCTCCTCGTCCACGACGAGTTCAGAGCGCGTCCGGCGATAGACGATCGAGACGCGCTCCGCGCCGTGGCGCAGGGCCGTTCGCGAACAGTCCATGGCGGTGTATCCGCCGCCGATGACCACGACGTCCTGTCCGACCGTCAGCTCCTCGCCGAGGTTCGCGCGTTTCATGAAGTCGACGCCGTAGTCGACGCCGTCCAGGTCGGACCCAGGTACGTCCAGGCCGACCGCGTTCATGGCACCGGCCGTGATGGCGACGGCGTCGAAGTCACGCTGGAGGTCCTCGAACGAGAGGTCCTTGCCGATCGTGGTGTTGAAGTGGAACCGGACCCCGAGCCGCTCGACGAGGCGGACGTCCATCTCGATGGCCTCGCGCGGCAGCCGGAACGCGGGCACGCCGATCAGCATGGTGCCGCCGCCGTACGGCAGGCTGTCGTAGACGTCCACGCCGTAACCCTTCATCGCGAGTTCCCGGGCGACGGAGATGCCGGCTGGTCCGGCGCCGACCACGGCGACCTTCTCAGCCCGGGCGGTGATCTGGGGCATGACATCCGGGATCCCCGATGCCTCGTGCCACTCCACCAGGAAGCGCTTCATTGCGCGAATCGCGAGCGGGCGATCGATGTCGCCCCGCCGGCATGCCCGTTCGCATGGAGCCGAACAGACGTACGAGCACATCGCCGCAACCGGGTTCGGCTCGCGCGACAGGATGTAGCCCTCCTCGAACCGCCCTTCGGCGGCGAGGTTCAGGTAGCCGCGGCAGTTCGTCCCGACCGGGCACGCCTCCTGGCACTCGATGTTGCACTGCAACCACGAGGCGTCGACGGGCTGGACGAGGAATTCCTGGTGCGTGTCGAGGGCCAAGTGCTGGTCGTGCCTTTCTCGTTTGGCGGCGCTGGGAGGCGGGGCGAACAAGAAGACCGGCTGGGACACGATGCCGGCACGTGGAATCTACCATCGCGCGGAGAACGGGCGCAAAACGGGAGGGCGGCCGCTCGTTCGGGACGGACCGCGCCGAGATCCGCCCGAGGATCGGCGATCATGGCGTTCCGGCACATTGGCGCGGCTCGTGCTTTCGAGTTGACGCGTGCGACGGCCGCAGCTACGCTCCACCGCGGAAGACGGTCGGGCAGGTGACTGACTGGAAAGGGACGGGAGATGATCGCGAGCGAGTTCGCCTTCCTGGCACTCGGGCTCGTGCTGGGCGCGGCCAGTGGTGCCGCTGTCGTCATCGTCCTGCGGAGCCGACCGGCGGCCCCCGAGGTCCGGGTCACGGTCAGCCAGAATGCCGTCCCGCGCCGAGCGGCAACCCTGTCGTCGGATGTCTTCACCACGACCGCCGGCGAGCCGGCGCGTGGAGGGCCTGCGGACCGGCGGCTCGTCGATCGGCCGGACGGCGACTCGGATGAGCCGGCCACGGAGGCGATCTCCGGCCGCTCGGGCCTACCCACGGAACCCCGACCCGGGCTCGGAGGGCGAACATCTGTTTCGTTCGGGGACATCGTGACCGCCCGAGCAGGCGTCCCGATCATGCCGGAGCGGGACGAGGCACTCGAGGCACTTCGCACGCGGGCCGCCCAGGCTGCGGCGCGCCTGTTCGGCTCCGAGGGTCGATCCTCGACGCCCGTCATCGATCACGGACCCAGCGAAGCTGTCGGACGATCGTTGGAGCCGGCCGGCCGCGTTGTGGCCACGGCCACGGCCACGGCCATAGCCACGGCTCCCGCCACGTCCACTGTCAGCGAGCCATCGGCTGTTCACCCGCCGGCCATGACGCCCTCCGCGATCCAACCCGCAGCGGTTCTCGCCCGGGCACCATCGGTCATCGACCGACCGACGATGGCGAATGCGCGAGCGATGTCGGATGCGCGAGCGATGGCGGATGCGCGAGCGATGTCGGATGCGCCGATGGAGGTGGCGTCTCAGGACGCACCGGCGATCGAAGCGGACATCGCCTCGATCGACGAGACGCCGGCCCTGACCCGGATCCTGCGGGGCGACCACCATGCCCTGTTCGCCGTGGGGGCGGCCCTTGCCGCAGACGACGCAATGGACCAGCGCACGTGGGAGCGGGCCATCAGGAGCGTCACCGATGCCATCGTCGCGCGGACCATCGCGGCGGGATGCCTGGACTTTCCCGTCGGCAACCCGTTCTGGGACACGTTCACCGTTCCCCAATGCCGCGACATCGCGGGCGCCCTGGCGGCGACGGGGCATCGCTTCGACGGCGTCGATGGCTGGGAGCACGGCCGCGTTCCGAATTATCGAGACCTGACGATCGCGGTCGCGGGTGCCGGCCTGGAGCCTCGCCGCGTGCGTTCGTGGCCGACGCAGGAGGAGATGAGCGACCTCTTCCTGGAGGTGACCGCGGCCCCGGACGAATTCGTCGCCGTTCGCGCACCGAACCTCGACATGGAGGAGCTCCACGACCTCGTGGGCTTCGGGGACACGGATCGGGCCCCGCTGTGGGCCAACTGGGATCGCGCCCGCACCGTCCTCACCTCGCCCATCCCATCCGCCTGAGGCTCAGGCGGTGGCCGCCGGATGGTCCATTGATGATTCAGCGAGCCCTGGATCGTCGGCAGGGTCCTCCCCGCGCGGATCGTCGGCCGGGTCCTCCTCGATGATGATCACGCGGAAGGCCTCTCCGGCTTCCGTGCCGATCGCCTGACCCTCTTCCCTGGCCCACTCCCGGATGCGCGTCTCCAGCTGCTCCGGATGTTTGATCTGGCTGGCGTGGGCGCGCAGCGCGTCGATCTTCCGTCCGATGGTTGCGCTGACATCGACCCGCGCGGTCGGGTGGTTCGACCAGAAGCAGTACAGGCGACGGACGACATGCGGTGCCAGCCCATCACGAGCCAGCCACGGGAACGTCATCGGGTTCCTGGCGGCGGGATAGACGGCGTCGACGGCGGCCATCGCCGCCTCTCGATGGTCGGTGTGGTTGATCCCGCCATCCCCGTGGAACAGCGTTTCTGGGTCCGTGGCCAGCACGGCATCGGGCCGGAAGACCCGGATCTCCCGAACCAGCAACTCCCGCAGGGCGAGGTCATTGGCAAGTGCGCCGTCAGGCTGATGCAGGAACGACACACCTTCGTAGCCGATGACGGCCGCGGCCGCGCGCTGTTCGGATTCGCGCGTCGCCGCCAGCACGAACGGGTCCATCGCGAAGTCCTCGCCACCCTGGTCGCCGCTCGTGCAGCACACCAGCCAGCCCACCGAGCCCGCGTCGATCCACTTCGCCGCGGTGGCCGCTGGCCCGAAGTCGGCATCGTCCGGGTGGGCGACGATCAGCATGAAGCGATCCGGCCGCCAATCATGCGGCTCGGCGATGGCGGTCGGCTCGTCGGACGCCATATCGCTGACGGTCACGGTGCCCGGCGGGCCAACCGGGCCTCCTCGAGGGCCGCAAGCACGTCGGTCGCGTGACCATCGGCCTTCACCCTGGGCCAGGTCCGGACGATGAGGCCATCGGGATCGACGAGGAAGGTGGAGCGCTGGATGCCGAGGAACTCCTTGCCGTAGAGCGATCGGAGTCGCCACGCACCGTACGCCTCGGAAACGGCATGATCCTCGTCAGACAGGAGTGTGAACGGAAGATCGAACTTGGCCCGGAACCGGGCGTGGCTCGCGGCGCCATCCGGGCTGATCCCCCAGACCTGCGCCGAGCGGTTGCGGATCTCAGGGTCGATGTCCCGGAACTGGCACGACTCGATGGTGCAGCCTGGCGTGTCGTCGGCCGGGTAGAAGTAGACGATCGTCCAGCGGTCGCGCTGTTCCGAGAGGCGATGGACCGCTCCGGTCTCATCCGGCAGGGCGATCGCCGGAGCACGCTCGCCGGGCTCGGGCGGGTTCATGGGGCGAGGGTAGCAGGGCTCTCGATCACGAGCAGCCGACCCGATCGCACCGACACCGACGCCGTCGGTTCGATCCGAACGTTGGAGATGGTCCGTGACGAGCCGGCACCGACTTCGGCGTCGGCGAGGGCGAACTGGAGTCCGCTCGTGGTCACCCCGGCAAGGTCGCCCAGGGGCACGAGGGAGATCACGGCGCCCACGCGGCCGGACAGATCCATCACGACCGACGCGCCCGACGCGCCCGACGCCGAGCGGGTGCGGACGGCCGGCACCGCGAGGAGCCGGATCCGACCGGTCACGTCGAGGATCTCGAGGTGACGGCCCGAGGCCGCCGGATGGCCCAGGAGCATCACATTGGCAAGGGCATGATCAACTCGCGGACCACCGAGAACCCCGACCATGGTGACCCGGGTCGCGCCCGCCTGGATGGCGGCGAGCAGGGCCAACTCCGTATCGGTCTGGTCCTTGTCCCGGGCCGCGAGGGTCACGCGCACGCCGCGACGACGAAGCGCCTCCTGACCCAGCTCATCGAGCGAATCGCCATCCCCGACCCACCGGTCGATCGACAGGCCGAGCGCGTCGGCGAGCCTCACCCCACCATCAGCGGCGATGACCATCGTCACGTCGTCATCCCAACCCGGCCACGCGGCGTCCAATGCGTCGCGCGTCGGTGGCTGACCATCGGCGAGCACGAACGCGTGCATCAGCGCGTCGATCAGCTCTCGACCGGTCGGCCGAGCAGCGCGGCCACCCACTCGGCGACCGAGTCGGCAACCTCGGATGCGCCGGCGGCCTCGAGCTCCAGCCGATCGCCCACGATCGACACGATGCCGACGCCGCGTGCACCCACCGTCCGGGCCATGCGCATGTCATCCGGGGCGTCGCCGATGTAGGTCACCCGAGCCGGCTCATCCCGGACGCCCAGTTGGGCCAGGGCATGCAGCAGCGGTTCCGGGCGGGGCTTCGCGAACGGCAGGTCCTCACCGCACACGACGGCCGAAAAGTAGGAGCCCAGGCCGGTCGCCGCGAGCTGATGCTCGACGACGGGCCGATCGCCCGCCGTCACGATCCCCAGCTGGAAGCCAGCGGCCGCAAGTCGTCCCATGGCGGCCTCGACCCCCGCGAACGGGCGGACGTCGGTCATGAGCGACCGGTACGCACCGAGCCAGCGACCGCCCGCTTCCTCGACGTGTTCGGCCGGCACCCCGAGCCGTCGATACATGCTTCGCCAGTCCGGGCTGTAGGCGGCGCGATAGGCAGCGTTGTCGTAGACGACCCCGTACGACCCGAGGACCTCGGCGTTGGCCCTCGTGATCGCCGGCAACGTGTCGACAAGCGTCCCGTCCCAGTCGAAGATCATCGCTCTCATCGGCGTCGATGCTACCCGTGATCCGGGCACTTCATCCGTTCGGGGATGGACCGATCCCGGTGCTAGACTCCCCGCCGTGCCTCCCGACGAGACCCACCCGGCCGTCCTGCGTGTCCTCGAGGCTGCCCGGCGCAAGGGCGTGGACCTCGCCATCACGGTGTTCGACAGGTCGACCCACACGGCCGAGGACGCGGCGCGCGCCGTCGATGTCGAGCTCGGCCAGATCGTCAAGTCGCTGGTCTTCGTGACGACTGGCGAGGAGGGTGACCTCGAGCCGGTGATCTGCCTGGTATCCGGCCCGAACCGGGTCGATCTTCCCCGTCTCGGTGCCATTCTCGGCCGATCGGACGTTCGGCGCGCGAGCGCCACCGAGGCCAACGACCTCACGGGCTTCGTGATCGGCGGCATTCCGCCATTCGGCCACTCGAGGCGGGCGCGGGTGATCATGGACCCCGACCTCGGGCGGTTCCCGATCGTGTGGGCAGCTGCGGGCCTGCCTCGTGCGGTGTTCCCGGTCCCTCCTGCGACCCTCAGGATGCTCGCCGACGCGGTCGTTGCGCCCATGACGGAAATCCGGCTGGCCGCGAACTCAGAGGCATCGGCGTGACGTCGGCCCGCGATGCGGGCCGACCCGCGGACCCCCACGATGCGACGCTCACCTATCCCGGAGGCCTCCGGGCACGCTGGCGGTGGGCCGGGACGGGACAGGCGGCAGCGGTATTCGCCCTCTCGGAGGCCGGCGGCACGCTCATCGATCTGGGGCCGCTCGTCGGAGACGACCCGGACGACCGCTGCCGTGCCGAACTCCGCATCGATGGCCCCGCGGGATCGTGGTCGGTGCGGTTCGCATCGACCCTCAACGACACGCCCGAGGCGGTCCTGTGGGACACGGCCGGCCTGCTCGTCGTCAAGTACGGATTTCACGCCTACGGGCTCGACGCCCGCACTGGAACGCTGGCGTGGAGCCATCGATCCGCGACTCCGATCCTCGCAGCCCTCGCTTCGTCCCGGCTGCGGCACGTCGTCGTGCAGTCCGAGCTGGAGACGTTTGCCCTCGATCCGGACGGAACGGTGGCGTGGCGGATCGCCCATTCGGATGTCGTGACGGCCGCCGAGCTCGTGGGTGGGCGTCTGGTCCTGACCAGCTACAGCGGCCTCATGAACGCGCTCGACCCGGCCACGGGCCGGCAGGCCGGCTGACGCGGGGATCCCCTGTCCCGAGGCGGCCCCGCTGTTTCGAAGGCCCGGACGAGGGCCCAGGCGAGCCGTTGTGGACGGGCGGTGGACAACCGGACGGGCTGGGGAGCATTTCGTGGATAGAGGCGGTTGACGATGCGCCTGCTCCGCCCGTAGCGTTGCAGGCAGCCCGGAGGGGCTGAGCGACACTAACGGCCGCGATCGCATCAAGGTCCATGTGTCGGGTAGGTTCCTCCGGGCCTTTCCATGCCCGCCGGATATCATCCGGCCCGTGGATGGACTGCTCGTGATCCTGGCCGGGTTGGCCGCCCTGGGCGTTGCCGCCCGGGTCCTTCGGTCGTTCGGGCCACGCTTTCACATCGGCCGCCTCCTCGCGTCGGCTCCGTTGGTGTCGGTGGCCGAAGCCATCGACCTCGCCGATTCAGGCCGCCGGGCCTACGTGCGCGTGGCGGGTCGTATCGACAGCGAATCCGAGTTCGAGGACGCGGAGCATCGTCCGCTCGTGTACCGGCGCACCCGGTACCAGGCCCGCATCGACGGACGGTGGACCGACTTCGACGTGTCCATCGAATCCGTGCCATTCGAGATCAACGAGGGCCTTGATCACATCGACGTCGACGTCACGGATCTCGATGCCGGCCTGATCGTCGTGCCTCGTGAGACCGTCGGAGTCGTCGGCGACTTCGGCGACGACGCCCCTGCGAATCTGGCTCGCGATCTCCCGGCGCGGGTGGTCGTCGAACAGGTCTCGAGCGTCGAACATGCCATCCTGGTCGGTGTTCCCCAGCGCGACCCGGAAGGCCGGGCCCGGATGTCGACCGGTCTCGGGAGGCCACTCATTCTCAGCACGCTCGAGCAGCCGGAATCCATGCGCATCCTTGCCAGCGGGTCAACCGCCCGACCGCGCATTGCCGCTGGGCTCCTGGTGATCGGCGTCGCCCTGATCCTGGCGGGAGTCGTGCTGCTCGCGATCCCGGGCAGTGCCTTCGCCGCGTCGCCGGACCCGACCGGCCTGATCGGCTCGGACACCCGATCCGCGGGCGAAGGTCCGGGCCTCGTCGGCGCGCCTCTGGCGGCCATCGCCGGCGTGATCGGGATCGGTGTTCTGTCCGTGCTTGTGACCGTGGCATATGTGCGCTTCACGGGCGGGACGAGAGGCTCAAGCCGGGACCGCTGACCCCCGGGTCGTCGACGTAGGACGTTCGTCCTATTGTAAGGATCTGTGTAGTTCCTAGAGTTGGCCCGAAGTTCACAAATCCTCCGAGGCTTCGGTGTCCGACAACGCAGTTCTCCATCCCCACCCGATTGACGCGACCCTGACCGTGACGCGAGCGGCACGGGTCCTGGGCGTGCACCCCAACACCGTGCGCGCGTGGAGCGACGCCGGCCGCCTGCGCTACTACCGGATCAACTCCCGCGGCGACCGCCGCTATCGGATCGGTGACCTGAATCGGTTCATGGCCGGAGCGGCCTCCGGACCGGCCCCGGATGCGTCGGGAGGACACACCGGACGCACGCGACGAGGATCCCGGAGCGTGGAACCCCGATGGGAGGGCACGCCGGACGGTGCGGCGGCGCCTGACGACGAACTCGCGCTTGCGGGGATCTCGGGCTTCGATGAGCAGGCGCGGGAAGCCCAGGCCGGCCTGGCTGTACTGGCCGACCTCGGAAGGCTCGCCGCCTCGACGACCGGGGGCACTGCAGATCCGGAGGCCCTCCTCGGAACGGCCACTCGTGCCATCCGGGAGAAGGGCGGATTCCGCCACGTCTCGGTCTGGCGGCGGATCAGTGGACGGATGGAGCCGGTCGGCCTATCCGGGCCAACCGGCCTTCGACGGATGGATGTCGATGATCGAGCAGGGATCCTGGGCGAGGCACTCGAACATCCGGGCGTCGTGGTGGAGCGATCTCGCGACGATGGCGATGTCACAGCGATTCCCGGAATCGCCGGACGACGCCTGGCCTGCACGGTTGCCGGCCCCGAGGGCGTCTGGGGCGTGCTCCTGGTCGTTGCCGATGACGAGGTCCCGTCGACGGGGACGGCGTTGGCGCTCATCGCCGGGGTCGCCGACATGCTCAGTTCAATGCTCGGCGTCGCTTCGACTTCCGCGGCACTCCAGCGTCGAATCCACTGGGCCGAGGCGATCGGCCGGGTGGCCGGTGACATCGGCGGCCGGTTCGATTCGGATCAATTGCCGGGCCGACTCGTGGACCACGCGATGGCCATGTTCGGTGGGGATCGCGGCGCCGTCTTCCTGTTCAATCCCGATGGATCCCGAGAGACCGTGGCATCCCGTGGACTATCGGCCTCCTATCTCGACGGCACGCGTCAGGCTGACCTCGGGCGGGTCACGGCGGACGCGGTCGAGACCGGCCGGCCTGCCTTCGCGGTTGGCTTTCGGGACGATCCCCGGGTTGCCGACGTCCGGGCCAACGTCGTGCAGGAGGGCTACGACACGGTCTGCGTCGCGCCACTCGTCGACGTCGAAACGTCCGAGAGCATCGGCAGCCTCAACGTCTACCACGATCGACGGCACACCTGGGAGCCCGACGAGCTCGAAGCCCTCGCCCAACTCTCCATCCAGGCGAGCGTCGCCATTCGGAACGCCCGAACCTACGCCCAGCTCGCCACCTGGGCCGCCCAGCTCCAATCGATCCAGCAGCTCGGCGCCCGGCTCAACCGGCTATCCGACGTCGCGGCGATCGGGGCCGCGATCGCCACCGAGCTTCGCGAGCTCATCGACAATCACAACGTTCGTGTCTACCGGATCTATGGCGACGACCTCATCCCGGTGGCGCTGCTCGGGCAGGTCGGCGAGTACGAAGGCGAGACGATGGATCAGCTGCGGGTCAAGGTCGGGACGGGTATCACGGGGTGGGTCGCCGCACATCGCGTTGCCGAGTACCTTCCCGATGCATCCGCGGACCCTCGGGCTGACACGATCCCGGGAACGAGCGACGACATCGATGAGTCGATGCTCCTCGCCCCGATGGTCTTCGAGGACGACGTCCTGGGCGTCGTGGTCCTGTCGAAGCTGGGCGTCAATCAATTCAGCGGGGATGATCTTCGGATCCTCGTGATCTATGCCAGCTTCGCAGCCCAGGCGATGGCACATGCCGATGCCACGCAGCGACTCGAGCGCCAGCTCCAGAGCCGGCGCGACCTGCTCCAGATCACCGAGACGATCCTGAGCACCCTGGACACTTCGACGGTCCTCGAATCCGTGGCCGATCGCCTCGGGGAACTTGTCGGGTCCGACAACATCTGGATCGAGCTGGTCGAAGACGACGCCAAGGGCCTCGTCCCGAGGATCGCGAAGGGCGTCAACGCCGCCGATTACCTCGACCCGTTCCTGCCTGGCGAGACCGGCATCTCCACCTGGGTCATGGACCATAACGAGCCGGCGTTCCTGCCCGACCAGTTCGATGATGATCGGGTGTTCGTGGGGCCCGGTGGACGAGTTCACGGCGGGCTGATCTGCGTTCCGCTTCGGGGTCGCAAGGGCGCGACCGGCGTCCTGTCGATCGAACGACTCGGGGAGGGACGGTCGTTCAGCGACGAGGAATTCGAGTTGATCCAGCTCTTCGCGGCCCAGGTCTCGATCGCGGTGCAGAACTCCCGCGCCCACGGGGCCATCACACGACAAGCCGAGACCGACGATCTGACCGGCCTTCGCAATCATCGGAGCTTCCGCCGCGAACTGGCCAAGGCCGTAGCGCAGGGCGAGCCCTTCAGCCTGCTCATGGTCGACCTGGATCGATTCAAGCTGGTGAACGACACCTTCGGCCACGAGGCGGGCAACGCGTTCCTCGAGGGGCTGGCCGGCGCGATCATCGCCGCCAGCCGGGACACGGACATGGCCTTCCGATATGGCGGCGACGAGTTCGTCGTGCTTTTGCCGCGAACCGATGCGGAGCACGCCGGCCCGGTGGCGGATCGCATCCGGGCCGCCTTTGCCAACGTCGACGGCGCGACGTCGGAGATGCGAAACAAGGGTATTCATGTCGATGCGTCGGCCGGCGTGGCCACCTATCCTGCGGACGGGACGACCGCGGATGCGATCCTGCTCGCCGCAGACCGTGCCTGCTTCATGGTCAAGCGCGACGGCGGTGGGCGGGTCGCGACGGCTGAGGAAGGATTGGCACTCGCCGACGTCTTCACGCTCCAGGTGCCGACGCCCATCGACACGGGCCCATGAGCATCGGTGCGTAACCGCGGCAGGTCGACCGGCGTCACACTGCCCGCATGACGGAACCAGGTCCTTCGCGCGGTCACGGGGAACGGCAACCCGATCCGGGGACGGGCGATCGCAACCCCATGGCCACGCCCGTTGGCGCCGGCGTGCTCGGCCTGGTGGTCCTGGCCCTGGTCGCGCTGATCGTGGTCGTCCCGGGGCTGACCAGCGCCCCTGCGACGACGCCGCGGCCCACCTGTTCCACGCCCGGAGGCTCGGACTCGTGCGCATCGGACGCGCCGGGACCCACGCCGTCGCCCAGCGCCGTGCCTTCCCCGAGGCCATCGTTCGTCCGGCCGACCCCGACACCGGGGCCGACCTTCGCCAGCTATCTCGTCAAGCCGGGCGACAGCCTGGGGTCGATCGCCCGGGCGTTCAGCACCACTCCGCGCAGCATCGCCTGGTGGAATCGCGGGACCTATCCCACCTTGGATCCCGAGTCGGAGACGTACGCGCCGAACCACATCGAACCGGGCTGGACGCTCGTCCTGATCCCCGGCGTCGTCGTCGATGACGCCAGTCCTCCATCACCGAGCCCGGGGAGCTCCACGCCTTCGCCAACCCCGTTTCCGACTGGTTCGACGGCCGGTGGACCGGCGACGGTCGTGGCCCATGGGCCGCGCGGTACGACCCAGATCGCGCTCACCTTCGACATGGGTGGGCGCCTGGAACCGGCCGTCGACATCGTCCGTTGGCTGATCGACCACGAGGTGCACGCCACGATCTTTCCGACCGGCAAGGCGGGCACGACGACGGATCTCGGCCGCGCGGCCGTCCAGCTTGCGGCCACACGGCCCGACCTGTTCGTGTTCGGGAATCACTCCTGGGACCACCCCGACTTCACGACCCTCAGCGCGACCCAGATGGCCGACCAGCTGACGAAGACGGAAACGGCACTCGCGAGCCTGATCGGGGCACCGACCCAGCCCTATTTCCGGCCGCCGTTCGGGGCATGGACCGCGGCGGTTCGGAGCGGCGTGGGCGCCGCCGGATGGGCGGATCTCGTGATGTGGGATGTCGACACGATCGACTGGAAGAACACAGCCGATGGTGGCCCCAGCGCGAAGGACATCGTTGCGAAGGTGCTCGGCCAGGCACAGGGCGGCTCCATTGTCCTGATGCACCTAGGCGGCTGGCACACCCTCGAGGCACTCCCCGACCTCCTGGCAGGCCTGCAGGCCAACGGCCTCACGCCGGTTACCTTGCGGACGATGCTCGGCGACTAGACGGCCCCGGGGTTCAGGCGCCGGCCAGGGCGAGGAGCGGAGGAAACACCCAGAGCCTGGTCAACCCGAGGACCGACGCCGTGGTGATCGCGAGGAAGATCCCGATGGCGACGGCCAGGACCTGCCGATGGGCGAATCCAAGAGCGGCGCCCGGAGGAGGTGGGCGCCGCTCTTGAGGGCATCCGGCCGGGGAGGAGGGTTCCCGCCCGGATAGGAGGTGGTTGGCCGGATCAGCTCGTGGCGGCGGCCTCGGTCGGTTCGTAGCCGTCGTCCGCCCCGATGCGGCCGGTTCGGCAGAGCTCGCGGAGGAAGAGCAGGCGATCGACGTCGGCGAGTCGCCAGGGTCGGCCGGCCGCGATGTGGATTCCATTCAGAAACGCGGTGAGGTTGGCGGCCTCGCCCGGGTTCAGGCCACGGAGCAGCAAACCACGATAGGTCTCGCGGGTAGCCGTTGTGTTGCCCAGACCAGGTGAGGCCATGACGTCCGAGGTGCTCCGGATCCGCCGTCCGATCCGGTGAGGTCCGGGTCTGGTTCGGTGCGGTCATGGTCGTTCCGGGGCGCGTGAACGACGATGCCCCGACAGTCCCATGGCGCCCGGTACTTGTGGCTGGGTGGCCGGGTATGCTCCAACAAAGGAGGCGAGATGGCCGGAACCGGCGACGATCCCGAAACCACGGCCAAGCGCGACCGGGTCGCGCGGCTCGCACGCGTCGCGAACCTCCTCAAGCACAACCCGGAGGGCATGCGCGCCGAGGACATCGGCATCCGGCTGGGTATCTCGAAGCGAACGGCCTACCGCGACCTGGTGGCCCTCGAAGGCGAGCTCCAGATGCCGACCTGGTCCGAAGGCGGGCGGTGGGGCATTCTCGAGTCGTCGTTCCTGCCACCACTCAAGCTGACCACGTCCGAGGCGATGGCCGTCTTCCTGGCAACGCGTCTGATGGTTCGCTATGCGGACAAGTACGACCCGGATCTCGCATCGGCCTTCGAGAAGCTGTCCGAGGGCCTGCCCGGTCCCCTGACGGAACACGTCGCGCGTTCTCTCGACGTGCTGCAACGGGCATCGCGCGCGCCAGACTTCGTCGAGCACGTGCACACCCTGACCCGTGCCTGGGCCGAGCGACGGGTCGTCGAGATCGGCTACGCCCCGGCGGCCTACGAGGGCCGCGCTGCCGATGTCCGGAAGGCCACGGTCCGGCCCTACCTGATCGAACCATCGACGCAGACCCATGCGCTCTACCTCATTGGATTCGACGAGGAGCGAGAGGGCCTCCGGACGTTCAAGATCGAGCGGATCCGGTCGGTGACGGTCACGCCAAGAGCCTTCGAGCCACCCGAGGCAGGATCCATCGAGCGCCTGATGCGCGGGGCGTGGGACATCATTGCGGACCAGCCCGCGACGTCGGTCGTCGTTCGATTCTCTTCGGCCGTGGCGAGTCGGGTGGCCGAGACGGTCTGGCATTCGAGCCAGGTCCTCGAGGCCCAATCCGACGGCACCCTGATCTGGCGCGCGACGGTTTCCGGGCCGATCGAAGTGCGCCTCTGGATCCTGTCATGGGGCGACGACGCGACCGTCCTGGAGCCCCCGTCGCTGCGGTCGGACATCGCGGTCACGCTGGCTCGAGCGAGTGCGAATTACTCGACCTGACGCATCGGCCAAGGCTCGGCCGGCATCCTCCGAGACCGTCGTCGCGTCCCGGGCGGCAGCGCCCGCAACCGCACCGCAGTACCCTTCGCCGCACATGCGACGACGTGCCCTCGCCTCGCGGCCGTTCCCCGGGGCCCTGATCCCAACGGTCACGGTCAGTGCCGTGCTTTCCACCGGACCGGTCCCGATCCAGTCCGCAGAACCCGTCCGGGCAGGCCTCGCTGAGAAGGCCGCGGCCCCCGCTCCGACGGCAACGCCGGAGCCCGAACCTGCAGACCTGCCGGGTCCCACCAGCCCGCCGCTGCTGACCTCGTTCTGATCGTGGGAGGTCTCCCGTTTTCAGCGGTCAACCTCATCAGCGACCCGATCCACGGGTACGTCGAGCTCACGAAACACCTCAGGCCCGACGAGGCGCGCGCCGTCGGGCTGCGTGAAGAGGATGCGGCGGAGGACGACCTCCTCGACACCGCCTGGGTCCAACGGCTACGCCGGATCAGCCAGCTCCAGAGCGCCCGCTGGGTCTTTCCGACCGCCGAGCACTCCCGGTTCACGCATGGACTCGGGGTCATGCACGAGGCCGGGGTCTGGGCTCGAGCGCTCTATCCGTCGCTGCGTTCGGTGCTCATGGAGGCTTCGGCACGGCCCGACGCGCGGTCCGTTGAAGCGCTGCCGTCCGAGGGCCTCGTGGTCGAGACGCTCCGCGTCGCCGGCCTGCTCCACGATGTCGGGCACGGCCCGTTCGCCCACTATTTCGATGATCAGGTCCTGTCCGGTTTCCCGGCGCCGGCCGACACCCGTCGGCCCGGGGTCAAGTCGCTATCCCACGAGGACCTCAGCCAGCTGATCATCGAACACGAGCTCGGACCCGTGATCGGGGCGCTCAGGCGGGCGCCCGGCAACATGCCTGAGCGGGACGCGTTCGCCGATGGCGAAGCCATCGATCCGCGATGGGTGTCCTTCCTCGTGTCCAAGCCAGCGCTCGACGATCCCACGATGCCCCGCTGGGTCCAGCTGCTGCAACCGCTCCTATCGGGGGTGTTCACGGTCGACAACCTCGACTATGTCCGGCGGGATGCCTTCTTCAC
>JAYTWS010000185.1:0-9652 GCA_043743315.1 Chloroflexota bacterium | reverse complement strand
GTTGCCGCACCAGGGTGGGATCGGTGCCGTCGTCCGCGGCGTTCTCTGGATGAGCGCCCTCGCGGGGTGGCTCATCGCCCTCATCGCGTCGGCGGTTGCCGGTGCCAGCGCCTTGCGGCGACGCCACGGCGGCACATCGCCGGCCGCGGGCGGGAGATGGCCGGCCGCGGGCGGGAGATGGCCGGCGGCCCTGCTCATCGTGCCGCTACCGCTCACGGTCATCCTCGGTGCCTTGAGCGTCGGGTACGCCCCGATGGCCGTCGGTGTCCTGAGCATGATCAGCGGCTGGGTCGGACTCGCGGCGACGCCGGAGCCGAACGAGGCACCCGTCTGACGCGAGGTGTCGGCGACGCGGGCCGACACGGGCCGACGGTGCCGCGAGGTCCCGCTGACACGCGCCGACGCGCCGACACGGGACCGGTTCCGGCCGACGCAGGCTGACGCGCCTAGGCCGACGACCCCGCGCGCACCGCCTGCTCGCTTGCCACGATCACGTCGAGGCCGGTGGTTCGCCCGGAGATCGGGATCGAGCGCGCGTCCACGCCGTTGAGGCCCCGCTCCGTCTGGTCCCACGCGACCCGGCTGACCACCAGTTCGCCGGGCCCGGCAACCGAGCCGAGGCGGGCCGCGATGTTGACGGTGTCGCCGAGGGCCGAGAAGTCGAGGCGGTCACCCGACCCGACGGTCCCGACGAACGCCGGACCCGAGTGGACGCCGACGCCGACGCGAACGCCACCCTCGGTCAGGCGTGGGCTACGGGCCGCGGCGAGGACGTCCTCGCCCGCCTGGATGGCCCTCGTGGCGTGGTTCTCGCCGGAGATGATCGGGATGAACAGCGCCATGACCCCGTCGCCCATGAACTTGTCGATCAGCCCGCCGTTCCCATCGATCGCCCCGCTGGTCGCTCGATAGAACTCCTGGATCAAGTCGCGGAATCGTGCGGCCGTCGATTGCTCGGCCAGGCCCGTCGAGCCGCGGACGTCGGCGAACAGCACCGAGATCTCGACCTCGGCGCCGCCGGGGTGCTTGGCAAGCTCGCTGAAGCAGGCGTTGCAGAAGAGCGGATTCTGGTTGGACTGACCATGCATGATCAGCCTCGTCAGGACGCGACCCGGTCCCTTGAACGGCGAGGCGCAGAACTTGCACCGCGGCGACGATGGAACCCGGTTCCAGATCTTCCGGAGCCGGATCATGCCGCGATCCGTCCCGGTCAGGATCGCGCGCCACTCATCGGTCCGAACGGCGTCCTCGCCGTAGTCCTCCGGCAGCAGTGGCGTCGGCCCAGCCTCGGAATCGATCCGGTCGCTCATGCGGTCCAGCCTAGCACTCGATCGATCGGCTTCCGTTGAGCGTGGCTCGATCGAGCCGCCTCGTCGGACCCCGCTCCGCGGGCACCACGGTCGGCATGCTGATGTGTCCACAGGGGGCTGTGTTCGAACCGCCGATCAAGTACGATCCTGACACGGTGATCGGTGGCCTGTCCGCCTTCGCGGCGCCCCCCGAAGCCCTGCCGCAGGAGAACGAGTCGACATGACAGCATCCTCAGGTCGCCGGCGTCTTCCGGCGTTCGCCGTCCTGATCGCCATTATCGGAGCAGCCTGTGGAGGGGGTACCGGTCCGGGTTCCAGCACCGCTACCGGCGGCACGCCCAAGCCCGGTGGCTCGATCACGGTCGCCATCGAAGGGGAGCCCGCGTCGGTGGATCCCGCGTTCGACTACGACTTCGTGTCGGGCCTTGCTACGGGTAGCATCACCGAGCCCCTTCTGAAGTTCTGCAAGAACGACCAGCAGCTCTGCCCGAACCTCGCCGAGTCCTGGAAGGTCAGCGACGACGGCAAGGTCTATACCCTCAAGATCCGGCAGGGCGTCAAGTTCCACGATGGGTCGACGATGACGGTCGAGGATGTCGTGTTCAGCCTCGACCGGATTCGCAATCCTGACCTCGGGTCGTATGTCGGATGGATGCTCGCCAAGGTCGCGACCGTCGAGGCGCCCGACGCGAGCACCGTCGTGATCACCCTGTCCGAGCCCGATGCCCTGTTCGAGTACGCCCTTGCCGCAACCGCGGCGCACGTTGTGAGCAAGAAGTTCGTCGAGGCGAGTGGGGACAAGTACGGGACCCCGGAGGTCGGCTCGATCGGAACGGGCCCCTTCAAGTTCGTGGAGTGGAAGAGTGGCGACCACCAGACGGTCGCCCGCTTCGACGACTACTGGGACAAGGCGAACGGCGGACCGTACCTCGACAAGATCACGATCAAGATCCTGCCGGAGCCGACGACCCGTGTGGCGGGCCTCCAGACCGGTGAGATCGACTTCATCATCAACAACATCCCGTCCGACCAGTACGCGACCGTCAAGGCGATGAATAACGTCGACCTGACCTTCACCGACTCGTACTACGGCGAGTGGATGACCTTCAATACCAAGAAGGCCCCCTTCGACAACGTCAAGGTCCGGCAGGCCCTCAACTACGCGTTCGACAAGAAGGCCGTCCGCGAACTCTTCTACGGGTCGGATGCCGATCCGACGAAGGGCACCCTGGTCAACCCGTCGCTGTGGACCTTCGAGAAGGATGCCTGGCAGACGGCGTGGGACAAATTGCCGGCCTACGACGTGGACCTCGTCAAGGCAAAGCAGCTCCTCGACGAGTCCGGCGTGGCCGATCAGCTGAATGGCACCGAGATCGCGTACTACGACTCCACGCCCTCCATCAAGGGCGCGGCCGAGGCCTTCATCGACTCGATGGGCAAGCTCGGGATCACGATCAAGGCACGGAAGGTCACCTACCAGGAGAACGTGGCCCTCCAGTTCGGAGAGCACAACGATTACGACATCCTGGTTGCCAGCTGGGGCTCGGACTTCCCGGACCCATCCGGCAACCTCCGGCCCAACTTCGCGTCCGAGAACATCGTGGCTGGCGGCGCGAACGCCTCGGCCTATCAGAACGCGCAGGTGGACGAACTGCTCGCCAAGCAGAACACCCTGGTCGACAAGGCCGAGCGGGCCAAGCTCCTGATCCAGGCGCAGCAGATTATCGCCGACGATTCGGTGGTCATCGTCACCGCCTATCCGGGCTGGCCGCTGGCCGTGAACAAGCGACTGGCCGGGTACCAGGTGTCGTCACTCTGGTACTGGGCGTCCCTGTTCAAGGACGTTTACGTCAAGTAGTCGGGCGGGTCACGCGCGAGCGTGAGCGCCGCGGGGCCCGGTCCCGGTGTCCGGGGTCGGGCCCTGTTTCCATTGCCCGGGACCGCGGCGCACAGCTGATCGCCGGACGGAAGGAGGGACATGGTCGCGTACGCGCTCCGGCGCCTGCTCGTGCTCGTGCCCGTCCTGTTCTTCGTGTCCTTCGTCACGTTCGGCCTGGTCCGTCTCGCGCCGGGCGACCCGGTCCTCATCGTGCTCGGCGGAAGACATGTCGATCCGGCGACCGCGGATGTGCTCCGGCGGCAGTTCGGCTTGGTCGGTGATCCTTTCACGCAGTACGTGGCATGGCTCGGGCGGGCGCTCGGCGGCGACCTGGGCGAGAGCTACCGGCTGCGCCAGGACGTGCTGTCGCTGATCGCCGATCGATTGCCACTGACGCTGGAGCTGGTCGGCCTGTCCATGCTGATCGCGATCGCGATCGCGATACCGCTCGGGGTGATCCAGGCCCACCGGCGCGACTCGGCGGTGGACTACCTCGGGAGCCTGGTCGCCCTGATCGGTCTGAGTTCCCCGGTCTACTTCAGCGCCATCGTGGGCGTGCTGGTCTTCGCCGTCTGGCTGGGCTGGCTGCCCGCCTTTGGTTCCGGCACGAACGTGCTCGACCAGTTGCGGCACTTGATCCTGCCAGCCGGCGCGCTCGCCCTCGGCACCATTGCGCTGACGTCGCGGATGACCCGCTCGGCGATGATCGAGGCCCTGGCCTCGGACTACATCGAGGCGGCCAGGGCCAAGGGCCTCCCGGAGCAGACGATCCTGGTCAAGCACGCCCTCCGCAACGCCCTGATCCCGGTCGTGACCGTGACCTCGCTCCAGGTCGGATTCCTCCTGGTCGGGAGTGTTCTCGTGGAGACGACCCTCGGCCTGGGCGGGCTGGGAAGCCTGATCACCGATGCGATCCAGAACCGGGATTACCCGGTGATCCAGGCGACGGTCCTCCTCCTGACCGTGGCCTTCAGCGTGCTCAACCTGCTGACCGACCTCGCCTACGGGATCATCGATCCCCGGATCCGGCTGGGATGACGACGATGTCGGCCGCCGCCCGCCGCCGGGGCCTGTTCGCCTCGATCCGCCGCTCCCCTTTGGCCCGCAACCGGGCGGCGCTCCTGGGTCTCGTGATCCTCCTGCCGATCGTCGTTGCGACCGTCGCGCCGTGGATCCTGACCTCGCTCGATCCGAACAACCAGGATCTCGCCGCGTCCCTGCGATTTCCGGGTGGCGAGCACCTGCTCGGGACCGACAAGCTGGGACGGGATGTCTGGGCGCGGATCGTCTATGGCGCTCAGCCGACCCTGCTCGGGGCGGTGGTCGTCGTCGTCATCAGCGGGCTGATCGGCGTGCCACTCGGGCTCGTCGCGGGGTATTACGGGGGCCGTGTCGATGCCGTGATCATGCGGGTCCTGGATGCGCTGCTCGCGTTCCCGGCCCTCCTCCTCGCCATCCTCGTCGTGGCCACCTTCGGGCGCGGTCTGGGCACGGTCGTGGTCGCGCTGGGGTTCATTTACGTCCCGGCGATGGCCCGCCTGATCCGCAGCGTGACGCTGGTGCAGCGCACCCTCACCTATGTCGACGCCTGCCGGGCACTCGGCTTCTCGGATGCGAGGATCCTGTTCCGCCATATCCTCCCGAACCTCGTCGCGGCCGTCGTGGTCCAGTCGACCATCGACCTTGCGTACGCGATCCTCGACATCGCGGCCCTGAGCTTCCTCGGTCTGGGCCAGCAACCGCCCGACCCGGACTGGGGCTCCATGCTGGCCGACGGCCGGGCCTACCTCCTCCAGAACGCCTGGCCGGCGCTGTCCGCGGGGTTCGCGATCATGCTCGCGGTCATCAGCTTCAATCTCGTGGGTGACGGGCTCCGGTCCCAGCTCGACCCGCGTGAGCGTGAGCGCTGACATGGCTCGCAGAAACCGCTCAGCTCGTGGCGTCGACACGCCGGCCCGATCGGTCGGGCCGGGCACCGCGCTGCTTGAGATCCGCGGCCTCGACGTCGAGTTCCGGACCTCCGCCGGTCCGGTGCGTGCCGTGAACGGCGTTGATCTGGAGGTCCGAGCCGGCGAGATCGTCGGCCTGGTGGGCGAATCGGGGTCCGGCAAGAGCGTGACGAGCCGGGCGGTCATGGGCCTGCTGCCGCGACGGACCACGACCATTCGGGGCAGCATCCGGCTGGCCGGGGACGAGCTCGTGGGCCTGCCCGAGCAGGCCTACCGGCGGATCCGGGGCGAGCGGGTGGCGATGATCTTTCAGGATCCGATGACGGCCCTCGATCCGCTCTACGCGGCGGGTGAGCAGGTCGCGGAGGCGCTCCGCTTCCATTTCGGGCTCGATCGCGGGGCTGCTCGCCTGCGGGTCCGCGAGCTGTTCGTCCGGGTCGGCCTGGCAGACCCCGACGGGGTGATCGACGCCTATCCGCATCAGTTGTCGGGGGGCATGCGGCAACGGGTCATGATCGCGATGGCGCTCGCGTGCGAACCCGAGCTCCTCATCGCCGACGAGCCCACCACGGCGCTCGACGTGACGATCCAGGCGCAGATCCTCGAGCTGCTCCGCGACCTGGTCCGCGAGCGCGGGATGGCACTTCTGCTCATCACCCACGATCTCGGGGTCGTGCACGAGTTGTGCGAACGGGCGGTCGTGCTCTATGCGGGGCGGGTGGCCGAGGCCGCGCCGGTCTCGGATCTCTTCCGGGCGCCCCTGCATCCGTACACCGCCGGCCTCGCAGCGTCCATTCCGAGCATCGCGACGCGCTTGCGCCGGATGCCCCAGATCCGTGGGACGCCGCCAGATCCGGCACGACTACCGGCCGGCTGTGCGTTCGCCCCGCGCTGTCCGGTCGCGATCGACCGCTGCCATGTCGACCGGCCGGACCTGGAGGTCGTGACGAGCGCGCGGGCCTCGGCCTGCCATCGGAGCGGCGAACTGGCGGATGGTTTGACGCCGAACTGGGAAGGAGGAGGATCGAGTTGAGCATCGACTGGACGATCGACCCGGCCCTCGAGGCCCGCGAGGGGTATCTCGAGGTGGATGGCCTCCGGACCTGGTACGCGGTCGTCGGCGACGAGGCACACGAGCGCACCTCCGGGGCGGCGCCGATCCTGCTTCTGCACGGCGGCCCGGGCGCTTGTCACGATTACCTTGAGTCGCTCGCCGCGCTCGCCGCGACCGGCCGTCGGGTGATCTTCTACGACCAGCAGGGCTGCGGGAACTCCGACCAGCCCGACGATCCCGGGCGCTGGACGGTGGACTTCTACGTCCGGGAGGTTGCCGCGATCCGAACGGCCCTCGGACTCGAGCGCTGCCACATCCTCGGGCAGAGCTGGGGCGGCATGCTCCTCATGGAATACCTGGCTCGACGACCCGCGGGCGTGGTCTCGGCGACGATCGCCAGCTCCCCGGCCAGCATGCCGATGTGGATCGAGGAGACCGGCCGCCAGCGCGCCGCGCTGCCGCCCGAGGTCATCGCCACCCTCGAGCGCCACGAGGCCGCCGGCACCTGGGACGATCCCGAGTACGGGGCCGCCGTCAACGTCTTCTACGAGCGGCATCTCTGCCGGGTGGTGCCCTTCCCCGAGTTCGTGACGCGCTCGTTCGCCAAGCTGGACCGGTACCCGCAGGTCTACCGGACGATGAACGGCCCGACCGAATTCCACGTCGTCGGCACGCTCAAGGAGTGGGAAATACTGACCCGACTCGCGTCGATCGATGAGCCCGTCCTGCTGACGAGCGGCCTCCATGACGAGGCCACCCCGATCCAGATGGCGGCCATTGCGGCCCGCCTGCCCCAGGCCGAGTGGGCCCTGTTCGCGGAAAGCGGCCACCTCGCCCACGCCGAAGAGCCAGATCGCTACATGGCGGCCGTCGCCGACTTCCTCGTTCGGGCCGAGACCGGTCGCGCCCGCCGCCGATCCGATGCTCCGGAGCGCGACGCCGCATTTCTGGCCGCGGCCACCGCGGATCCCACGAGCGTGGCCCGGTCGGCGGGCAGGGGACGCCTCACCGGCTGGGACGGTGGCGGGTGAGCGACCCGACGGCCCGGCCCGACGCGCTCCTGTCCGTCCGCGACCTCGTGGTCACGTTTCCGCGCCGGCGGACGGTCGGGGACCGCCTCCGTGGACTTCGAACCGCCGGGTTCACCGCCGTGCGCGGCGTCAACCTCGACATCCGCCGCCACGAGACGCTGGCGCTGGTGGGCGAATCGGGTTCGGGCAAGAGCACGACCGGGCGGGCCATCATCCGTCTCACGCAGCCGACGGCCGGCTCCGTCACGTTCGACGGGATCGACGTCGGTGGCGCCCCGCGCGGCGAGCTGCGGCGGCTCCGGGAGCGGATCCAGATGGTCTTCCAGGACCCGTATTCCAGCCTCAATCCGCGGATCGCCGTGGGCGACGCGATCAACGAGGTCCTCGTGGTCCACCGGATCGGATCGACGGAAGCGCAGCGGCGCGACCGGGTGGCGGCCCTGCTTGCCGATGTCGGACTGGGTCCCGAGCACGCCCGGCGGTATCCGCACGAGCTATCCGGGGGTCAGCGCCAGCGGGTCGGCATCGCCCGGGCCCTCGCGGTCGATCCCGAGCTGCTGATCCTCGACGAGCCGGTCAGCGCCCTCGACGTCTCGGTCCAGGCCCAGATCATCAATCTCCTCGAGGACCTGCAGGAGGCGCGCGGCCTGGCCTACCTGTTCATTGCCCACGATCTCGCGATCGTTCACCACATCGCCGATCGTGTGGCGGTGATGTATCTCGGCGAGATCGTCGAGGAGGGCCGGGTCGACGAACTGTTCGACGATCCGCGTCACCCGTACACGCGGGCCCTGCTTGCCTCCATTCCCGGCGAGCGGCCGGCCGATGAGCGTGCCCGGGGGGAACTTCGGCTCGACCTCGCGGCGGGTCCGGGCTGTCCTTTCCGGAACCGCTGCCCCGAACGCCACGACCGGTGCGACGCGACGCCGCCGTACGTCGAGCTGGATACGGAGCGGCGGACCCGCTGCTGGCTCGAGGTCCCGGCGACCGCTTCCGCGGCCGCCCATCCACGCCAGGAGGTGTCAACGTGAGTGCTTCCCCGTTCCACGTCCGCCGCGAGCAGTACCACCTGGCGTGGGATGCGGCGGTCGAGCCGGTCCTGCGGGTGGAGAGCGGCGCGGAGATCGAGTTCGATGCCCTCGATGCGTCATGTGGCCAGATCAGTCGCGGATCAACCGTGACCGATCTGGCGAACCTGGACTTCGAGCGAGTCGACCAGGTATGTGGCCCGGTCTTCGTCGAGGGAGCCATGCCCGGCGATACGCTCCAGGTGGAGTTGCTCGACTTTCAGCCGGACGACTGGGGCTGGACGGCGGCGATCCCGGGCTTCGGGCTCCTTGCCGATCAGTTTCCCGAGCCCGCGCTACGGATCACCCGGCTTGGAGACGGGATCGCCGAGTTCCTGCCGGGCATCCGGATCCCGCTCGCGCCGTTCTGCGGGGAGCTCGGGCTGGCCCCGGACGGAGCAGCCCGATCGACGATTCCACCGACCGAACTCGGCGGCAACATGGACACCCGCCACCTGACGGTCGGATCGACGCTGTGGCTCCCCGTCGCCGTCCCGGGGGCGCTCTTCAGCCTCGGCGACGGGCACGCGGCCCAGGGGGACGGCGAGGTCTGCGGCACGGCGATCGAAACGCCGATGCGGGCACGCGTCCGGCTCACCGTCCGCCGCGACGTCCGGGTCACAGCGCCGGAGTTCCGAACGGACGGCCCGCTCGGACGTTCGACGAACACCGCCGGTTGGCTCGCCGCCGACGGCGTGGGACCGGACCTGATGATCGCCGCGCGGGATGCGACGCGGCGTCTGATCGACCGGCTGGGTGCAGAGCACGGCCTGCCGGCGGTGGACGCGTACCTCCTGCTGAGCGTCGCCGGTGACCTGCGGATCAGCGAGATCGTCGATCAGCCGAACTTCATCGTGACCGCCTACTGCCCGCGGTCGATCTTCGGCTGACGCGAGGCGCCGGCTCGGCGGCCGCTCGGCGACCGCTCAGCCCGCGTACGCCGCGGCGACCGCTCAGCCCGCGTACGCCGCGGTGGCCGCTCAGCCCGCGGTTCGGCCGCCGCTCAGCCCGCGGTTCGGCGGGCGGTCAGCCGGCGGTGGCCTTCGCCTGGGCTCGTTCCGCGAGAACGCGGACCGTGCCGCGGAAGATCAGGACGTGGATCGGATAGAGCAGGTACCAGTAGGCGAGGCCGGGCACGCCCTTGGGCTCGAAGAAGGCCGTCTGGACGAGGCGGCTTCCGCCGTCCACGGCGCTGACCTCGTACTGGAGCCACGCCCGTCCCGGCACCTTCATCTCCGCTCGCAGTCGAAGGAGGTCGGGTCGTCGGATCTCCTCGACCCGCCAGAAGTCGAGCGCATCGCCCTCGCGCAGGCGCTCCGGATTGCGCCGGCCGAGGCGCATTCCCACCCCGCCCACCAGTCG
>JAYTWS010000184.1:0-1556 GCA_043743315.1 Chloroflexota bacterium | reverse complement strand
CGGGGGATGACCAGGCGTCCCACCGTGTCGATGGTAGTTCTCATGGCAGTGACCATACCATAGACGTGGCAGTGGAACTGTCGACCGCGTCGCCTGATCCCACCGTGGTCACGCTCGGCTATTCCGCGCTCGGGCTCGGAGTCGGCGTCCCGTTGCTGTGGCTCCTGATCGTCGTCGTTGTCCTCCAGACAAACGCACGGGTCGAGACCCTCCGGACCCAGCGCGACACCGTCGTGGCTGCGACCGAGGTCGAGCGCGCTCGACTCGCTGCAGATCTTCACGACGATGCGCTGCAGGAGATGACGGTCCTGGTCCGCCGTCTCGACGCGGCCGGCGACGCTGGCGCCGCTGCGCTCGCGCGATCGATCGCCGACCGCCTCCGGGAAGTCTGCGGGGACCTTCGCCTCCCGATCCTCGACGAGCTGGGCGCCGGGCCGGCGCTCGAATGGCTCGTGGCCCGCGTCGGCGAGACATCGGGCCGGCAGGTCAGCCTCGAGCGAGCGGACACCGGCCGCCCTCCTGCGGACGTCGAGCTCGCCGTGTTTCGGGTGGCGCAGGAGGCCCTTGCCAACGCCGTCACCCACGGCGCTCCGCCGATCGTGGTCCGGTATTCCGCCGGTCCGCATCGTGCGTCCCTCGTGATCACGGATCAGGGCAGCGGGATCGCCTTCGACGCCGCGACCATTGCGAGCCGGTCCGGCCATTACGGCCTGCTCAACATGCGCCAGCGGGCGGAGCAGATCGGCGGCAAGTTCGACATCCGCCGTCCAGTGAACGGTGGAACGGTCGTCGGGCTGGTCTGGGCGCCGGCACGACCGCCGGAGCGGCCTGGCGCCGAGGTTCGGGCGTGATCCGCGTCGTCGTCGTCGACGACCACCCGGTCGTTCGCGACGGAACGGCGGCGCTCCTCGAGCGAGAACTCGACATCGAAGTCGTGGGTGTCGCGGGCGCCCTCGCGTCGGGCGCGGCCCTGCTGGAGCTCAAGCCGGACGTCCTGGTCGTCGACATCCGGCTCGGCGAGGAGAACGGATTCGCCCTTATGCGGGAGATCGCGTCGCCCGATGGCCCGGCCATCATCGTCCTCTCCGCCTTCGATTACCCGCAGTACATCGAGGCGGCAATTCGGCTCGGGGCATCCGGCTACGTGCTGAAGACAGACCCGTTCGTGAACCTCCTGCACGCGATTCGCCAGGTCGCAGCAGGGGGCGTCGCCTATTCGGTCCGACCGGCGCCGTCGGGCCCACGTCGACTGAGCCTCCGTGAGCTCGAGGTTGTGAGGCTGATCGTCGATGGCCGCTCGAACGACGAGATTGCGGTCCGTCTCGGCATCAGCCCGAAGACGGTCGAGAGTCACTTGACCCGAATCTTTGAGCGACTACAGATCGCCGGCCGCACGGAACTGGCGACCCGGGCCATCCGCGAAGGTTGGCTCGAGACCGGCGAAGCGTAAACAGGCTTGGAGCCGACACTCGGATTTGAACCGAGGACCTGCTGTTTACGAAACAGCTGCTCTACCGCTGAGCTATGTCGGCGTGGATGAAGAATAGCCCATGCTC
>JAYTWS010000183.1:0-19926 GCA_043743315.1 Chloroflexota bacterium | reverse complement strand
GTCCGCACGAGTCGTCAGTGCAGCCACCGCTGCGAGCGAGGTCCAGCCCTCGAGCTTGGGGCTCGTCCAGTCGCCCTCGTCGGACAGCAGATGATCGTCAAGCCACAAGGCGTCGAAGCCGGCGGACTCGGCCGCGAGGCAGGCATCACGCAGAGCAGGCCAGTCGGTTCGCTGAATCCAGTAGGCCGCACCAAATCTCATGCCCGGTATCGTACGGCCGTGCACATCAGCTCCGCGCGGCCGCAGCCGCGATCAACCTCGGGGAGGCCCGCCGGGGGCCGGGATACGGGCGCGACGTCCTCGGCTCCTTCGAGCTTCGGTCCGCCCGCAGCAGCCGCATCGCCCGCGCTCCGGAGCTCGATCCTCGCCTGGTATGCGACACGCGGCCGCGACCTCGCCTTCCGCGGAACGACGGACCCGTACGCGATCCTGGTATCGGAGGCGATGGCCCAGCAGACGCAGGCGGCACGGGCCGCCGAGTACTGGAAGCGGTTCATGGTCGAGTTTCCGACCGTCGAAGCCCTCGCCGCAGCGACACCGGCTGCCGTCCTCCGGGCGTGGCGGGGTCTTGGCTACAACCGGCGGGCCATTTCGCTCCGACAGGCCGCAATCGCGATCGTCAGGGATCACGACGGGCAGGTCCCGGGCGACCTCGTGGCCCTCGAGCGGCTGCCGGGTGTCGGGCCGTACACGGCGCGAGCCGTGGCCGCCCTTGCGTTCGGCCATCCCGTCGGGGCGATCGACGTCAACGTCCGCCGCGTCCTCAATCGAGCTCTCGGTGGCTCACTGAACACGTTTTCCACGATCGAGCTCCAGGTCATCGCCGACGCCAGCGTCCCCGCTAATCAACCCGGCGAGTGGACCCACGCGCTCATGGACATCGGCGCGACCTTCTGCAAGCCAGGGACACCGCGGTGCGATCCCTGTCCGGCGCAGGCCGGGTGTCGCTTCGCGCAGGCCCGGGGCGGCATGTCGGTGGCGTCCGAGGATGGCCACGAACAAGCGGGTCGCGGCCGGCGATCTGGGGGTTCAGCCGGTGTCGGCGGGGGCGCGCGCCAGACTCGCGAACGACCGGCCGCCTTCGAGACGACCAGCCGATGGCTGCGTGGCCGAATTCTCGACCTGCTCCGTGACGCGCCTGGCGATACGTGGTCGGAGATGCCGGCGAGGATCGGCCTGCACGACCGCGCCGCAATCGTCACGGCGGTCGGGGCACTGGCACGAGACGGACTCCTCGAGCGGCACCCGACGCGTTCGGGCCGGGCCAGGCTGCCGATCCAGTAGCGCTCGGCTACGCTTGTCGGGCTGTGACCCCAACCTCGTCGCCCCCGGGCGTATCTGCAGACCCGCTCCCGGCCGACGATCCCGGCCTGCTGCTGCTTGACCTTCGCGGGTTGCGTCGGCGCTGGGCGGGCGCGGCGGCCCGGAGTCCCATCGGGGCCGAGGCCATGCAGGGCATCGATCTCCGGGCCCACGCGTTCGGCATGCCCGGCGAGCGGCTTATGGAGAACGCCGGTGCGGCGGTCGCGGCCGCCACCCGTGCCCTCGGCGAGGCGACCGGTCGTCTCGGCAAGGGCCCGATCCTCGTGCTGTGCGGGCCCGGCAACAACGGGGGCGACGGGTTCGTGGCCGCGCGTCGTCTGGCTCAGGCGGGCTTCGACGTCATCGTCGCCCTCGTGTCCTCGGCTGCGCGCCCGAGCACGCTCGATGCCGCACGGAACTGGGACCGGCTCGCATCCGAGTCGCGGGTCACGCGGGTCCACGCGGCCGTGGCGCGCGACCTGACGATCCTCGGCAACGACGTCGATCACGCCTCGATCCTCATCGATGCGCTCGTCGGCACGGGCGTGAGCGGGGTCCTCCGGGAGCCGATCCGCGGTGCGGTGGAGCTCATCGGCCGGGCGCGCATCGCCGGCGTGCCGGTCGTGGCCGTCGATACCCCATCAGCCGTCGATCTGTCGTCGGGTGACGCGTCGGATCCGGTCGTCCAGGCCGACCTGACCGTGACATTCCATCGACCGAAGACCGGCCTGCGGACACGGCGCGGCGCGGCGCTCGCCGGTAAGGTGCTCGTCGCGCCGATCGGGATCCCGGAGGAGGCGGATCGTGGTTGATCGAGGGCAGCCGGGCGCGCGCCAGGTGGTGCTGGTCGCAGCCGCGGCCGCAGCCGTGGTGCTGGGGGCCGCTGTCGTCACCGGAATCCTGCCCGAATTCGTCCAGCGGATCATCTTCCACCAGCCCCTGACGATCCTCGTCCTGATCATCGGGACCTCGCTCGTTCTGTGGCGCGTCGCCACGCACCAACCGCCCGAGGCCTGATGGACTCCGCCTTCGCCCCGGGCCCGGCCGGTCCACTCGCAGCGCCCGCTGCCCGGCGAACCTCTCTCGCCCGGCTGGCGAGCGAATCGTTCGATGTCCTCATCGTCGGCGGCGGCATCGTGGGTGCAGGCGCACTGCTTGACGCTCAGAGCCGTGGCCTTCGGGCCGCCCTCATCGAGCAGACGGACATCGCGGCAGGGACGTCGAGTCGGTCCTCGCGCCTGATTCACGGTGGCCTTCGCTATCTCGAGCAGCTCCACTTCGGCCTCGTCGCAGAGGCACTCGAGGAGCGCGCCAGGCTCCTGCGCAACGCGCCGCACCTCGTTCGGCTGGAGCCATTCCTATTCCCGATCTACGGCTGGCCCGTAATCCACCAGGGGTTCTACGGGGCGGGCATCTTCCTGTACGACCTTCTGGGATCCCGCCAGGGCGCCGGTTTCGCCCGGCATATGCGTCCCGCCGCTGCCCGTGAGTTCGCACCCCAGCTTCGTCCGGAGGGCCTCCAGGCCGGGATCCTGTACCACGACGGGGTCGAGGACGACGCCCGGCTGGCTCTTGCCGTGGTCCGTACCGCGATCCAGCTTGGTGCGGAGGTGGCCACCCGCGTTCGGGCCGATGCGCCGCTCCTCGAGCACGGCCGCGCGATCGGCGTCCATGCGCGGGATTCGCTGACCGGCGAAACACTCGAGATCCGCGCCACGCACGTCATCGACGCTACCGGTGTCTGGGCGGCCCACCCGGACGAGCGGTTCGCCCCGGTTCCGGGCGCCGCCCGGGTGGTGCCGAGCCGGGGAGCGCACATCGTGATCCGGCGGGAGCGCCTCCAGGCCCGCGGTGGGATGACGTTGCGAATTCCGGGACGCGTGGTGTTTGTCGTCCCGTGGCCGAATCACTGGGTCATCGGGACGACCGACCACGAGGACGATCGGGCCCTGGATCGACCCACGGCGCTCGATCAGGACGTGGACGAGCTGCTCGGGGTCGTGAACGATCGGATGACGCTCGATCTTTCGCGGGACGACATTCTCGGCACGTACGCCGGCCTTCGGCCCCTCGTCGGTGAGTTCGGCGGCTCGACCGTGAAGGCCTCCCGCGAACACAAGGTGACGACCGACCCGTCGGGCATCGTCCGGATCGGCGGGGGCAAGTACACGACCTATCGGGTCATGGCCCGCGACACGATCGATGCGGCGCTCGGCCGGGCTGACACCCGCGCCCGGCCGTCCAGGACGGCGGATCTCCCGGTCGTCGGGGCGGCATCGCTCGCTGATCTGGCCGTGCTGACGAGCCGGATCGCCCGCGAGACTGGCCTGTCCGAGGCGGTCGCCCGCCGGCTGGTCGACCGGCACGGGACGGAGGCCGACATGATCGTGGCCCTCGGGCGAGAGCGCGACCTGTTGCGGCCGCTCGGCCCGGACATCGAACACCTCGAGGCGGAGGTGTCATGGGCCGTCACGCACGAGCTGGCCGGCTCGCTTGACGACGTGCTGAGCCGGCGCATGCGGCTCACGCAGGAGCTGCCAGACCGCGGAGCTTCGGTCGCGGCGCGCGTGGCGGAGCTGATGGGGCGCGAGCTCGGCTGGGATGCCGGGCGGCAGACCACCGAGACGTCGGCCTTCCTCGCACGGGCGCGGGTCGAGTTCGGCGTTCCGGGGCGATAGGACCGGCGATGGCCGACGATCGATTGATCCTCGCCCTGGACCAGGGCACGACATCATCGCGGGCCATCGCCTTCGGACCCGACGGCCGGCCCGTCGCCAGCGCCCAGCGGCCGTTCGAACAGCGCTACCCCTCGCCAGGCCACGTGACCCACGACCCCGAGGCGATCTGGGAGTCGCAGCTTGCGGTCGCCCGGGAGGTCGTCGAGGCCGTCGGGGGAGCGACACGGATCGCGGCCATCGGAATCGCGAACCAGCGAGAGACGACGATCGTGTGGGATCGGGCGACCGGACTGCCGGTCGCGGATGCCGTCGTCTGGCAGAGCCGGATCACGGCGCCGGCGTGCGAGGCCCTCCGATCCCGGGGCCTGGAACCGCTGTTCCGGGAACGGACCGGATTGCCGATCGACGCGTACTTCTCCGGCCCGAAGATCGCCCACATCCTTGACGCTGAGTCGGGCCTTCGTGCTCGAGCCGAGCGGGGAGAGCTCGCGTTCGGGACGGTCGACAGCTTTCTGGTCTGGCGATTGACCGGCGGGCGTCGCCACGTCACCGATGTCTCGAATGCCAGTCGGACCCTGTTGTTCGATCTCCATCGACTGGCGTGGGACGCGGAGCTGCTCGATCTCGTGGGAGTGCCGGCCGCGATGCTGCCCCAGGTGGTACCGACGTCCGGCGTTGTCGGTGAAACGGACCCCGAGCTGTTCGGTCGCCCGATCCCCATCGCCGCAATGGCCGGCGATCAGCAGGCCGCGACGTTCGGACAGGCGTGCTTCGATCCCGGAGACACGAAGACGACCTACGGGACCGGCGCCTTTCTCCTGCGCAACATCGGTCCATCGCCAGTCCCATCCCCGAACCGGTTGATCACCACCATCCTCTGGCAGTTGGGCCCGAATGGTCCGGTCGCGTATGCCCACGAGGGCTCCGTCTTCGTGGCGGGCGCCGCGGTGCAATGGCTGCGGGATCGGCTCGGCGCGTTCGAGGAATCGGGAGACATCGAGGCGCTGGCCGCATCAGTTCCCGATGCCGGTGGGGTCGTCATGGTGCCCGCGTTCACGGGGCTCGGAGCCCCCTACTGGGATCCGGATGCCCGAGGGGCGATCTTCGGGATCACCCGTGGCACCGAGCTCGGGCACATCGCGCGCGCCACGCTCGATTCGATCGTCCAGCAGGTCGCGGACGTCGTCGAGGCGATGATGCCCGACTCGGGAATGACGCCCGACTCGGGGACCACAGCGGGCTCAGGCACCAGGCCCGACTCGGGGACCAAGCCCGGCTCGGAGACCAAGCCAGGTTCGGGGACGACAGTGGGCTCGGGGACCACGCTCGGCTCGGAGACCAAGCCAGGTTCGGGGACCCGGCCCGCTGCGGAGACCCGGCCCACTGCGATCCGGGTCGACGGTGGTGCCGCCGCGAACAACGGCCTGCTCCAGGATCAGGCGGACCTGCTTGGGATCGCCGTCGAGCGCAACGCGGTCATCGAGACGACCGCGCTGGGAGCGGCATCGCTCGCCGGCCTCGCGATCGGGTACTGGCCCGACCTGGATGCGCTGCGCACAAACCGGGCCGTCGATCGTCGTTTCGAGCCGGCCTCAGATGCCGGCGAACGTGCAGCGCGCCGGCGCCGCTGGGCAAAGGCTGTTGGGCGCGTTCGAGGCTGGGCGCTCGACGACTGAGCGGCTCCGCGGGGGTCAGGAGGGCGCCGCTGGCCCTGCGCGCCCCGGCCACCTCCAGGCTTGTGCTGGCCTGTGCGATCAATCTTCGCAAATCAGGACTAGGCAGGGCGGCGGATACCGCGTATGCTCCGCGACGCCCAATGTCACGGCACGGTCCGTGGCTGCATACGCGTAGACGACCACGTACCGGACTCCTCTCACGGCTGACGCGAGAACCCGAACGGCATCGCGGCGGCTACCGAGAGGAGTTCTCGATTTGTACAACGACAAGAATCTGACCTGCGCGGATTGCGGACAGGAGTTCGTCTTCACCGCTTCCGAGCAGGACTTTTACGCACAGCGTGGCTTCACCGAGCCGCGCCGCTGCCCGTCCTGTCGAGCCAGCCGCAAGGCAGCTCGCGGGTCGAGCGGCGCGGGCTACGGCTCGGGTAGCAGCGATTACGGCTCGTCCGGCGGCGGCGGTTACTCCGCTGGCGGCAGCTACAGCGCCGGTGGCGGCGGTGGGTACGGCGGCGGTGGCGGTGGCGGCGGCGGTGGCTACGGCGATCGCGATCGCGGCACCCGCGAGATGTTCGCGGCAACCTGCTCGAACTGCGGTAACGAGGCCAAGGTCCCGTTCCGCCCGACCAGCGGCAAGCCGGTTTACTGCTCCGATTGTTTCCGGACGATGCGGGGCTAGCACTCTCCTCTCGGCGCGCGGGCCCACTGGGGGTTCGCGGAAACCAGAGTCCAAGACACGACCCGGGCAGTCAGCCGGCCCGGGTCGTTGTGATTCCCAGGGCATGTGCGCGGACCAGCGGCGTGAGGGCTCGCCGTTGTGACCGGTGGGCTGGTGCCCGGTGTCCGCCTCGGGACGAGCGGCCGGGCTCCCGTGTCCGCCTCGGGACGAGCGGCCGGGCTCCCGTGTCCGCTCCGCTTCGCGCCGAAGATGCGCCGAAGATGCGCCGAAGGTGCGAGCTCTTGGGCGCGGTGCGAGCGCTTGGGCGCGGTGCGGCCCGCCACGAGGCTCGCATCTGGTGGCCGGCGCGGGTTAAGCCCCGGCGCGGGGTGGGCCCCGCCGAGCTCCAAATACGAACAGCCCTCGTGTTAGGTGTGGCTCCACCACGCTTGAGCCTCACGCGAGGCCACAGCCCGAGGCAACCGTGCTCAGGTTTGCGAGATCGGTGTCGATCCCTCGAGCCTTCCGGCCCGGCGCCGCACTTTGCACGAACCCGGGTCGTATCTGGGCGGATTTCGGCGCTTCGGAGCAAGTACCACGACCCCGGAGCGTATTTGACGGGACGCCTCCGGGTTTCGGGCCCGGTCACGCCGCCGGGTTTCGGGCCCGGTCACGCACCTCGATCCGAGTCGCACTACCGGCTCGCCCTCATTGCCTGACCACGAGGACGATCGCGATCACGGACGCAGCAACTCCGGCGGCCTGGAAGAGCCCGCTACGTGCGATCTGTCGCCCGGAGATCGCCCGACGCGCGTCGTCGCTCGCTCCATTCATCGATCGAATCGCCGCGGCGCCCGACCGACCGATCGCAACGCTCGCGATCAAACTCACGAGCCCGAGGATCTCGAATGGACCATCGATCGGAAGATTCGTGCCCAGGCCTCCCAGGCTGAATGCAATGACGGTAACCATCACGCCGAGCATGGCCATCCCGACGATGAACGAAATCGAGATCGGAACGAGAGCCGCGTTCATGGTCGGCCGATTGCGCACGATGATCGCGATGCCGACGAGGGCTCCCATCACGGCCGGGCCGGCTGCCAGCAGCGAGTCGTTCGGTTCAACCGTGACGTCGAGCATCACGGCCAGCAGCCCGGCCACGATGCCGAGCACGCCCAGACCTGCGCAGAAGGCCATCAGCACGATGGCCAAGCCGCGGCTCGTTGGAACGCGGCCATCGATGGGCTCCGATGTCGGGTAGGTGCCGCTCATCAGCAGGCCGATTCCCACGGCCGCCCCGAACGTGGCGAGGCCGGTCATCACCAGCGGACCCATGGGTACCTCCAGCTCTTGAATTCCGGGCAGGGCCCGACTCGGTGCGTCGACCAACCTACGCCGCTTGAACATGCCCTGCGCGACGATCTTGCGCTAGGATCCCCGGCATGACGATCTCACTGCTCGCCGACGCGTTCGGCCACCATGTCTGGGCGACCTTGCAACTCATCGACGCCTGCCAGCCGCTGACGCCGGAGCAGCTCGGATCGAGCGTCCCGGGAACGTACGGCTCGATCCTCGACACCATGCGCCACACGGTCGCCGGCGATTGCGGATATCTGCATGCCCTGACCGGCGGGGAGGTGGCCGAAATCGACGAGGAATCGATGGACCTCGTCCAGTTGCGCGCGACGATGGAAGCCAACGGCGGCTCATGGACCGCGTACCTCGCGCAGAATCCTGATCCCGAGACCACCGTCACACGGCATCGCGATGACGGATCGGACAGCCTCGCGCCGCTGGGGATCCGGCTTGCGCAGGCCATCCACCACGGGTCCGACCATCGAAGCCAGATCTGCACGGCCCTCACGGACCTCGGAATCGAGCCACCGGCCATCGATGTCTGGGATTTCGCCTCGAAGGACGGGCGGCTCAGCGAGACCCAGCCGGGCGGCTGAGCGAGATCCAGCCGGGCGGCTGAGCGAGACCCAGCCGGGCGGCTGAGCGAGACGCCACCGACGGCCTGACGGACCCTCGACCCACGAACTGACGAGGAGCATCACCCGATGCGGGATCTGAACCACGGCGCGTTCGTGCTCGGCCCGGGTGAGGGCCGATCGATCGCGATGGGCACCTTTGCGATGTCGGTCAAGGCGACGGCAGACGGAACGGCGGGCGCCTTCTCCCTGCTCGAGGCGACCGAGCCGGCGGGATTCGGGCCACCGATGCACATTCACCATGATGCGGCTGAGGCGTTCTACGTCCTGGCCGGTGAATATCGGATCTTCCTCGAGGATCACGAGTACGCCTGCCCGGCAGGCTCCTTCATCTTCATTCCGGCGGGTCTCAGGCACGGCTTCCAGGTCGGTGACCGACCCAGTCGGAAGTTGAACCTGTACAGCCCGGCGGCCATGGTCGGTTACTTCGACGAACTCGCAGCGGCCTTCGCGGCCCCGGAGACGGACGCGACGACGCTCGACGGGATTGCGGAGCGCTACGGGATGGAGATCACGGGACCTGTTCCCGAGGGATATCGCTAGCGGTCCGCCAGCTGTCCGCCAGCTGTCCGCCAGCTGTCGAAGGAGTTCGGCGGCCTCGCAGCGCTAGGTCGCGCCGCCGCCGTCGCCACGGCTGCCGAGCAGCCCGAGGTCGAACTTGCGCTCGGTGCCGTGGATCAGGCGGTCGATGTTGTCCGCGTGGGCCAGCCAGATCAGCACCGGGCCCACGACCGCCCATCCCAGGTACGCGGGTGGCACCGCGCCGGAGGCCACCGCCCAGATGAGGAGCATGGCCGGAAGCATCGCCGCGGACCCGAGCAGCGATCCGAGCGACACGTACCGCGTGATCAGGATGACCGCGATGAACACCGGCGCCGCGATCAGGATGGCGATCGGTTCGATGATCAGCATGGTCCCGACACCCGTGCCGACACCCCGCCCGCCGTGGAACCGCAGGAACATCGAGTGCGAGCTGCCGATGACCGCGGCCGTCGCGCACAGGACCTCGGCCACCGGATCCCCGTTCGTCACGATGCGTGCCAGGAGCACCGGCAGGGCGCCCTTGGCAAGGTCGCCGGTCACGACGACCGCGGCCCATTTCCGCCCGAGGGCGCGCAGGGCGTTGGTTCCGCCGGTGCGGCCCGAGCCGATCGTCCGCGGATCCACCCCGCCCGTCATCCGTGCGACCAGGACGCCGAATGGGATCGATCCCGCCAGGTAGGCGAGGATCACGAGCAGCCCGCGCTGGAGGATCGGGTCCAAGGCGTCCCTTCTGACAGCTGCGGCGTCCCGAAGCTCCCGAAACGGGCCCGGCGGACACCCGGTTTCGGCCGAGTCTAGCACCGGCGGCGGGCGCCTCGACGACCGGTGGGTTTGCGCCTTTCACGATGGCCCGCGTACCATCGTGGCGAATGACATTCCTGCCCGGTCGGCATCGTCCAAGGCAAGCCGTCGCCGTCGATTTCGGGCGTTTCGCGGCCGAACCGGAGTCTCGCTGACCATGGCCGTCGGTTCGTCCAACGACTTCGACCTGATCGTGCTCGGCGCCGGGACCGGCGGTTATAGCGCCGCTTTCCGGGCTGCCCAGCTGGGCCTCCGGGTGGCCCTCGTCGATGAGGGCAAGATCGGCGGAACGTGCCTCCATCGAGGGTGCATCCCGACCAAGGCGCTCCTCGAGTCGGCGGCATTCGCGGATCGGATACGGCATGCCAAGGACTTCGGGATCGACCTGCCCGGGGAGGCGACCATCGATTACGCCCGCATGGCCGCGCGCCGCGACCAGGTCGTAAAGCGCATGTGGACCGGGCTCAAGACGCTCGTCGACAAGAACAAGGTGGCGTGGATCCAGGGACGGGGCCGCCTCGAGGGCCCGACCACCATCCGGGTTCAGATGCACGGCGAGGATGGAACGCCGGGAGCCGGTGGCGATCGTGTCCTCCAGGCGACTGACGTCATCCTCGCGACCGGCTCGCGGGTCAAGTCCCTGCCCGGCCTGGAGCCGGACGGGGTGCGGATCGTCACCTCCGATGACGTACTTGCCATCGACACACTTCCGAAGGACATCATCGTCATTGGAGCCGGGGCGGTCGGGGTCGAATTTGCCTCGATGTACCACGACCTCGGCGTCGCGGTGACCCTCCTCGAGTACCTGCCTGCGGTCGTGCCGGCCGAGGATCGCGAAGTCAGCCAGCTGCTCGAGCGGAGCTTCGTCCGTCGCGGCATGACCGTCATGACCAGCGCCCGCTTCGATGTGGCGTCGGTCAAGGCGTCGAAGTCGAATGTGAAGATCACCGTCGGCCCGGAGGGCAAGGAAGCCTCCGAGATCTCGGCCGAGATGCTCCTCGTGGCGACCGGGCGTGCACCCAACGTCGAGGACATCGGGCTCGATTCCACCAAGGCTGAGCTCGAGCGAGGGTTCGTCAAGGTGGATGGCCGAATGCGCACGAAAGTGCCGCACCTCTATGCGATCGGAGACATCGTCGGCGGGCTCCTGCTCGCCCATACAGCCGCGCACGAGGGGATCGTGGCCGCTCATGTCATCGCCGGCGACAAGGACGTCCATCCGATCGACTACGTGAAGCAGCCCCGTGCCACGTATTGCCGCCCGGAGATCGCCTCGATCGGCCTGACCGAGCAGCAGTGCCAGGAGCGCGAGATCCCGTACACCGTCGGGAAGGTGCCGTTCCAGGCCATCGCGAAGGCGATCATCGGCGGCGAGTACGAAGGCTTCGCCAAGGTCATCGGCCATCGCGACACCAAGGACACGCTCGGCGTGCACCTCATCGGCCCGCACGCGACGGACCTGATCTCCGAGGCGTCCCTGGCGTTCCAGATGGATGCGACCCCGTGGGAGATCGGCGGCACGACCCACGCCCATCCGACGCTGGCGGAGATCATCGGCGAGGCGGCGCTCGCCGTCGACGGCCAGTCCATCAACTTCTGAGCCGGGACGTACCGATCGACCGATGACGACGAAGGGCAGGGCGCAATCGGACCTCGCGGCTTCGGTCGGGTTGACCGACGAGGACCTGCTCGCGATGTACCGGACCGTCGCACTGGCCCGCGCCGTCGACGAGCGGATGTGGATCCTGAATCGCGCCGGGCGCATTCCGTTCGTGATCAGCGGCCAGGGCCACGAAGGGGCCCAGGTGGGCATCGCCTGGCCGCTCGAACGCAAGAAGGACTGGATCGCGCCGTTCTACCGCTCGATTGCCACGTGCCTTGCCTTCGGCATGACGGCCCAGGACATCCTCATGGCCCAGTACGCCAAAGCGAGCGACCCTTCGTCCGGTGGCCGCCAGATGCCCGGTCATTACGGCAACGCCGAGAATAACCTCCTGTCGCTGTCCTCCCCGGTGGCGACCCAGATGCTCCACGCGGTTGGCATCGCGCTCGCCGCCAAGATCCGCGGATCAGGGCAGGTGGCGATGTCCTCGATGGGTGAGGGGAGCTCGAATCAGGGCGACGTCCACGAGGGCCTCAATTTCGCTGCAATCCACAAGCTGCCGTTCATCCTCGTGATCGAGAACAACGGCTACGCGATCAGTGTTCCGGCCAGCCGTCAGGTGGCGACCCCGGACGTCGCCGATCGGGCCGCCGGCTACGGCATTCCGGGCGTGGTCGTCGATGGCTCGGATGTCCTGGCCTGCTACGTCGCGGCGAAAGAGGCGGTTGACCGCGCACGCCGGGGCGACGGCCCAACGCTCATCGAGGCGAAGGTCATCCGGCTGACCGGCCACTCGTCGGATGATCAACAGACCAAATACCGAACCGAGCAGGAACTCGCCGGGTTGAAGGCGCTCGATGCGTTGCCGCATTTCCGGTCCCAGCTCGTCGACGCCGGTGTCCTCGACGAGGAGACCGAGGCGACCATCAACGCCGGGATCAAGGCCGAGGTCCACGAGGCGACCGAGTTTGCCGAGTCCGAGCCGGACCCGGATCCCTCGACGGCCATGCGCTGGGTCTACGCCGAGGAATGGCCGTCGGAGGGCCCCCCGCCGTGGGGGCTCGGGAACGGGCACGGGAACGGCCACGGGAACGGCCACGGGACCCAGGGTCATGGCGGCTCGGACGATCGATCTGCGGCCGAAGGCGCGACCGACTGATGGCCCTCAAGACGTTCATCGAGGCGATCCGCGAGACGCTCGCCGACGAGATGCGGCGCGATCCGAGCATGATCGTGCTGGGCGAGGATGTCGGCAAGAAGGGCGGCGTGTTCCTGGTCACGGACGGCCTGTGGGCCGAGTTCGGCGATGACCGGGTGATCGACACGCCGCTGACCGAATCGATGATCGTGGGCGCCTCGATCGGTGCCTCGATGAATGGCCTCCGGCCGGTGGCCGAGATCCAGTTCGCGGACTTCATCTTCCCGGCCTTCAACCAGATCCTGTCCGAGGCCGCACGGATGCGCTACCGCTCGAATAACGGCTTCGGCGTCCCGATGACCATCCGCGCACCGTACGGTGGCGGGGTCCACGGGGCGCTGTACCACTCTCAGTCGGTGGAGGCGTTCTTCGCCCACATTCCAGGGCTGAAGATCGTCATTCCGTCGACGCCGTACGACGCGAAGGGACTGCTCCGATCCTCGATCCGGGACGACGACCCGGTGCTCTTCTTCGAGCACAAGAAGATGTACCGATCGGTCCGCGGCGACGTCCCGGACACGGACTACACGGTCCCGCTCGGCCGAGCGTCCGTGACCCGCGAGGGCTCGCAGCTCACGGTGATCGCGTACGGGCTGATGGCGCACTACGCGCTCGAGGCGGCCGATGTGGTCTCGGATGAGGGGATCAGCGTCGAGGTCGTCGATCTCCGGACGCTCCGGCCCCTGGACAAGGAAACGGTCCTCCATTCCGTGCGCAAGACCGGAAAGTGCCTCGTCGTATACGAGGACAACCGGTTTGGTGGCTATGGCGCTGAGGTAGCGGCGATGGTTTCCGAGGAGGCATTCGACTACCTCGACGGACCCGTCACGCGGCTGGCCGGCCCCGAGGTCCCGGGGGTTCCGTACAACCACGCGCTCGAGGACTGGTTCATGATCAACCCCGAGAAGATCGCCGACGGGATTCGCCGGCTCGCCGCCTACTGAGCAGCTGCCTCGCGCGGGATGCGCTGGCCGGATGGATGCGATGCTCAGAGGCCAGCGAACGATGCTCGGGCCGCTCGGCGCTCACGATGCTGCGGCCGCCGCGCGCCCGCGAAGCCGTGGCCGCCACGCCCACGCGATACCGTGGCCGCCCGGCCCACGCGAAGCCGCGGCCGCTCGGCCAGAGGTCCGATGATCGCCGCCTAAGCGGCCGAAACCATCATCGCGGTCATGGACGCAACACGACTTGGGCGGAGCATTCGTGCGCTTCGGATCCGCGAGGGACTGCGACAGGCAGATCTTGGCCGCGCGGTTGGTGTGAGCCAGGATCTGGTGTCACTCGTAGAGCGTGGGCGACTCGACCGGGTGCGGTTGAGCGTGATCGATGACCTGGCGCAGAAACTTGGCGCGGATCTGCGGATCACGCTTCGGTGGCGTGGCGGCGACGTCGATCGATTGCTCGACGAGGGACACGCCGCATTGATGGGCCAGGCGGCGGGGTCCCTTGAGAAGTTGGGTTGGTCGACCATGCCGGAAGTGACGTTCGCGAAGTACGCCGACCGCGGCTCGATCGACCTCCTTGCCTGGCATCCGCCGACCTCGACCGTCCTCGTCGTCGAGATAAAAACCGAGATCACGTCGGTCGAAGAAACGCTCCGAACCCACGACATGAAGGCGCGCGTGGCCGTGGCCGTGGCGAGCGAGCGCCTGGGCTGGCACGGACGCGCCGTCGCGCGACTGCTCGTGCTCCCGGAGTCATCGACCGCCCGACGACGTGTGGCTCGGCACTCGGCGCTTCTGGCAAGGGCATACCCTCGAGTCGGAACGGGCGCAAGGGAGTGGCTCCGGGCGCCGTCGGGTGCGACCGGGCTGCTGATGTTCCTGCCATTTACGACGACGGGTCGTGGTAGGTGCGGTCCTGTCGCACGGCGCCGCGTTCGTATCCCGAATGTCGCCCCGCCCGAGCACAACCAGGCTCTCCCGCCGCAAACTGAGCCGATCATCCTGGGTTGAAGCGGGCCATTCGCGCACCTAGTACGAACCGGGGTCGTATCTGGGCCAAATTCGCTGGCTCCGTCGAGTTAGCACGAACAGGCGTCGTAGCTGACTCCGCGATCGCCCGGTTGGATGTCTGGTAGTGCTGGAGGTCCACCGATACCATCCCGCCTTCGCGCGGCGAGCGCGCCAGCTTGGCGCTCGGACGTCTGGCCTCGAACATGCCGCGCTGAAGCGGGTGGCAACCGTGCGTCGCCGCTGATCGCGTTGCGGCGCTGGCGGGTCGGCGTCGGATGGGAGACACTAGGCAGGGCCGGTCGGCGGAGCCGACCGCGCGCGTCTCGACTCCAGAGGAGGTTCAGCCCATGGCGAAGGTGACGATGCCCCAGCTGGGCGAGAGCGTGGCCGAGGGCACGATCGGCAAGTGGCTGAAGCAGCCCGGCGATCATGTCGACAAGTACGAGCCGCTGCTCGAAGTCATCACCGACAAGGTCAACGCCGAGGTCCCGTCGCCGTTCGAGGGCGTCCTGAAGGAGATCCTCGTCCAGGAAGGCGAGACGGTCCCGAACAACGCCGAGATCGCGATCATCGAGGAAGCTGGCGGGTCGGCCGCGGGCGCCGCGAGCCCCGCGAAGCCTGCCGCGAGCCCCGCGAAGCCTGCCGCGAGCGCCGACACGGCGCGGGCCACGGCCGCCGCTGCGCTCCCGTCGACCGCCAGCGAGCTGCCCGCCCAACCGGCGGCGCCCGACTCCGCAGCCACTCCCCCGGCTGCCGAGCCCGAATCTGCGGCGCCCGAGCCGGCGGCAAGACCTGCGGCAGCGGCTGCCTCGTCCGCTAGGGGACCCGAGGTCGCCAACGGGCCCGCCGGTTCCGACGAGCGCGCGCTTCACGAGATGCCCGGCAACGGCGACGCCCGGATGACGCCGGCCGTGCGCCGACTCCTCCGCGAACACGGCCTCCAGGCCGCGATGGTCGTCGGCACCGGCGGCGGCGGACGCATCACCCGCGAGGACGTGACCGACTACGTCGAGTCCCAGCGGACCGGGAAGCCGGTCGGGAAGCAGGACTCGACCGTCGGTGCCGGCACGGCGCCCGCCGGCACGGCGCCCGCCAACACGGCGCCCGCCGCCGCCTCGGCCTCGGCCCCGGGCCCGGCCGCCGCCGCCTCGGCGCCGGCCGTCGCGAGCTCCACCCAAGCCGCGTCAAGTTCGGCTCCTGCCACTCAGCCGTCAACCGGCATGGGCAAGGCCACGAGCCCGGCGCCCGGGATCGTGTTTCCGGCAGGCGCGGATGAAGTCCTCGTCCCGATGACCCAGATGCGCAAAGGCATCGCAGCCCAGATGACGCGTGCGCTGCAGGTGCCCCACGCCTACGTCCAGATGGAAGTCGACGTCTCGAACCTCGTCCGCTTCCGCGATCGGAACAAGAAGGAGTACCAGGCCCGAGAGGGCGTGTCGCTCAGCTTCGTGCCGTTCGTCGTCAAGGCCTCGTCCGAGGCGCTCCGTCGCAACCCGACGTTCAACGCGCATTGGTCCGAGGCTGGCCTGATGGCCAAGCGCCGAATTAACATCGGGATAGCCGTCGCCGTCGCCGACGGGCTCATCGTCCCGGTCATCCGCGACGTGGACCAGCTGTCGATCTCCGGGCTGAACCTTGCGATCGCCGCCGTGTCGGAGCGCTCACGTACGGGCAAGCTTCGGGTCGATGACTTCGGTGGCGGCACGTTCACCGTCGACAACACCGGCTGGCTCGGCACGAACATGGTCATGCCGATCATGAACGTGCCCGAAGTCGGCATCGTGACCATGGATCGGATCACCAAACGCCCCGTCGTGGTCGAAACGCCCGAGGGCGACGTGATCGCGATCCGGAGCGTCATGAACATGGTCCTCGGCGTCGATCACCGGGCGAACGATGGCGCCGGCGGCGCCGCGCTCCTGCGTGACATCAAGGCCTGGCTCGAGGCAGTCGGACCTGACACCGCGATCTACTAGGAGCGTCATGGTGGCGAGGCGGCCGGCTTATTGCCTTCCTGTCCGCGACTTCGGCGATTCCGGCGGAACGTTCTCCGCGGACGTGCCGGCATTCGACCTATGGCCATGACGGAACCGCGCAACGGAGTGCGCGTCGTCGTCACCGGCGGTGCAGGGTTCATCGGCCGTGCCGTGGTCCAGCGGCTGGGCGATCGGGGCGACGAGATCGTGGCTCTCGTCCGTGATCCGAATCGAGCTGGCCACCTCAAGCGGACCGGTGTCGCGCTCGTTCCTTCCGATCTTGCTGACGCCGACGCCCTGTGCGCGACGATGACCGGCGCCAGCGCCGTCGTCCATGGCGCTGGCAGCTACAAGGTCGGCATCGCGCGGTCGGAGCGTCCGGCAATGTGGGCGGCGAATGTCGAGGCGACCGAGCGGGTGCTCGACGCCGCCATCGACGCCGGCGTGCCCAGGATCGTGTACGTCTCGACGGTCAATGTCCTGGGCAACACGCATGGGGCCATCGTCGACGAGACCTACCGGCGCGATCTCGACGACGGATTCCAGAGCTGGTACGACGAGACGAAGTACCGAGCCCACGAGGCGGCCGAGAAGCGGATCGCCGCCGGTGCGCCGATCGTCATCGTCAGTCCCGGGCAGGTCTACGGTCCCCACGACCACTCCGTGGCCAGTCAGCAGCTGGCCCTGGCCCATGCGGGCCGCCTGCCCTACGTCGGATTGCCGGACACCGGACTCGCCTGGGTGCACGTCCACGACCTGGCGGATGGGATCGTTGCTGCCCTGGACCGTGGCCGTATCGGCGAGACCTACCTGCTGGTCGGCGAGTGCCTGCGATTCGATGCCGCCATCGGCATCGCCGCGCGAGTCGGTGGACACCGACCGCCCAGGTTCACCCTGCCGACCCGACTCGCCCGCTTCATGGCGCCGATCAACGACGCGCTCGGCGGGTTGCGGGGAATGCCCGCGAACGTCGCCGAGACGATCCGGGCCGGCGCGGGCGTCACCTACTGGGCGAACCACGACAAGGCGACCCGGGAGCTGGGATTTGCTCCACGCGGGCTCGAGCAGGGCGCCGGGGACACGTGGGGACGGGCATGACGGGCCTGCCCGAAGCTCGACCGCCGTACACTCAGCGTATGCCTCGCGAGTTGCCGATGTTCGAGCCCCCCGGATCGTCGCACGGGCACGGTTCCGCCGAGCCGATCTCGATCGCGATGGGTGGTGGCGCTCTCGTCGGCCTGCCGGCAACCGACGGGTCGGCCGCGCTCCGCCGCCACCCGGACTGGATCAAGGCGCGAATGCCGTCCGGCGAGAACTACCAGGACCTCAAGCGCCTGCTCCGCGGCCTGAATCTCAACACGGTCTGCGAGGAGGCCCACTGCCCCAACATCGGGGAGTGCTGGGACCAGCGGACCGCCACGATCATGATCCTCGGCGACACCTGCACGCGGGCCTGCGGCTTCTGCAACATCAAGACCGGCAAGCCCACCTGGTTCGATGACGACGAGCCGCGTCGTGTCGCGGATGCCCTCGAGGGACTGGGTCTCGAGCATGTCGTGGTCACGTCGGTTGCCCGGGACGATCTGCCCGATGGTGGCGCTCATGTCTTCGCTGACACGATCCGCGAACTCAAGACCCGCGTTCCCGGCATGGGCGTCGAAGTCCTCATTCCCGATTTCAACGGTCAGGAGGCCCCGCTTCGTGCCGTCATGGAAGCCGGCCCGGACATCCTCAACCACAATCTCGAGACCGTGAAGCGGCTCCAGAAGCCGGTTCGGAAGCGCGCTCGATGGGACCGGACGCTCGGCGTCCTCGAGCGGGCCAAGGTCTACGCAGCCGAGTACGGGCACGATGTCCACACCAAGAGCTCGCTCATGGTCGGCCTCGGCGAGACCCGCGAGGAGATGACGGAAGCGTTCGTCGCCCTGCGCGAGGTCGATTGCGACATCCTGACCATCGGCCAGTACCTGCGGCCGTCGCTCAGGCACCTGCCCCTCGAGCGCTACTACCACCCGGACGAGTTCGTCGCGATGAAAGTCGAGGCCCTCGCTCTCGGTTTCAAGCATGTCGAATCGGGGCCGCTGGTTCGGTCCAGCTACCACGCTCGCGATCAGGTCCCCGGCGCCGAGCTCAGGGCCATGCGCCGCCGACAGGCCACCCTCGACGCCGACGGCCGGGTCGTGCCGCTGGCGGGTTGAACGGAGCGCTCCAGCGCTCGAACACGCGAACGCGCGGCACGCGCGGAACCGCGAGGCCCTCGCGGCCGTCCGGCGCGGCACCACGGCGGCCATCCGGCGCGGCACCACGGCGGCCATCGGGCGCACTTTCGGTGCGCTTCCGGTGCGCGGCACCACTTCTTATCGGTGGCTTATGAACCGGACCCGGGTCGGTTCGATGGCCGCCCACACGAGGGCGGGACCCGGCCAGGAAGAGGCTCCGATGAGCGCGGCGATCGCATCGGCCGGGTGCGCCGGGTAGGCAGCCACGAGCTGCCGTTGGTACTCGCGTCCGACAGCGCGCGTGGCACGAGTCGACCGCACGATGAGGAGCGTCGACGGCGGAGACACGGAGCCAAGATGCGCCCACCCTTCCCACGACGGCAATGACGCGACCTTCTCGGGAAACCACCGAAGCAGCTGCTCAAGTCGACGGAGATCCGACTGGATTTCCGCTGCAATGACCACGCCCCGGCTCGGATCGTGGAGGAGGGCGTCGATCCAGCCTCGCGAAGGCCGGCGCACGGCGACCTCCGGGTACACTCGCCAGCGCGCTTCAACATGGCCCATGAGCGCCTCCAGGATGCGTGCCTGATGGCGGTCCCGGATGGCGGGTCCTGTGTTTGGATAGAGCCTCGCGCTGAGGTCCGATCCAAGCGCGAGCGACAGCTTCGTGTAGGTCTCGATCGACGGCCGCTCGCGAGCCTCCTCGAGGCGGCACAGGAACGACAGGTCGACGCCCGCGGCCGTCGCCAGCTGCGAACGTGACACGGCCGCATCTTCGCGTAGGCGGCGAATGTCGTCGGCGAGGCCGCGATGAAGGCGCGCAGCCACGCGTCGAGCCTCGGCGAGCTGTTTGGGACTGGTCACCCGCCTATTTGACTGCGACACGCTTACGCCCGGATCAATCCGCTCTCGCTGGACGCCGACTCGCGAATGCTGGACTCCCACTCCAGACCAGCGCATGTGATGCGACCCGATCGGTGTCGCGGTCCAGCGGGAGCACCCGATCCAACCGTAGGACGAGCCGCAACGGCCGTGGCTTGCCCCCGAGTCCAGCCCGGGACGCCCAGTATCACCCAGGCTGGCGCCAGAGCCCAACAAGGGCGGTGCCGCCGAGCCGGTGCCGCCGAGCAGAGCCCAACAAGGGCGGTGCCGCCGAGCCGGTGCCGCCGAGCCGATGCCGCCGAGCCGATGCCGCCGAGCCGGTGCCGCCGAGCCGATGCCGCTGAGCCGGTCCCGCCGAGCCGGTGCCGCCGAGCCGATGCCGCCGAGCCGGTGCCGCCGAGCCGGTGCCGCCGAGCCGATGCCGCCGAGCCGATGCCGCCG
>JAYTWS010000182.1:0-5795 GCA_043743315.1 Chloroflexota bacterium | reverse complement strand
GGCCGCGCTCCCACGCCCTGGGCTCAGGCGGCGCGAACGATACGGATGGGCGAGACGCCATGTCAATGTCGGCCATGCCCGGCATCGTGGCGGTGCTGGCTCACCGCGCGATTAGCTGCGCACAGGGTGCGCGTCAGCCCTCGTATTCGAAGCCGATCTTGATCTCGACTCGGTACTCGGAGATCTCGCCCTCGTCGACGATGGCTGTCGATTTCACGACCTCGACGGTCTTGATGTTGCGAACGGTGCGCGATGCCGTCGCCACCGCCTGACGAGCCGCGTCGCTCCACGAGTTCGGGCTGGTTCCGACCATTTCCCGGATGATGATGACGCCCACGCGATCCTCCTCGAGCGGCTGCTCGCTACGATCGCGCCAGTCTACGGCGATGAAGGGCCGCTCGAGCCACCCTTCGCTCGGGGCCCTCGCCCGAGGCGCCCCCAGGCGGGCCAGCGGGGCCTTCGCCGGAGGCGCCCCCAGGCGGGGCCAGCGGGCTTTGCGACTGGTTCATGGAACCCTGCCACGCCGTCCGGCGTCGTGGCTCCCATGCATGCTTTTCACGTCCAGCGCGCCGTTCCGTCACTCCGTCCTTCGACAGATCTGCCGCGCGAGCGGCGGAGCCCCCGCACCCCGCCTGCGAAGATCGCGGCGACACTGTCCATCGTCGCTGCCGTCCTGCTTGCCGCCTGTGGCAGCGCCGGCTCGTCACCGACCGGGTCACCCGACGGTTCGTCGAAGCCAACGGATACGCCGACCTCGGACCCGGCTTCGATCGAGCACGCGACCGGAACGCTCGATGTCGTCTTCCGGTTCGAGCAGGGCGGCGGATTTGTCCCCATGGGTTTCTTTGCGACCCAGGCACCGCAATTCACGCTCTACGGCGACGGAACTGTGATCTTCCGCGACTTCACGGCGGGACCACCCGCCAACGACAAGGTCGGCGCACTCCAGCCGTATCTGATCGCCCGGATGTCCGAGGCCGAGATCCAGGCCTTCCTGCGGTTCGTGCTCGCCGACAGCGGCCTCGGCGTCGCGCGGGCGGCCTACAACCCGGGTAACGTGGCCGACGCACCAAGCTCGATGTTCACGATCCGGGCCGGCGGCGTCGACAAGTTGGTCACGGTCGAAGCCCTGGGTTTCGAGAATCCGCAGAACCCGGACAGCGCGATCCTCAAGGCCCTGGCCGGCCTCGGCGAACGGATCAGCAACTTCGCAACATCGGTCTCCGGGGAAACCGCCTGGATCCCTGATCACTGGCGCGGCATCCTGACCCCGGATGCGTTCGGCCCCGCTGTCACGTGGCCCTGGCCCAACCTCAAGCCAGCTGACTTCGTTCAGCCCGCCGCACCGGATGCGCCGCAGTTCCCGATCCACACCCTCACGACCGCCGACGTCGATGCGCTCGGGCTCACCGGGATCGAAGGCGGTTTCGCGAATCTGCCGATCACCGCGCCGGACGGCACCGTCTACACGCTCGCGCTCCGCCCGATCCTGCCCGACGAATCCCGCTAGGTCGGGTCAGGGCCCGCTGCGGACGGTTCGCGGTCGTCGGCCATGGTCGCCGCGGTCGGCGTTGTGGCACAGGGCCTGGTTCGGACGATTCGCCGCGGCCGGCGTTGGCGGCATCGGCCGCCGTTGGTGGCATCGGCGGGCGTTGGTCGCCCTGGATCAGGCCTCGGCGTAGCGCTGGCCGGCGTACGACTGGAATCGCGTCTGGCTCTTGCGGAACCAGAGCTGGATGTCGCCGGTCGGGCCATTGCGATGCTTCGCGAGCTTGACGTTGATGACTTCGCCGTCCGCGTCCTGCTCCTCGCCGGCACGTTCCTTCTCCCGCCACAGGAACAACACGAGGTCCGCGTCCTGTTCGATGGCTCCTGATTCGCGAAGGTCGGACAGCCTCGGTTCCTTGGATTCGCGCATCTCCGGTTGCCGTGACAGTTGGGAGAGCGCAATCACTGGCACCGACAGCTCCCGGGCGAGCGCCTTGAGCCCGCGCGAGATCTCGCTGACCTCCTGGACTCGGTTCGAATCCCGGTTGCTCGTGGTGGCCTGCATCAGCTGGAGGTAGTCGACGACCACGAGGTCGAGACCGGCCTCCGCCTGGAGTCGGCGAGCCTTGGTCCGAAGCTCCATCGAGGTGATATTCGGCGTGTCGTCGATGTAAACGGGTGCCTCGGACAGGTCGTTCATCGCGGGCGCGATGCGCGCGAAGTCCATCTCCTCGAGGAATCCGGTGCGCAGGCGCTTGGAGTCGATGTTGGCAACGCTCGACAGCAACCGCAGCACGAGCTGCTCCTTGCTCATCTCGAGGCTGAAGACCCCGACGCTCTTCCGCTCACGAACGGCCGCGTGCTCCGCGATGTTCAGCGCGAAGCTCGTCTTGCCGATCGATGGCCGGGCTGCGATGACGATGAGGTCACTCTTCTGGAACCCGGTCGTCAGCGCATCCAGATCCGCGAAGCCCGAGGTTACGCCGCTCAGTTCGCCCCGATGGGCGTGGAGGTAGTCGAGGCGGTCGTATGCGGAATGGAGCAGATCCTTCAGGACGCTGAACCCGACGGTGATCCGTCGATTCGAGACCTGAAACAGCTCCGACTCGGCCCGGTCGATCGCCTCCTGGATCTCGGCTGGATCCTCGTAGCCGATCCCGGCAATCTTTCCGGCTGCGCCGATGAGGTTCCGCAGGACGCCCTTGCGCTCGACGATCCGCGCGTACTGGACCGCATGGACTGCGGTCGGCGTCTGGTTCGAGAGCGTCGACAGATAGCTGCGACCACCGATCCCCTCGAGCTCGCTCTTGCGTTCGAGTGTCTCGGCAACCGTCACGATGTCCACTGGCTCGCGCCGCTCGAACAGGTCGAGCATCGCCCGGTAGACCGTGGCATGGGCCTGCCGGTAGAAATCCTCCGGGCGCAGGAATTCGGCGATCTCGATGATCGTCTCGCGATCGATGAGGATCGCGCCGAGCACGGACTGCTCGGCTTCAAGGCTTTGCGGCGGCAGGCGATCAATCACGGCAGGGCCAGTCTCCGGATGGGAAGTGTCAGTTCCAGTGTCGCGGCGCGGCGCGCCGGGGACCATCGCCTTGTCCACGAGATTAGTCGGTCGCCTGCATCCGCCGTGGAGGGATCCCATTCGTGTGTGGACTTCGTGTGGACGATCCGGTCGCGGCGGATCGGCGCCGTCAGGCCAAGGCGAAGGCGAGCACCCGAGCGAGCGCACCTCTGGTGCGTGAGCGATGGAGCGGAGCCGACAACGCCGGCATGGCGGATGCTGGTTTTCCGCTAGTCGAGGCGGCGGATGACGCCGATGAGCTTCCCCTGGATGAGCACGTCTGGGTAGATCTGCGGTGGGTAGTTGGCGTTCGCCGGTTGGAGGCGGACGTGGTCCTTTTCGCGGAAGAACGTCTTGAGCGTGACCGCGTTCTCCTCGACCTGGGCCACCACGATGTCCCCATTACGGGCGGTGTTCTGGGGTCGGATGAGCACAAAATCGCCGTCAGCGATGTGGGCATCGATCATGGAATCACCGCGAACACGCAGCACGTAGGCATCGCCGCTCGGGGCGAGGATCTCCGGGATGGCCATGGTCTCTGACGCGTCCTGGTAGGCCTCGATCGGTCCGCCGGCGGCGATCTCGCCGATGATCGGCACGACATGGGCATCCGCCGCCGTGGCCTGCGGCACGAGCTCGCTGGAGAGGCCGAGCCTTATCGCTGCGGTCGGTGTCAGGCGGATGGCCCGCGACTGCGCCGCGCCCCGCTCGAGATAGCCATCTCGCTCGAGGATCTGGAGGTGGTGATGGACGGCCGAGGTGGAGCTCAATCCCACGGCCCCGGCGATCTCGCGGACGGACGGCGGGTACCCACGCGCGCGCAATGTCGCGGCGATGTGATTGAGGATCTTCGTCTTGCGGGTGGCGTCGTGCCTGGTCAAGGGACCTCCTGGGAGCGGACTCCAGATGATCATACCGAACACCCGTTCGATGTCAAGTGCCTCGTCGTTCGATGTCACAGCGTCGCGGCGGGATCCGACGCTTGTGGCGGCGGTCGACGGCTGGTCGGCGATTGCGGTCCGTCGATTGCTCGACTTGTCGCCCACGGTCGGGTTCGAGAAGCGGGCTGGTAGACTTGCCGTTCCCCGCGGACGGTCGGCACGGTCGATGTCGCGGCAGCGGCATCGACGTTCGGAGGCGCCACGGCGCATGGCTCGCAAGGAACAATCGGGAGCCCGCGCGGTACGCGGGTCACGTGGACGGAGCACCGGCGGTGGCATGCGCCGCATGCTCGGGCTGATGGCCATGCTACCGCTCGCGAGCCGCGCGCCGCTGTATGCGCGGCTGGTGTGGGCACTGCTCATGGACGATCGCACTCCGGCGGCTCGCAAGGCGACGCTCGGTGCCGCGCTCGGCTACATGCTCCTGGGACGGGATCTCATCCCCGACGATATTCCCGTGCTGGGTGGCCTCGATGACATCGTCGTCGTCGCGATCGCCATCGACGTCTTCTTCGACGGGATCGATGAGGACGTGATCAACGAGAAGCTCGATGCGCTTGAGATTGACCGCGTCGCGTTTCACCAGGATGTGGCGCGGATTCGCCGGCTCCTGCCGGCACCGATCCGGCGCGTCGTTCGCCGCCTGCCGGGGCTCGTTCAGACGGCGGGGGCGGCATTGCACCAATCCGGTCTCGGCCCCAGACTTCGGGGCTGGATCATCAGGGAGGAATCGAACGCGTGAAGGTCATCCTGACGAAGGACGTCACCAAGCTCGGCAAGGCCGGCGAGATGAAGAACGTGGCCGACGGCTACGCCACGAACTTCCTTATCAAGCAGGAGCTCGCAGTGCCCGCCGCGGGCGGTGCCTACCGCGCCTGGCAGCACGACATCGCATCTCGCGAGGACAAGCGGAAGCGCGAGCGCGAGGAGGCCGAGGTCGCCGCGACCCGGATCGGCTCCACAACGCTCACGATGGGCGTCAAGGTCGGCGACGGCGGCAAGCTCTACGGTTCCATCACCTCGAAGGACATCGCCGATGCGCTCGCCCGCCGGGGGATCACGGTCGACAAGCACAAAATCGAGCTTGACGAGCCGCTCAAGTCGCTCGGCACGTACAAGGTCGCGATCAAGGTCCTGTCCGGCATGAGCCCCGAGGTCACGATCATCGTCGAACCCAAGGGCTAGGCGAAGGGCAGGCAACGGGCCCGAGTCGCGCGGGCCGAGTCGCGCGGGCCGAGTCGCGAGCCGGCCGAGTCGCGAGCCGGCCGGGCGTTGCGCCGAGTCGCGAGCCGGCCGGGCCCCGAACCTTGCGCTGCCGAACTCGGCCCGTGCGCTGCCGAAATGGGCCCCGAACCGTGCGCTGCCGAGTTGGCCCGATTCCCTGCCACTTCGACATCCCCGGTCGCTTGGGCCAGGAACCGGACACAGTATCCGGCCCCTGGCCCGAGATGAGCCGCAGATTCGTGCTCCGCGCGGCCAGACCATGGTGCCGTAGACCCCGGAAACTGGCGCCATCCTGCCGCATAGTGGGCCTTGGCGACCCCGGGTGTCGAAATGGCAGGAAGGCGGCTGTGCTTCCGCGTCGCGCCGGCGCCGCCCGTGCCACGGGCCCGAGATGGGGCCCGAACCAGCCCGCACGCTCCGCCAGGGACCCGTGCGTGCCGCGCTCGCATGCCGGGCTGACGACATCGGCCCGTCCGCCCGCCCGGCCCGGCCCGCCCGCCTACCCGCCGCCCGCCCGGGCCGGCCCGCCCGCCTACCCGCCGCCCGCCCGGCCCGGCCCGCCCGCCTGCCCGCCGCCC
>JAYTWS010000181.1:0-3149 GCA_043743315.1 Chloroflexota bacterium | reverse complement strand
GATGCCCGGATCGTCCAGCTCGTCGCCGAGCTCGCGCGACCCATCAAGGCGGAGATCGCGGCGGTGCACGTCGTCGAAGTCGGATGGTCCCAGCCTCTCGACGCCGACATCGCCGGCCGTTCCGAGGCGGCGCAGCAGATCCTCGACCATGCGGAGGCGACCGCCGAGCACGCCAAGGTTCGCCTGGAGCCCGTGCTGCTCCAGGCACGCGAGGTCGGGGCGGCGCTCGTTGACGAGGCAATCGAGCGGGCCGCGGACCTGCTGGTGCTTGGGTTGCCGTACCGGAAACGATTCGGGGGCGATTTCGCCATCGGACGCACGATCCCCTATGTTCTGAAGAACGCTCCGTGCGCCGTGTGGGTCGTGCGCGAGCCCATCACCGAGGATCCACTGTGAAAATCGTCATCGTCGGCGCCGGTCGCGTGGGATCCGTTCTCGCGGAAACGTATGACGCCGCGGGTCACGAGGTCGTGGTCCTCGACCTTTCCACGCGCGCCTTTGATCGCCTGCCCCCCGAGTTCCGCGGCAGAGCGGTCCGCGGCGACGGCACCGACGAGGACACGCTTCGCCGAGTCGGCGCAGCCGATGCGGATGTGTTCCTCGCGCTGACCGAAGGCGACAACCGGAACGTCATGGCGGCCCAGGTGGCTGCCGAGAAACTCGGCATCGGCAAGGTGGTCGCCAAGATCAATGACCCCGTCCGCGCCGCCGCGTATGCGGACCTCGGCGTCGCCACCCTGTGCCGGACGACGCTCCAGGCCGATGCAATCAGCGCCTACCTCGGGCTTGGCTCGCTCGGCGTACCGAGCGTGGTCGCGCCCACGGGGTCCCATCACGGCGGGGCCGCCCACGCCCCGCTCGCCGAATCGCTGGACGCTCCATCGCCCAGCCAGGAGATCTGAGCCATGTTCGTACTGGTCGTCGGCGGCGGCAAGGTCGGGTACTACCTGGCCAAGGAACTCATCGAGAGCAGCCACGAGGTCGTCCTCATGGAGAAGGATCGCAGCCGGGCGGACCAGATCGCCGAAGAGATCGGATCGATCGTCGTGGCACACGACGGCTGCGAAGGCAAGTACCTCGGCGAGGCGGGTTGTGCCCGCGCGGATATCGTGGCCGCGGTCACCGGCGATGACGAGGACAACCTGGTGATCTGCCAGATGGCCAAGCACCATTTCGACGTGCCGCGGACGATCGCCCGGGTCAACAACCCGAAGAACGAGGCGCTCTTCCGCCACCTCGGCGTGGACGAGATCATCAGCCCGACCCGGATGATCCTCGGCTCGATCGAACAGGACATTCCCGTCCATGAGCTGCTCCATCTCGCGACCCTCGGCGAGGGCGAACTCGAGATCATCGAGGCGCATCTCCAGGATGGGTCGCCGGCGATCGGTCGAGCCGCGGGCGATCTGACGATGCCGGAGGGCTGTTCGCTCTTTGCGATCGTGCGTGATGGAATCGCCAAGCCCCTGCTCCCGGACATGACCCTCCGGGTCGGCGACAAGGTCATTGCGATCGGCCCCAACGAATGCTCGGTGAAACTCCACGAGCAGCTCATCGGCGTCGTCGATCTCGAGGCTTCGCCGACGGTCTGACGTCTAGGGCGCCATCTGGAACGGGCCGGTCAGGCGAATCACCGGCGCCTCGAAGGTTCCGGTCAGGCAGGCCACCCCGAACGGTCCGGCGGCACCTTCGCCGTACGCGGTCCCGGCTGCACCAGGCTTGAGGCTCACGCTGGCGATGGTCTCGATCCTGGGGGTGTTTTCGCCGAAGACCGGCTGCGCGGCGAAGGCCTCCAGCTCCTTCCAGGTCCATTCGCCGAGCGCAAAGGCCGTGATCTGCGCCTCCGCATCAGGCAGGCCCACGCCGTTCAGCCGGACGATGCCTGCCCTCGGCGCCGGAGGCTCGATCCTCGCTTCGCAGGTCGACGCGCCAGCCTGAACGCGGATCACCACGGTGGCCGTGAACGGATCAGGGCGCGGCGCGCCACGCCGGAGCGCCGCAAAGAGGAGCTTCCGGAACAGGATGGGATCCGCGCCGGTCGCGGTGACCACGCGCGCTCCTGCCGGGTCCTCGATGGTCCGCCCGCCTTCGAGCCCGTCGCCTGGCACGACCCTGACCCTCGCCTCGCGCAGGGAGACCACCTCGGGATGAAGGAGGGTCATCGCTGCGATCGAGTCCCACAGCATCGGCTCGCCGGTGACCAGGAAGCTGTTCCGCGCGTAGAGCTCGAAGACGATGTCGGCCGGGGCGGCCACGTGGTCCACCTCGAGCTCGGCGATGAAGTCAGCGTCGAGTGGCACGTCATTCGTGGCGTCGAGCGGGACCAGGGTCACGTCGAGACCGGCGGCGAACACCTCGGCCGCAGCCGTCGGGTCGGCGTGGAGGTTCCATTCCGCCGTGGGCGGCCCGGCTTCGCCCTCCGGCGGCGCGACATTGCCGGGTACCGCGACGGCTCCGGCCATGGCGACGACTCGGTCGATCCGACCGGGCAGGGCCGGATCGAGACGCAGGGCCATCGCGATGTTCGTGAGCGGACCGATGGTGAGAATCGTCAAGGGTCGATCGCCGGCGCTCGCCAGATCAACGATGAGCTGCTCCGCGGATCGGCTGTCCGGCGGCATCGCAGGCGCCGGCAGGTTGATCCCGTATCCGGCGTCGGCACCCGTCCGCCAGTCCTCGGGGAAGGACTGGGCGGGGCCGAGCGCCGCGCCGCGACCACAGGCGACGGGAATTGGACCCGAGGCGAGGGCGGTCACCAGGGCTCGAGCGGAATACAGCCCGCCGGGACAGTGGGCTTCCCCGGTGCCGGCGACGGTGATCCCGACGACCTCGACCGAAGGCTCGCGGAGCAGGCTGGCGATGGCCCCGATATCGTCCGCTGCCATGTCTGAATCGATCAGCAATCGGATCGGAGATGTCGCCGTCGCGTGCGGATCCGACGTTCCGGAGGGGGTGACGGATCCCGACGGAGTCACCGGTGAGCAGGCGGCCAGCAGGAACCACGTGGCCAGGATCAGCGATTTCGCCCGACGCGGGGCCAAGCGGCGGATGGACATCGAATGACTCCTGATCACCTGTACGCTATATCGTTACCCGATATATAAACGTCCCGGCGTCCGACCGTCAAGCCGGACCGGCCGCACTACCCG
>JAYTWS010000180.1:0-2222 GCA_043743315.1 Chloroflexota bacterium | reverse complement strand
TGATCGGGTCCGTGGCCACGAGCCCATCGTGGGTCACCGACAGGAACGGTTCCGGCGATGCCGACAGGATCGCACGCGGCCCGCCGGTCACGGGGCTCGCTCCGAGGTCGAAGTAGGCCGCGAAGAGCGCCGGATCGCCGGTCCGGAGCCGCCGGAAGATGGGCCACGGGTCGCCCCGGAACGGGGTCTCCAGCCGGCGGGTCAGGTTGGCCTGGTAGATCTCGCCGCGCTCAATTTCGTGGCGAACAGCCTGAACTCCGGCCTCGAAAGCGGCCCGATCGAGGCCTGAGCGGAATTCGAAACCTTGTGGCGGATCGGTGCGCATGACACCACCGGCCGGGCGGCCGCCGGTGAGGCCGAGAAGCCGCTCGCGCACATCGGCGAGCCGGCGATCCAGCCTCCCGACCCGTTCGTCGAGCGCGCGTCCAGCCAGCCAGGCACGTCCGGTGCGCCGGTCCCAGGCGACCGCCCAGTCGTGGAGGGCGAGGCGCAGCAGCGGCAACTCCTGGTCCGCCTCGGCGGTGACCGGCAGCGATTCGAGGCGGCGTCCGAGGTCGTAGGACAGGTAGCCGACGAAGCCGCCGGCAAACCGGGGGGCGTCGGGATCGTCGAACGGCGCCCCGGCTAGACGCCCAAGCACTTGCCGCGCGGTTGCGAAGATATCGGTGCCGTCCGCGGGCTGTTCCAGGACCGTGATCGGATCGGCGGTCAGGTATGTCCAACGCGCGTTCCGCCCCGGCCGGGCGCTCTCGAGCAGGGCGAGTCCCGGAAAGTCGCGGAGGCGCTCCGCCGCATCAATGGGTGCCACGGCATCCAGCTCGGGGACGCGCGTGGCGACCACGCCGGGAACGGCTGTCGTGAGGCGATCGAGGGTCACGTCAGGATGATAGACGGGCGGATCGGGCCACCCCCATGTCGTATCAACGCCTGAGGCGCTCAGTCGGCTCCGGTGGTCCGCTCGCGCCGGCTGAACTCGAGGAGTGCATCCCGGCAGGCGGCCTCGGTTCGCATGGCCTGGCGCACGATCCACGGGTCGACGCGAGTCGAATCCTCGATGGTCAGGGTCGCTCCCGACGACCCATCCTCGACGATCACGCCACCAGTGCTTCGGTAATCCGCAGCCCAGTTGGCGGCGAGCTGAAGCAGAGCATCAGCCACGACGCGCTCCGAGAAGAGCCAGTCCATGTGGGTGGCGTTGAGCCGATCGACGATTGCCGAGATCCGCGTGGGGCGGCCACGTTCCAGGCGCGCAACCAGTGCGACCACCCTGGCAGCCGTGAACGGATCCGCCGATTCGGCTACCACGGGCGGCCGCAGATCGATCTCGGGCATCGCGGGCGGCGGTGGTCGAAGCGCGTCGTTCATCACGCTCGATGCTACTCGTGAAGGCGTATCCACGACGTCAGGGCGCGTCCATCGGTCCGTCGTCCGAGCCTTCTCCGGCCGTCGCTCGAGGCCCGACGGCTCCGAGGCGCCAGCGAACCCGATTGGAAACGACCCCGGCGGCCAGGATCAGCAGGCCCTCCAGTAGCGCGACACCGGTGCCAAGCTGATCGGCGACATAGGACGCATTCACAGGACCATCCGTCCTCGACGGCTGGTCGCTCGGCAAGACCCGCGCGCTCGGCAAGACCCGCGCGCTCGGCAGGACCCGCGCGCTCGGCGCGGCGCTCGGCAGGACTCACGCGCTCGGCGAGGACTCACGCGCTCGGCGAGGCGCTGGCCCTCCGACGCTCAGGCGCAGGGAGCGGGCCGACCCCACGCGGCGAGATGGTCGGGGCTGATAGGCAACAAATCTTTGCCGAAGAGCCGCGCCCAATCCCCTCGGCGAAGCCGGTGTGTCTCATAGGCAACAACCCTCGGCCGACGGGCGCATACGGGAGTCCCAACGGCGATCGTGTTGCCTTCCAGACAACGGGCGGCGTGCCGCAGGCGGCTGGGGAGCACCCCAGCGTCGACTCGCCGGGCACGATGCGCCGGGCACGATGCGCCGAGCGTCGACTCGCTGGGCACGATGCGCCGAGCACCACACGCAGAGGCCCTGGCATCGGAGCCTGGGCGCCAGCACGGACGCCGCAGAGAACCTCCGCTAGAGCAGCTCCCCGTGGGCCGCGGCGGTGGGTTCGCCTTCGCGCGGGCGTGGTTCCTCACCTGGGCCGTATTCCGGCGCGGGGACGGAGGCGGGTTCGGCCGTACGACCAGCGCCGGCCCCGGCCCCAGCG
>JAYTWS010000179.1:0-11546 GCA_043743315.1 Chloroflexota bacterium | reverse complement strand
GGACATCGGATGCCTGGCAGATCCGGTCGTGGTGATCAAGGGCGGGGAGATCGTCCGCGACGATCGGCGCTGATCCGGCCGACGTCGGAGCCCTCCTCGGGAATCTCGCTCAGGCGGCGCGGTCGCCCTCGTACCCGTCAATGGTGACCTCGATGAGCGGGCTCTGCGCTTCCATAACCCTCGCGTCCCGGTTCCAGACCGCCGCCACCTTGGTGAGGATCTCGTGCCGTTCCACGGGATCGGTGATGACTCGCGCGGTCGCCGGGAGGTCCGCCAAGAGGTCCCGCTTGAAGTGGATCGTCAGTCGCGAATCGGCTTCCAGGTTGCGCAACCACGCCCGCGGCTCCGGGCGCGGCATGCCGCTGATGTAGATCCTCCGATCGAAGACGTGATAGACGATCTCGACGCGCCGGGGCAGCCCGGTCTGCCGGCCGGTGGTGGTCATGTCGATGATCTGGCCGCGGCTCAGCGCTTCTTTGATGGTGGTGTCCAAGGGGTCCCTCGAGGGGCCGATCGTCGCACCCGGCGACCGGACCGCATTGTTGCTATTGCAACTATCTTGCCACCAGTCCGCCATGCCGTCAACGGTATACCGCTACGGCGTGAACGACTTCCCGGCGGCCCGGAGCTCGGCCTTGTGGGCGCGCTTGCCCGCCTGGTAGGCGGCGAGGGCCGCATCGGAGTCGACGTCGCCGAGAGTGGGATACGTCGGCAGGACATCGTCGATGCTGGGGACGGTCACCCCGAGCCGATGGTGAAGCACCGCGATGACGCCCCGGACCTTCATCTCGCCGAAGCCCGGCAGCGCCATGAGCCGGTTGAACAGGTCGCGGCCGTCGGTGGCGTCGCGCCAGATCCGAGCCGCGTCGTTGCCGTAGTCCCGGGCGATGGCGGTGCACAGCTGGCCCACCTTGGTCGCCATCGAACCGGGAAATCGGTGGAGGGCCGGGCGTTCGCGAAAGATGCGGTCGAGTTCGGCCGGCTCCATCGCCGCGATCCGGGCTGCATCGAGATGTCCAAGACGTCCGCTCAGGTCGAGTGGCCCGGCGAACGCCTTCTGGACCGTCACCTGCTGATCCAGGGCGAACCCGATCAGAAGGGCCATGGGATCGGACGCGAGCAGCCGGTCGGCGGCCTCGTTGCCGGTGAGATAGAGGCGATCAGCAGTCATACCCGGATGGTACCCCGCCGGCCCTGGAGGAGCCGCTTCCGGCGGGGCCTCATCTCATCGAACGGCACGCCCGGCAAGGACAGGCCGAGCGCCGGTCACCAGCGCTTCGCCCGCAGCCAGGAGGGGCGAGCCGGATCCGATCAGTCGGCGCTCACCGCGGCGACGGTTACATCGACCACGCCGATGAGGTCGCTGGGCCGCAATGAGACCTGGAGACCCCGGCGCCCGGCCGACACGTAGATCCGATCCAGCGCCGCGGCCGGCGCATCCAGGATCACGCGCAGCGGTCGGGTCGTCGCGATCGGGCTGATTCCCCCGACCAGGTAGCCCGTCGCCCGCTCGGCGTCGCGTGGCTCCGCCAGGGCAGCCCGGTGAGCCCCGACGGCCGCGGCCAGCCGCTTCAGATCGAGGGTCCGGCTCGAGGGAACGACGGCCAGCATGAGGTCGCCGTCGGCGACGACGACCAGTGTCTTGCAGACACGGGAGGGGTCCACGCCGAGCGCCGCGGCCGCGTCGAGGCCGTAGCTGGGGCGATCGCCGGGCCGGGCCCCGCGTAGCTCGACTGGCGCGTAGGGATGGAGCTCGTGGGCGATGCCTGCCCGACGCAGCGCGGTGATGGCTCGGGTCCCGGTGGCGCCCATCGGGCGATGCTACCGGACTGGTTCGCCACGGGAGATCGTTCGATCCGGTATCCTCGCGCCGCCCGGTTCACGTCCCGGCGCTTGAGGCGCGGACGAACGAAGGCGGGAGATCTGGAGAACCTTTGACCTTCGATACGCTCGGCCTGTCGGCCGATCTCGTCCAGATCGTGGCAGAAGAGGGCTACACCGAGCCCACGCCGGTTCAGGCGGCCGCGATCCCCCACGTACTGGCCGGACATGATGTTCTGGCCGCGGCCCAGACGGGCACCGGCAAGACGGCCGCGTTCGTGTTGCCGATCCTGGATCGCTTGCGCAAGCACGCCAACACCAGCTTCTCGCCCGCGCGACATCCCGTCCGGGTGCTGATCCTCGTCCCGACGCGCGAACTCGCCATGCAGGTCAGTGAGAGCGTCCAGACCTACGGCCGCAGCGTCCCGCTCCGGCCTGCGGTCGTCTACGGCGGAATCCCGATCGAGCCCCAGATCAGGGAGCTGCGCGGCGGGATCGAGATCCTCGTGGCCACGCCGGGCCGGCTGCTCGATCATGTCGGGCAGCGGACGGTGAACCTGGGCCAGGTTGAGATCCTCGTCCTCGACGAGGCGGATCGGATGCTCGATATGGGCTTCTTGCCCGATATCCGCCGGATCATCGAGCTACTCCCTGCAAATCGTCAGAACCTGATGTTCTCCGCGACGTTCTCTGACGACATCCGGCGCCTGTCGGGCTCCATCCTCAACCACCCTGAAGTGGTCGAGGTGGCCGCACGGAACATCGCTGCCGAGTCTGTACGCCAGCTCGTCTACCCGGTCGATCGCGACCGGAAGGAGGCCCTGCTCGCCCACCTCATCGCCAAGGAGGATTGGCGCCAGGTGCTCGTGTTCACCCGGACCAAGATCGGCGCAACCCGGCTCGCGACCTACCTGGACCGACGCGGTCTCGAGGCGGTCGCGATCCACTCGGACCGATCCCAGCCGGAGCGCACCAGGGCGCTCGAATCATTCAAGTCCGGGTCGATCCGGGTGCTTGTCGCGACCGATGTCGCGGCGCGCGGTCTGGACATCGAGGACCTGCCGCATGTCGTGAACTTCGAGTTGCCATGGCAGGCGCAGGACTACATCCACCGGATTGGGCGAACCGGCCGGGCCGGCGCGACCGGCGATGCCGTGAGCCTCGTGTCGATCGACGAGACCGACCTGCTGCGCGGCGTCCAGCGGCTGCTCAAGAAAGCGATCCCGTGGAAGGTCGAGGAGGGCTTCGTGCCCGATCGCAATGCGGAGCCACAGCCGCTGCGCGGTGGGGCGCCGGAGAGCCGTCCCGCCCGCGGGCACCATTACGCGCATCGCAGCGACACGCGGCCGCGCTCGCGGACGGCGCCGCGGGGCTGACCTGCCTCAGCCGGCGCCGCGGGGCTGACGTGCGTCGGCCGGCACCGCGGGGCTGACCTGCCTCAGCCGGCCCCCGCCGGTTGCACGAACGCCGCGCCCGGAAAGAAGTACCCGAGATCGATCGAGGCCAGCACGCGCTCGACCGCATAGCGATTGACGAAGGCGTAGCTGCGCTCGACCCGCCCGCCATCCGGATTCCCGGTCAGGGCGAGGCGCGCATCACGAATCAGGATGAACAGGCCTCCGGGCCGCGCGAGCGCCCGACCCGGATCGAACCCCGGCATCGTCGGGAGCGCGCCGGTGATGGTGTACGGCCCGAGTTCGAGTTCCACGTCGTGCCAGGTTGCGTGGATCGGTAACTCCTGGCCATCGGACCAGAGGACGAGGACATCGTCAGCGGGGAGGCGCATTGGTCCGCGACGCTCGACCGGGCCGCCGACCAGCGGGTGCCACGTCGCCCGGTCGATCTCGATACTCGACGGCACCGCCGGGGTCGCGCCGGGAGAGCCGCTCGCACCGAAGTCGGGCGGGCCGTTCATGGCTCCGCGCACGACCCCTTCGGCGGTGAAGGCTTCCACCTGTTGCATGGGCGATACCTCCCGGCAGGGCCGTGAGCATAGGCCCCTGTCGCCGGATTCGGAAGAGGCGCGAGTACCAGCCGTCCGCGGAGGTGGTACCGATCCGCCTGTTCTCGGGTGCCCGGAAGCACCACTCGCACTCGGCTCGTCGGGCGGCATGTCGCCCCGCGCCGTTTCGGGACGGTCCGGTCCGTCCGGTCAGTCCGGTCAGTCCGATCAGTCCGGTCAGTCCGGGCGCGGGTGCGGGTTCACGGCTTCCGGGGCGACGATCGCGAGGAGGTCGCGCAGAATCGGCGCGGGATCGAAGCGGCTCTCATTGGTCACGACCGCGATCGCGATGCCCAGATCGGGGAACCAGCGCATGACACTTCGCGCTCCGACCAGGCGTCCGGAATGGCCGAGGGTCGCTCGGCCGTCGATCTGGAAGACCTGAACGCCGAGCCCATAGGGATAGCTCGGCCGGAGGCTGGCGGTGGTTGTCGCGTCATCGATCATCAGCTGAACGAGCGCGGGGGGGATCACGTACCCGTCGTACAGCGCTCGCGCCCAGCGAGCCAGGTCGCCCGAACTTGCCGCGACGGAACCCGCCGCGCCGGCGGCGGTCGTGAGGGCGGTGAACGGCCGGATGTCCGTGCCGTCGGTGACGTCGGTCGGGAGGGCCGTGAGCGCAACCGACTTGTAGCGGTAGGCGGTCGGCATCTGCTCGCTCGGCGGCTCAGCGCCCTGATAGGTCACTGACTTGAGGCCGAGCCGCTCAAAGAATCGCGCGCGGTATTCCTCGGCCAGGGTTCGGCCCGTCAGGTGTTCGGCGATGAGCCCGAGCAGCACGTAGCCGGTGTTGGAGTAGTGATAGCCGGCCCCTGGCGCGCCGACCGACCGACCGGCATAGGCGAGGGCCATGGTCGGTGTCCAGACCGCGGTCGGGTCGGCCTGAACCGCGAGACCGAGCCTGCGATCGACGAGGAAATCGCCCAGCCCGCTCGTGTGGTCGAGCAGCTGCCGGATCGTGATCCTGGGATCAATCGGCTGCGTGCCCACCAGAACCCCTGGGATGAACGGCGCTGCCGGCGCATCGAGGCTGAGGCGGCCCTCCGCGACCAGGGCGAGGATCTCGGCCGCGAGGAACGTCTTGCTCACCGACGCGATCGCGAATGGTGTGTCCGCCCGGAGTGGTCGTTTCGTGGCGAGATCGGCAACGCCGGCAAGGCCGGTCCACAGGCGGCCATCGGCGAACAGGATGCTGGCCGAGACCGCCGGCGCGGCGAGGTCCGCCCGGCCCTTGTCGACGGCGGCCTGGAGTCGCTCCCGGACGCCGTACTGGTCGATGAACGACGGCACGTACACGCTGTTCGGCCGGTAGGTGGCAGCCGGCGGCTCGGTCGGCGTTGGCGTTGAGGCCGGGATGGGTGCGTGGCTGCTCGCCGCAATGGGCGGAGAAGCCGCCGGGCCGAGACCGACCGCCTCCCTCAGACCCGGAACGCCGACCAGCGCCGCACCCGTCGCGAAGACGAACACGAGCACGAGCCCAAGTACGAAACGGCGACGGACGACGATCGGCTCGGCCTCCCCGGCGACATGGCGGTAACGGTGCGACGATACCCCGGCCCGGCGTGTGACCGGGAATCCCCAGGTGGCGGAGGTCCGATTGGCACACGAACGCGGCGCAGGTCCCCTGCTCAGGGCTGTCGGCCTGCTACCGGATGGGCCGGTCCTGTGGGGCCGACCTCTCACCAGCCGCGCCTCGGGCGTGTATGTCGTCGAACTCGCCGAGCCGGCTCCCCGGGCGCCGATCGAGATGGACAGGATCGGCCGCTGGATCGAGGGACGCGCGGAGCTTCGGGTCGATGGCGTCCGACCCACCGGGCGCGTCCTGCGCGCGCGCCTCGGGTCCCTGTGGCTCCCTGCCGAAACGATCCTGTACGTCGGGGCCACCACCGGCAGCGTCGGCGGCCGGGTGCTCGCGATGGCTCACCACGTGCTCGGCGACCGCCGTCCGCATGCCGATGGCCACTGGCTCCACACCCTCGTTGGCATCGACCGGGCCAGGGTCTGGTGGGCCGAGACCGATGCGACGGAGGAATACCTCGACTCGATTTTCGAGGCGTTCGCCGTGGGGGCCGCGGAGCGGGCATCCGCACCAGGCGCGATGATCGACGGGCGGCCCGAGGGAGCGAGCTTCATGCCGTGGGCGAACACGCGACGCCAGACGGGCGAGCGCCAGGCCCACGGGATCACCGGTGCCATCGCGCCGGACGATCGAGCGCAAGCACGGCCGACCCACGTCGTCGAGGTTCCGAGTGGTGATGCCGATGGAGCAACCGTCGAGGTGCGAGGGACCGGCACGGCAAGGCGTGGGCTTCGCCCCGGTGGCGCTCCACCCGCTCCGCGCCGAGTGCCCGTTCGCGAGCGACCGTCCGCCGCCCGGCGAGCCACCCCGTCAACGCCGTCGACAGCGGCCCGCCGCGATGCGGCGGCGCGCGCAGCCCGGATCCAGGCAGTGCCGATGACCGCGGACGCACTCGGACGGCTCGAGGCCGAGCTCCACGAGCTCACCCAGGTGCGACGACCCGGCGTCGTCGCCCGGATCAAGGCGGCGCGTGAACACGGTGATCTGAAGGAGAACGCGGAATACCAGGCGGCGCGCGAGGAGCAGTCGTTCCTCGAGGGCCGGGTCCGCCTGCTCGAGGAGAGGAAGCGTCATGCCGTCGTGGTCGAGGATGTCGTGACCGGCCGGGTGGCCCTCGGATCGGTCGTGGTCGTGGAGAGCGACGGCGAGACGTTCACCTATTCGATCGTCGGCACCACCGACGCCGACCCATCGGCCGGCCGGATCAGCACGTCCTCGCCGGTCGGGGCGGCCCTCGTCGGCGCGGTGGCTGGTTCCGATGTCGAGGTCCGGACGCCGCGCGGGTCCGCGCGGTACCGGGTCGTCGAGGTACGGTGAGCGCCGCAGATTTCCCGATCCCACAGGAGACCGACCCCTTGTCTGTGCCGTCCCGTCGCGCTGCTCGAGGCATCAGCCTGCTCGTTCTGGCGTCGTCGCTGATCGCGAGTTGCGGTGGTGCCGCCACGCCGGCCCCGTCCTGGCCGGCCGACGCCATCGTCGTCACCGCGAAGGACCGCCAGTTCGACACGAAGGAACTCCAGCTCAAGGGCGATTCCGAGATGACGCTGGTCCTGATCAACATGGATTCGGATGCGCACAACATCGCGATCCGGACTCGATCCGGGTTCGATGGCGACGTCCTGTTCCGGTTCGACCCTGTCACCGCGAGAACGATCGTGCTGACCGTTGGCAAGTTGCCGAAGGGGAACTACTTCTTCCTGTGCGATGTCCACCCAGCCATGTCAGGCACGGTGTTCGTCTACTGACCGGGCGGACCATCGAGCGGTTCGAACAGGCCGGGCGTACCGCCTGCATGCCAGAACACCACGCGCCTCCCATCCCATCGTCCTGACCTGACCCCGGCAATCAGGGCCGCCATGGCCTTGGCCGTGTAGATCGGATCGACGAGGATCCCCTCGGACCGGGCCAGGAGGTTCGCCGCTTCGCTGGCGGCGTCCGTGCGGATCCCGTAGCCGGCACCGAGCTGGCTCGGATCGAACTCGATCTCGTCGACTGGTACCGGCCATCCGAGGCCACGCCCCAGATCGTCGAGCGTGGCAGCGATCGCCGGGCGCAACTCGTCTTCCGTGCGGGCCACGAGGACACCCCGGACGTCGGCGGCCGACCCTCCGGCCCGCAACCCCGCCAGGAGCCCGGCCTGGGTGCCGCCGGTCGCCGAGGGCAGGACGATCAGGTCGGGCATGGCCTGCCGGTCGGCGGCCTGAGCGAGCAGCTCGTCGGCAGCGAGGACCTGCCCCCAGGCGCCCGGCAGCCCCGTGCCGCCGACGGGGATCACGTACGGGCGCCCACCGGCCGACCGAACCCGTTCCGCGATCGCCGCGACCGCCTGCTCGCGTGTCTCGCGATCGGCCGTCGGCAACTGGGTGACCTCGGCGCCGAGGATCGCCTCCAGGGTGGCCCCCGGACTGTGCCGGGCCGGGTCGGTCGCCTCCGCCGGTGGCCCGGACAGGACGAGGTGCACGGCGAGGCCCGCGTGCGCCCCGCCGGCGGCGGTCAGTCGACAGTGATTGGACCAGCGACGACCCGACGTGATCAGCGTGTCCGCACCGTCTGCGAGCGCCGCGCCGATGAGGAACTCGAGGTTCCGGAGCTTGTTACCGCCGAACGCAAGCGGCAGGAGGTCCTCCCGCTTGATCCACAACGCGACGCGGCCCCCGAGCACGCGTTCGAATCGCTCGAGCCGATGGAACGGGCTCGGCTCGGCGAACAGGCGATGCCGCGGCAGGTCGGCGATAACGGGATGCATCGGATCGATGGTAGCCGGTGCCACGCCGCTATCATCGGCCGATGGCCACCCGGATCACCCCCGCCCAACGTCAGACCTCCGTCGGCCAGCACGCTGACATGGAACGATCGATTGCCGTCTCGGCGGGACAGGTCGGATCGGTCGGCCTGTACACATCGATGGTGAAAACGGAACCCGGGGCGCGGACGCGAATCCATCATCACGGGCCGTGCGAAACCTCGATCTACATCGTCGCAGGCACGGCACGCTTCACGTTCGGCCCGACGGGCATCGAGGAGACGTTCGATGCCGACGAGGGCGACTTCGTGTACATCCCGGCCGGCGAGATCCACGTCGAAGAGAACGCGTCAGCTGTCGAACAACTCGTCGTGGTCCTGACCCGGAACTGCCCGGATTCCCATGTCGTGTATCTCGATGGCGGCGGCGATGGCGGCACGCCCCCACCGCCGCGCTGACCTGGTTCATGGTGCCTGAGCGGCCGGCGGGCGAAGGTCCGGCGCCGATGGCCAGAGTGGCTGAGCCCGCCGAGCCCGCAGCGGCTGCGTCAGCCGCGCCCGCAGCGGCTGCGTCAGCCGAGCCCGCGTGGATGGGGCGCTCGCTGCACGACCTCCTCGTCGACCACGATCTCGATCCGGCAACCGAGATGCCGTTTCCCAACGACGGCTGGTCCGGCTCGAAGCTCACCGCGTTCGAGGACCGGGGCCGACGGTTCGTCCTGAAGCGCACCTCGTTCGCGGCCGACTGGATCGTCCGTTCGACCCGCGATTCGACGATTCGCGAGGCCGTGCTGGCCGCTGGGCCGGATCCGTTCGCTGCGCCGCTGAGATTTCCGCATCTCGGGGCCGCCGCCGTTGAGCCGGGCGTGTCCGCCCAGGGTGCCGCGATCCTCATGCCCGACCTCTCGGAATCGCTCCTCAGCTGGGATCAGGGCACGGGCAACGGCGCGGCGATCCCACACGTAGAGCTCGACCGTGTGCTCGCGGCCGCTGGCGAGCTCCATGCGCAGCCGTGGAGCCTGCGGTTGCCGAATGACTGGCCGTGGTGTCCCGCCCTCGAACGGGTGACGCTGCTCACTCGGCCGTCGGCGCAGCGGTACGCGGCCCAGGGCGTCCGGGTCGGAGGTCGGTTCATCGAGGGCTGGGCGGCGTTCGAGCGCGTCGCTCCACCGGCGGCCCGCGAGCTCGTGGCCACCCTGTCGGGCGACGCCGGACCACTCATCGAGGCGCTGGCCGGCCTTCCGGCGACGGGCCTCCACGGCGACCTGAAGCTCGCCAATGTCGCCCTTCACGACAACGGCGAGGCGTCGTTCATCGACTGGCAGATGGCCAGCCTCGGGCCGGTCGCCCTCGAACTCGGCTGGTTCCTGGTCGCGAATGTCGCGCAGTTGCCTGACGGGCCTGATCGCACGCTGGATCGCTACCTCGCAGCCCTTCGGGCAGCCGGGGGCAGCCATGTCGTCGGTGACTGGGAGGCCCAGCGGGACCTGGCGCTCATCACCGGCCTGCTGCTCCGGGGCTGGCGCAAGGGTCTCGATGCCGAGGCGAACCTGACGCTCCCGACCGGCGTCTCCGCCGTCGAGGACCTCGCCTGGTGGTCCACCGAAGCGGTCGAGGCGGCTGCCCGGCGACTGTGAAACGGGGGCCTGCGGCCGACCTGCCGGGCGGGGCTTACGATGATGGACCGAGCCGCCCCGAGGAGAAGGTTCCGTGAGCAGACGCGTCATCACCGGGCCCGACGTCGCGCCGTCGGCCATGCCGTTCAGCCAGATCGTGGAGGCGAACGGGTTCGTGTTCCTGGCCGGCCAGTGCGGGGACAAGCCGGGTGTGGCGGGCGCGGTTCCGGGCGGGATCGAGGCCGAGACGCGGCAGATGCTCGACAACGTCGGGCGCCTGCTCCACGCCGCGGGCCTGGACTACGCCGACGTGGTCCAGTCAACCGTCTATCTCCGCGACTTCTCCGACTTCGCGGCGATGAACGCCGTCTACCGCGAGCGATTCCCGATCGACCCGCCCACGCGCGCGACCGTCGGCGTCACGGCCCTGGCAGCCGACTTCCGGGTCGAGATCGTGTGCGTTGCTGCTCGGCGAACCTGAGCTTCGCCACTACTCGCCCGGCGGGGTTCCGCCGACGCGGAACTCGTCGATGGCGATGGTCTCCCGACCGGGGGTGCCCACGGTCTCGATGGTGATCGTGTGGGTCCCGACGCGATCGAACGTATGGCCGAAGATCGTCGCCCTCGGGTTGAAGTGCCGCGCATAGACATCGACGGTCGCCACCAGGACATCGTCGAGGTAGATGTTGGCCTTGCCGCGGGTCGGTCCCACCGGTCCGATCCATGCGATCGAAGTCCCCTGGAAGGTGAACCACGCGGTCGTCCCGTTGTCGATCGCAAAGCGGGCCATGCCGCCGTTGTAGCGGGCGAATTCGGCCTGGCCCCATCCGCCGGAGAAGTGGACGTACCGGCTCGACTCGTCAAAGACCTGGACGGGCGCCGCCGGAGCCGCTTTCGGCACGGCCACGCTTGTGGACGACCGGGCCGGCACCCATCCCGAATTCATGAGGCCCATGACCTTGTCCACGTAGCGCCGCGACCCGCTGGACCAGCGTGCCGGATCCCGCTCCCCGTCGCCGGTCAGCCACCAATGGGCCACCGACGGCCAGTCGCCGAGCCAGTTGTACAGGGCCGTCAGCTTGCGACGAGCGACGTAGTCCTGGTTACGGGGCGCTGGCGCTGCTGACGCGTTGCCAAGGTAGCGAAGCGACCAAGAGGCCCAGTTGGCCGGCATGATCTGGTACTTGCCGATCGCGCCGGAGGTCGTGTTGACCGCGTCGTATCGCCCGTTCGATTCGATGGCTCCGAGGGCAGCCATGAACCGGGTGATCCGAGGAGGATCAGCAGCCTGGGTGATCCCCGGCACGACGAGCATGAGCAGCGTCAGGGCGGTAAGTGAGGCGGCGGCGACCGTTCGAAGTCGGCCGGAGACGTCGGGCAATACGTCCTCCTCCAAGAGGCTTGGCGAACCCGGAGCATAGCCGCGCACGCAAGGTGCGGCAACAGCCTCCTTCGGACCACGCGAACGGTGCGGATCATGTCCCCGACGGGGTCAGCCGTCGATGGCGCGAAGGAACGCAGCCACCCGATCCAGAACGTCCTCCAGGACCGGCTGGAGTCCGTGGCCGAGTCGCGGGTACGTGACCAGCTCGGCATCGCCGAGGAGTGGAACGGCAGCCCGAAGCAGCTCGCTCTTCGCAAACGGATCGGATTCTCCGGACAGCAGCAGGACCGGGCAGGTGATCCGCGGCCAGTGGGCGATTCGCGCCTCGGTCCGCTCCGGAGAACCCGGCGGGTGGAGGGGATACGAGAACAGGATCAGCGCACCGTAGTCGGTCCCGGGCTC
>JAYTWS010000178.1:0-1589 GCA_043743315.1 Chloroflexota bacterium | reverse complement strand
CCGGATCGTTCCGCTGGGCCGAGGGCGGCAGGGTCCTCGTGTTCAACCCGGCGAAGAACCTGGGCTACAGCCAGAAGGTCGTGCTGCGTGTCGGTACGGATGCCACCTCGATCGCGGGCCTGTCCCTGACCTCGGCGGTCTCGGCAACGTTCACGACGACGGCCCGGGCGAGTTCCGGCTCGAGCGGCGGGTCGAGCGGCGGGTCGAGCGGCGGCTCCGGTGGTGGCGTCATCGGCTCGAGCACCTGGTCGGCCGTCGAGGCGTACTACCTCAAGTTGATGAACTGCACGCGGACCGGCGGGATCGTCACGTCGTCCGGTTCGTGTTCGAGTCCCGGCGGCCGGAACGTGGCGGCGCTGTGGCAGGACGCCGGGATCACCACGAAGGTCTCGCGCCCATATGCCAAGAAGCTCGCGGTCAACAACATCTGCTCGCACTTCTCGGGCGGGACGCCGGGGGACCGGCTGAAGGCGGCCGGTTATACGAGCTACGTCTGGGCGGAGAACCTGGGCTGTCGGAGCGGCGACCCGTACGCGGCCGTCCTGGGATCACACCTGTTCTTCCAGAGCGAGTCCTCGTACAGCGGCGGCCACTACGTGAACCTCATGAATGCGAAGTACGACCGCGCCGGGATCGGGGTGTGGGTCTCCGGCGGTCGGGTCCGGCTCGTCGTCGACTTCTATCACCCGCGCTGAGCGACGGCTCGTGATCCGAAAGGCCATCCTCCACCTCCAGGGCGACCAGCCGATGCTCGCCGACCTGCACGCCCTACCCCAACCGGGCGATTCGAGCCTCGTGTGCACGAACCTGCGATCGCTGGACGGCCGCAAGCCGGTCTTCATCGAGCAGTCCGCCTCGACCTTCGTCTTCCCATTCCAGCACATTCGCTTCGTCGAAATCCTGAGCGAGGATGCGTCTCCGGTCCGAACCGATACGACGTCGCCGGACGCAGCCCGACCGGCGCTCGATCCGGGCGACGCCGACCTCGAGATCGACGAGGACTTCCTGCGCCGAATCCGCGAGGCGTAGGCCCACGCCCCGTCGAACGGGTGTCGAATAACGGCGCGGCTGGCGCCTGTGGCTATACTCCCGGCGATGCCGAAGCACCTGGTGATCGTGGAATCTCCTGCCAAGGCGCGAACGATCGAGCGCTACCTTGGCGACGATTACCGCGTCCTGGCGTCGTACGGGCACGTCCGCGACCTGCCCGAGAACCCGGGCAAGGGCAAGTTCGGTGTGGATGTCGATCACGGGTTCGTGCCCGAGTACGTGGTCGCCGAGGACCGTCGCAAGCACGTTGACGCGATCCAGAAGGCGGCCAGGTCGTCGGATCTCGTGTGGCTCGCGACAGACCTCGACCGCGAGGGCGAGGCGATCGCGTGGCACGTCGCCGAAGCGGCCGGCGTCCCGGCCGCCAAGACCAGGCGAGTGACCTTCTCCGAGATCACCAAGTCCGCGATCGAGGCCGCCTTCCAGAATCCCCGTGACATCGACACCGACCTCGTCGATGCCCAGCAGGCCCGCAGGATCGTGGATCGGCTGGTCGGGTACACCCTGAGTCCGCTCATCTCGCGCAAGGTCCGGGGCGG
>JAYTWS010000177.1:0-10796 GCA_043743315.1 Chloroflexota bacterium | reverse complement strand
GCGCTGCTCCTCACCACGCTGACCCTGGCCAGCTACATCACCGGACTCATCCGTGATCGAGCGTTTGCCCGGACGTTCGGCGCCGGCGCCGATCTCGATGCCTACAACGCCGCGTTCGTCCTGCCCGAGCTGCTCCTCGATGTCCTCGTCGCGAGCGGGCTGACCGCGCCGTTCGTGCCCATCTACGCCCGTCTCGCCGGGCGGGCGCAGGCCGAGGCCGAGCTCTTCGGTCGAACCATCGTGACCGCCGCGACGACCCTGATGATCGCGGTCTCGGTCGTGCTGTTCGTCATCGCGCCGGTGACCACCGCCTTCATCGCTCCGGGCTTCACGGGCGCGCAGGCCGAGCGCTACACCGAGCTCTTTCGATTGATGTGCATCACGCCAGGCCTGTTCGCGGCCTCGATCGGGCTGGGCGAGCTGCTCATCGCGGAGCGGCGGTTCGCCTGGTACGCACTCGCGCCAATTCTCTACAACGCCGGGATCGTGATCGGGACCGCAACGTTCGGGGACTCGCTCGGGATCCGGTCGGCGGCACTGGGAACGGTCGCAGGCGCCGGCGCCCATCTCGGGATCCGGATCATCGGCATCAGCCGAACGCGGATCCGGCTGCGACCGGCGTTCGCGCTGCGGACGGCCGAGGTCCGCGAATTCGTCCGGCTGATGATCCCGAAGATGGTGGCGCATCCGGTCGAGCCGTTGATCTTCCTGTTCTTCACCCAGCTGGCGACCACGCTCGGCGACGGCGCCGTGAGCTCGATCAGCTTTGCCCGCAACTTCCAGAGCGTTCCGGTCAGCCTGATCGGCGTGGCGTTCTCGCTGGCCGTGTTTCCGACCCTGTCCGCGGCCGCCGGTGTCGGTGACCGCATCGCGTTCTCCAGGACGCTGAAGACGAACGTCGCGATGATCGGGGTCCTGTCGGTACTCGCCGCGTTCGGTCTGGCAATCATCGGTGGCACGGCGGTTCGAGTCCTCCTCGGGGGCGGAGCGTTCGACGAGGCGGCCGCGCTCCGGACGACAACCCTGCTGACCGTCTTCGCGATCTCCGTTCCGTTCGATGCCCTCGCCCATCCGCTGGCCCGGGCGTTCTACGCGACCCGCAACACGCTCTGGCCCGTGGCAGCCTCCCTTGCCTCGCTCGGTGTGATCGTGGGTGTCACTAGCGCGCTGGTGCCGCCCCTCGGGATCCTCGCGATTCCGGCCGGCTTCGCTGCGGGCGCAGTGGTGAAGGTGGTGATCCTCGGACTGGCGCTGCCGGCGCGGATGCGCCGCTTGCACCCTGAGGGCGAGTTGGCTCGCCCGACGTACTAGCGGCCGAGACCCGGGCCCAGCGCTGGGATCAGGACGATGAACCGCCCGTCTCGATCGGCGTACTTCCCCTCGGGTCGTTTCCAGGGCAGGAAGTTCCGGACCATCTCGGCGGCATCCTGGAACGTTCCGGCCGGATCCGACGGGCCCCAGATGCGGGAATCGTTCGGGTACCAGGGATCGAGGATGTAGGTGCCGCTCACGACGGCATCGGCAAAGAGCGCAGGGTCGGCGTCGGCTCGATAGCCGGTCATCACCCAGGTGTGCGCCCCACGCCATGCGAGCAGGATCGCCGGCGCCTCGGTCGCCTCGATCGCCAGGGCGGCATCGTGAAGGGCCTGCTCGCGCGTCGCGTAGGCCCGGATGACGTAGCCCGGTGCACCATACGCGGCCAGCGCCTCGGCCATCGCGGCGGGTCCCCAGCCACCATTGTGGCTGTCGGCGTAGCTCTCCCACTCGTGAACGCGGCTCGCGAGCTTGCGCTGAAAGGCGTCCGATGTATCGGCCAGGCCGAGGACCGCAAGGGTCATCTGGACGCCCGCCGGCGAACACCAGGTGTCCCTGATCTCGTGGGCGAACACCGCTGCGGGATCACGATCGATCCGGACATCCACCGGGACGCGAGTCGGCGTCGGGCGTGGGGTCGGCGTCGCCGACGCACCCGGGTCGATCGAGGCCGAAACGGTCGGTGTTGCCGTCGGCGGCGGCGTCACGACGACGGTGACGATGGAGGGGCGGTCCGGCACCGGCCCGGCCGCGAACCGGTCGACCCGATCGAGGACCTTCTGCCAGACCTCACCGGCGCCGAAAGCGTCCGTGACGACGGCCCCGGACGATCCGACGACCACGATGAGGGCGACCACGCCCAACCGGCGCAGAAGGCGAGGTCGCGGGCGGCGCGGACGGGCATACATCGGTCGCATGGTGGCCTCATGGACGTGCATCCGTCCACCGTTGCGACGCCCGCAGCGTCCGATGACGAGGCATGCGACGATCGCGTCTGCATCGCCGAGCTGCCTGGAGATCCCGACGTGACGAGATTCGAGCCCAACCTTCGCATTCCCGGACCAACGTCCCTGCCCCCCTCGGTCCGCGAGGCCGGTGGCCGCCAGATGATCAATCATCGCGGTCCCGAATTCGCCGCCATGCTGGCGCGGATTCAGAACGGCATGAAGCCCTACTTCGGGACGACCGGCGATATCGCCATCGTGTCGAGCGCCGGGACTGGCGGGCTGGAAGCGGCCGTGGTCAACGTCCTGTCACCCGGGGATCGGGTCCTCGGGGTGTCGATCGGTGCGTTCGGGGACCGATTCGCGAAGATCGCCGAGACGTACGGGGCCAACGTCGACCGGATCAACGCGGAATGGGGCTGGGCAGCCGACCCTTCGGAGCTCCGGGAACGTCTGCCCGCCGCCGACTACCGAGCCGTGCTCCTGACTCACAACGAGACATCGACCGGCGTCATGAACCCAATTTCGGCGCTCGCGGCGGCCGTCCGAGCGACCGCGCCGGACACGTTGATCCTTGTCGACAGCGTCTCGGGTCTTGGGGCCGTGCCGTTCGAGATGGACGCGTGGGGCTGCGACCTCGTTGTCACGGGATCCCAGAAGGCCTGGATGTCCGCGCCCGGACTCGCGATGATCGCCGCCTCGGATCGTGGATGGGCGGCTATGGAGACCGCCCGCATGCCGCGGTTCTACTTCGACCTCCGGAAGCACCGGGACAGCGCCCGAAACGGCGAGACGCCGTGGACACCGGCGATTGCCGTCGTCTATCAGGTCGACGAGGGCCTGCGGCTGATGGCGGCCGAGGGAGCCGAGGGCGTCTTCGCCCGACATGAGGCGTGTGCCGCGGCCACCCAGGCCGGACTCGAAGCGCTCGGTTTCAGCCTGTTCGCCGATCCGGCCCACCGCTCCATGACTGTCACGGCAGCCCATATCCCGGACGGGCTCGAGTGGAAGGCATTCAACGGCGAGGTGAAGCGCCGCGGCGTGGTCGTGGCCGGTGGCCAGGGCAAGCTCGCCGGCAAGGTCTTCCGGGTCGGGCACCTCGGGTCGGTGATCCTCGACGAGATCCTCGGCACGATCGCGACGCTCGAGGACGCCCTTGCCGCCTCGGGCCGGTCGGTCGACGTCGGGGCCGCCGTCGCTGCCGCGCAGCGCGCGGCGGTTGCCATCGGACGAGGCGCCGCAGCTCGAGTATGAGGATCCTGATCGCGGAGCCGATCGCGCCGGAGGGCGTCGCCCTGCTTCGGGCCGCCCATGACGTCGATGAACGATTCGGTCTGGACCCAGCCGGGCTGATCGCGATCGTGGGTGCGTACGACGCGCTGATCGTCCGGAGCCAGGTGCAGGCCGACGCGGCGGTCATCGCCGCCGGCGCGCGCCTCCAGGTCATCGGGCGGGCGGGAGTCGGTGTCGACAACGTGGACCTGGACGCGGCCACACGGGCCGGGATCACCGTCGTCAACGCGCCAACCGGCAACACGATTGCCGCCGCCGAGCACACCCTCGCCCTCCTCCTCGGGCTCGCCCGGAAGGTCGCGGCGGCCGATGCCTCCGTCCGACGTGGCGAATGGAAGCGATCCCAGTTCCAGGGCGTCGAGTTGCGAGGCCGGACGCTGGGAATCGTCGGGCTCGGGAAGATCGGGATGGCCATCGCCGACCGGGCCCGAGGGTTCGAGATGCACCTCCTCGGCATGGATCCCTACGTGACGGCGGAGCAGGCGGCCCTTCACGGCGTCGAGCTCGTCGATCTCGAGACCCTGCTCCATCGATCCGACGCGATTACGGTCCACGTCCCGCTGTCGAGAGCCACGCGCGGTCTCATTGGGGCGAAGGCCATCGCCCAGTTGCGGCGCGGGGCGTTCGTCCTGAACGTCGCCCGCGGCGACATCGTCGATGAGGCAGCCGTCGCCGACGCGCTGCGCAGCGGCCATCTCGGTGGGGCCGGCATTGATGTCTTCGAGACCGAGCCGCCCGCCGGCTCGCCGCTCCTCGACGCGCCGAACACCCTCCTGACGCCGCATCTCGGCGCTTCGACGGCCGAGGCGCAGGTCGCCGTTGCCGAAGAGGTCGCCGACCAGGTCCTCGATGTTCTCGCCGGTCGGGCCGCCCGCTATGCGGTCAATGCGCCGCTCCTGCCGCCCGAGGCGGCGGGCGCAATCGGCCCGTACCTGCCGCTGGCCGAGATCCTCGGCCAGTTCTTCGGCCAGTTCGCCGGAGCGGGCGTCAAGACGCTGACCCTCGATGTCGCCGGCGAACCCGCCGCCTACCCGACGGCGCCGATCACGGCAGCGCTGCTGCGCGGACTCCTGGAGCGAGTCACAACGGAGCGCGTCAACCTGGTCAACGCGTCGTTTCTGGCCAAGGCCCGCGGGATCACCGTTGTGGAACGCCGCAGCCCCGATGCCGGGTCATTCAGCGCGCTGGTCACGGTGTCGGGCGTCGTTGACGGTCGCACCGTCTCGGTCGGCGGAACCGTCGCCAACGGCGAACCTCGCCTCGTCCTCCTGAACGAGTACCGGCTCGACATGGAACCGAGCTCGGTCATGCTGATCACGCACCACCACGATCAGCCTGGCATGATCGGCCGCATCGGCGGGCTCCTCGGCGCAGCTGACGTGAACATCTCGGCCATGCATGTCGCGCGCACGGCGCCACGGGCCGATGCCCTGATGGTCCTTGCCCTCGACGACGATGTCCCCGAATCACTCGCCACCTTGATCCGCAACCACGAGGCCCTGATCGACGTGTGGACGATCCGGCTCGGAAGCGACCGTTGACGGCTGATCAGGGCCGGGTTGATCCCGGCGGTAGCAACGCGCTCATTCCCGAGGGCCTCGACGCCACGGTCGTGATGCTGCGGCACGGCGAATCGGCCTGGGTTGCCGAAGGTCGATTCCAGGGCCAGGGAGATTCGCCGCTGTCGGAGGAAGGCATCGAGCAGGCGGCTTTGGCTGCCGGGCGCATTGCCGACCCGTCGACCGCGCCCGCCCTCCCGATCCCCTCGGGCCCGCCGCTCGAGATCCGCCACTCGCCGCTGACCCGAACCACCGCGACCGCCAATGCCGTCGCCGATGCGCTCAGGGCGCGCGCCGGGGGGACGGCAGACCCCACGCTGCTGGCTGACCCAGGGTTCCTCGAGATCGGGCAGGGCCTCTGGGAAGGGCGCCGCACCACGGAGATCGAGGAACGCTGGGGGGACGTCCTCGCCGGCTGGCGCCACGACCCCCTCGCAACCTGGGCACCCGAAGGGGAATCGCTGCCCGAGGTGGATGAACGAGCGCGAGCGTCCCTGCGCGCCGCTCTCGCGTCACTGGCCGACCAGGGCCCCGGGTCGTCCACGCGCGGTCCGCAGGTCCTCGGCTACGGAACCGCGGCCGGAACCGAGGCGTGGACGCTGATCGTCGGCCACGACGGAGTATTCCGGGTGACCCTGCTCGCCCTGCTCGACCTGCCCCTGACCCGGTTCTGGGCCTTCCCGTTCGCCCTGTGTGGCATCACGGTCGTCGAGATCCGGGCCGGCCGCGCTCGGCTTCGCGCACACAACCTGACGGACCATCTCGCGCCGCTGGAAATCGCGAGACGCAGAGCCCTTGACGCCCAGCGCAGTGGCTCAGGAGCGCTCTAGCCGAGGGTCCGGCGGTTTCGCCCTCGGCGGCATGGGCTCGAGGGTCCCTGATCGGCCTCCGCGGCCACGGAACGTAGCGGCGGCCGCAAACAGCCTCGACCTAGGGCTTGCCGCCTCGGCGTCGTCGGGGCCCGAACCGGCGCCGACGAAGGGCCAGCCGCAGGAGCCCGAACCGTAGCCGGCGATGGGCCTCAGCCACGAGGCGCAGGCGATCAGGGCCGAGCTCCCGTCGCCCGTAGGCAATCTCGACCTTGGCCCGCGCCACGGTCGACAGCTCGGGACGGACCGTGGGTACCGCGTCGCCGAGCGTCCCGGCGAACTCGAACACCGTCTGCGACGGACGTGGGCCGACGCCAAGTCGGGCCGCCCAGCGGGCGATGGACCCCCAAGCCTGGTCCGGATGCATCGGCCGTGGCCCGCGGCGCCACGCGATGGCCGCGAGGGCTGCGCCGCCGATCGCCAGCAGGATCGCGATGATGATGTACGGACCGCTCGACGGTCCCGTTGGGCCGGTGGAGCCGGGAACAGGGGCCGGTGATCGCCGCCCGGGACCGTTGTCGTCCCCGCTGTCACCGGGCCGATTCGTGACCAGTTTGAAGGACGTTCGCGGCGTCGCCGTAGCTGGAGCACCGGAGGGGATCGCGACCGGCTGTCCCACGCCACCCCCGGTCGGGTCGAAATCAACCCAGCCGTAGCCCGGAAAGAGCACCTCGACCCAGGCGTGCGCGCTGCTGTTGTCGACGATCTCGGTGCCATCCGCCGAGCGCTTCGTTGGCGGGAGGAAGCCCTGGGCAAGCCTCGTGGGAATCCCCGCCTTGCGCAGGAGCATCGCCATCGTGCTGGCGTAGTACTGGCAGTAGCCGATCCGGATCGTGGCGAAGCACTCGACCGACGACAAGCCGCCACAGCTCGCCTGGATCTCGTCCTGGATGTCCGCCTGGTAGGAGAAATTCGCCGGATCGAGCAGATAGTTCTGGAGATTGAGCGCGATGTCGTACGGGTTGGCGGCGCTGCCCGCCAGCACGGTCTCGAGGATGGCGAGCGCGCGCGGACCGAGCGCACCATCGGGCACGTTGAGGAACAAGCGCTTCACTTCCGACGTGTACTCCCGGCTCGCGACCCGGAGCCGATTAGCGGTGATGCCACCAGGTACGTCGCCCTCGACGGGGACCAGGGCCGCCACCGCGTACGTGGCGGCACCGTCGATGTCGACCGTGGCGAACCACTCGGACGTACCGGTCACCCTGACCTTGCTGGGCTGATCGACCCACAGGATCGACTGGGGACTCACCACGTAGTTGCTCGCGAGGGACACGGGCTCGATCTCGACTCGCACCTCCCGTCGACCCTCGAGCGCCGACGGGTCATCGGCGGCCCCCGCCAGCAACGGGTCACGTGCCGCTCGATCGATGGACGCGGTCCTGCCGAAGCTCCAGGACGTGAAGTTGTACTGAGCATAGGTGCTGACACGCCACTTGAACCGCTCGGCCTCCGATGCCGGCAGGTGGGCGATGAAGGCGGTACCCGACTCCTGGGACCAGGCGCCGGTGATCGCCGAGTTCTCGCCGAAGATGACGACCCCCGGGTTCCGTGATTCGCCGCCAAGGGGCAGGTAACGCTGGAGCCATTGCGAGACCGTGACCAGGGTTCCCGGTACGTTCTTCCAGGCACCCTGGAGCGGTGACGACGACGCGGTCGCGGTCAGGAAGAGCGAGCCGACGATCGCCGCGGCAATGAACACGGCGCCCCCTCGCAGGTAGAGCCCCGTGACCGATGCCGGGTCACCGATCCGGCGGCGGATCCACGTCGCACCTTCCTCGGCCGCGTGCGATCGCGCGAGGAGCACGAGGGCGCCAAGCGAGAAGAGCACGATGAGATGCAGTTGTGGATTCCGCGTCAGGGCCATGTTGCCGATGAGAACGAGGCCCGTCGCGATGATCGCGTCGAGCGGGCGCCGATGGCCGACGACCGCGTAGGCGAGGAACTGGCCCGCGGCCCACACGATAGCCCCGAGGGCAATCAGGTAGTGCCCGTACTGGGGGGTCAGGGGAAGGCCAAGGACCGCGAGGTCGTACCAGACACGCCCGATGACCGCTGCCGCCTCGCGATACCGCGCGGCCATGGCAGCCAGCCCGAAGCCATGGACCGTATCGCCGAGCACGATCCCTCCGGCGATGATCGGAATGATGATCGCTGCGAAGGCAATCCCGAGGAAATGCGTGGTCCATCGCCCCCAGCCGAGCTTCGCGCCGCCGAGGCCGAACGCCACCCCGGCGATGCCAACCAGGGGCAGGAAGTCGGTGAATGGCCCGATCCCACGAACCCACTTCGCGTCATCGATCGACCAGGCAAGCGACACGACGATGAGGGCGATCGCCCCGATCGTCGCCCAGCCTTCGGCCGGCCCACGAAGCGCGCGCCGGAGCCGGGACCCCTGGCCGCGCGCGTCGATCGCCATCCGAACGTCGGTCATCCGGCCAACATCTCCGCCATGGAGCCTCCCGGCCGAAGCACGTGCACAGCCACGTCGAATTCGGACAGGGCGTGGCGGAGGCCACGGATCCGCTTGGCGAGCATGGCGTCGGCGTCGGCGTCCGGGCCGGCGGGCGGCAGGCCGGCGCGCCGTCGGGCCTCGTCATGATCCCACTGCTCGAACGCGTTCACATCGAACGTGATCGCAACAGAACCCACGCCACGGGAGCGTAACGCGGCCAGCGGACGCACCCAGGCGACGTCCAGAGACGGCGTGATGACGACCGCCGTCATCCCGCGCCGGATTCTGGGAATCGTCGCGATGAGCCCCTCCGACAGCGGGCGGGCGCCATCCCCGTCGACAGCCGCGAGGAGCTGCATGATCTTGAGCTGCTGCCGGGGTCCGCGATCCGGTTGGAGCTGGGCGAGGCGGTGGGCGTTGACCGTCAGCCCGACCGCCCGGTTCTCGCGAATGGCCTTGTCGGCGACCGACGCGGCGGCCCGGACGCCGATTTCGACGGTCGAGTCGTCCCCGGACCCGGCCTGCGACGCGTGCTCGAGGTCGAGCACGATCCAGGCGTCGGCGGTCTGCTCGAGCTCGAACTCCTTGACCTGGATCTCGCCGTGGCGGGCCGTTGACTTCCAATGGATTCGATTGAACGCGTCACCTGGGGCCCACGGGCGGACCGTGGTCGCCAGGGGTGACGTCTGGAGGGTTCGCTCAGGCATCGCATGGCTCCCATCGACGTTGGCGGCCGGGAGCTTCCAGAGCGGCAGCACGTCGACCTTGGGGTAGACGACGGCGGTTACGCCCGCCCCAACCGACGCGCTCGACTCGAACAGGCCGAACGGATCGCCGGTCCGAATTTGCAGCGGCTCGATCCGGAAATGGCCGCGTCGCGTCAGCGGCGTGCGCACGAGCCACGACCGCTCGGTCCGTGCCCCGAGGCTGAGGGCTCGGCCGGGTAGCCCGGCCGGCAGCGAGGTCGCGTTATGGATCTCCAGCCATGGCTTGGGGATGCGGCTGGTGTTGCGGACCGTATACGTGACCTTGAGCCGATCGCCGACGTGCCCGGACAGCTGGTTCACGGCGTACCCGGCCTCGAGGTCGGTCAGGCCCAGACGGGTGAGGACGTACGAGCCACCGACCACGAAGATCGCCAGATAGACGAGGTAGAACAGGAACTCCCAGCCCGTCGAGAAGGCCGCGACCACGAGGATCGCGGCGATGACCAGGAGCTGGAGCCGTCGCAGCATGACGTTGGTTCCTGCTCGCTCGACCTGCTCAGGCCTCGGCGCGGACCTGGGCGGTGACCTCGCGCGGACCTCCGCGGGTCCCACCTGAGCCCGTGGGCGTGACGCCGTCCACCGGGGTCGAATCGAGCAACTCGGCGATCACCTGGGCCGCCTGGATGTCGTGGATCGACGAGCTCGTCTTGATGATCAGTCGATGGGCCAGGGCTGACTCGGCCAGGGCCTTGATGTCATCGGGCAGGACGTAGTCGCGGCCCAGCAGGCCCGCCAGCGCCTGCCCAGCCCGGTACAGCGCGATCGAGCCGCGGGGTGACGCCCCGAGATAGACGTCCGGGTGGCTCCGGGTGGCGCTCACCAGGCGAACGATGTAATCGGCCACGGACGGGTCGACGTAGACCTCGCGGACGGCGGCCTGCAGCTCGCGCAGATCTTCGACCGGCAGGACCTCCTCGAGGTCGTCGATCGGATGCGTCCGCTTCTGCTCATCGAGGATCAGGATCTCCTCGACCAGTTCCGGATAGCCAAGGCGGATGCGGAGCATGAAGCGGTCGAGCTGCGCTTCGGGCAGCGCGAACGTACCTTCGTATTCGATCGGGTTCTGCGTCGCGATGACCAGGAACGGATCGGGCATCGGCCAGGTCGTCCCATCGACCGTTGCCTGCCGTTCCTCCATGCACTCGAGGAGCGACGACTGGGTCTTGGGCGTGGCCCGGTTGATCTCGTCGGCGAGCACGACGTGGCTGATGATCGGCCCCGGCCGGAATTCGAACTCCTGGGTCTTCTGGTTGTAGATGGACATGCCGGTCACATCGGACGGCAGCAGATCCGGCGTGAACTGGATGCGCCGGAACGAGCATCCCAGGCTCTTCGCAATGGCCTTGGCAAGGACCGTCTTGCCGGTCCCCGGCACGTCCTCGATCAGGAGGTGGCCGCGACACAGGAGCGCCACGAGAGCGAACCGGACCTCGCGGTGTTTGCCGATGATCACGCGCTCGACGTTGGCGATCACCTTGTCGCCCGTCTCCTGGATCTTCGTCATGCGTCTCCCTCAGATTGGGTTGGCGCCCGGACATCGAGAGGGGCGCACGGCGTCGCTGGATGGTACGCCCGGGACGTTCGAAAGGTTCCCG
>JAYTWS010000176.1:0-46927 GCA_043743315.1 Chloroflexota bacterium | reverse complement strand
GTCACGGCCGCCGAAGGCGTGATCTATGCCGGCGTCGAGCCTGCCGGGCTCTTCCGCAGCCGCGACAACGGTGCGACCTGGGAGCACATCGAAGGGTTGACGAACCACCCGACGCGACCCGAGTGGGTCGGCGGCGCCGGCGGCCTGATACTGCATTCCATCGTCCCCCATCGGGCTGATCCCGAGCGCGTGTGGGTCGGGATCTCGTCCGTCGGTGCGTTCGAGACGCGGGACGGCGGGGCGACGTGGGAAACCAGGAACCGTGGCGTCCGGGCTGAATTCTCGCCGGATCGGTACCCCGAGTACGGCCAGTGCGTCCACAAGCTCGTCATGGCGGCCGATGGCGGCGAGCACCTGTACCAGCAGAACCATTGCGGCGTCTATCGATCCCTCAACGGCGGCAAGAGCTGGGACGAAATCACCGCTGGGCTACCGTCTGATTTCGGGTTCCCGATGGCCGCCCACCCTCGCGACCCGATGACGGTCTGGACCATTCCACTGAATGGAGCGGATCAGGGTCGATATGTGCCTGGCGGAAGCACCGGGGTGTGGCGGACCCACGATGGCGGCGATTCGTGGACGCGATCCGGCGAGGGCCTGCCCCAGAAGGACGCCTTCATCGGCGTCCTGCGTGAGGCGATGGCCGTCGATGGGCTCGATCCGGTCGGCGTGTACTTCGGGACCTCGACCGGCCAGCTCTACGGCAGCAACGACGAGGGCCGCTCGTGGCAGCTCGTGGCCGACAACCTGCCACCGATCTGGTCGGTCGACGCCGCCATCCTCGACTGACCCGCACTCTTGACCGACGTCCACCTGCCCCGATCGCTCGCAGCGCTCTTTCCCGGGGCAGCGCGCCGGTTCGAGGTGAAGGGGGCAACCGTCGCCGAGGTGATCGACCGGCTGGATGAGCAGGTCCCGGGGATCCGCAACCGTCTCGTCGACTCGGGGCCGGTGCTGCGGACGCACCTCAATGTCTACGTCGATGGCGGTCGAGCCGGCCTCGAAACGGTGGTGCCCGATAGCGCCACGGTCCACATCATCCCTGCGGTATCCGGCGGCTGATCGGGCGTCGCGCGTTCATCGCGACTGAGGCCGCCCAGTAGGTCGCCGACGCGACCAGCGTCCGTGCCATCGGCGCTTGCATGCAGTCTATGCTGCGGGGGTGCACCCGATCGACATCGCCGCCTCCCTCGCAACCGTGGCAGGCCATGCCTATTTCTTCCTGCTCGAGAGCGTCTGGGTCATGCGACCGGCTCACGCCTTCGATCACGGTACTCGTGACGTGGCTGATCGGGTGACCGTTGTCCGAGGACATTGACCCACGCGAGGCCGACCGGATCCGACGACGAAACCAGGATCTGGATGCCGAGCGACGCGCGCTCATGAAACCGGGTATGGGCAAGGTCTTCAAGCAGATCCAGGACGCCCAGGCGAAGGCAGCCATCGATCCCCCGAAGCGACGTCCACGCAGCGGACCTGGGCCACGGCCCTGACGATCAGCAGACCCGGGGTCAATGCCCTGACGAGCAACTGGCTCGGCGCGCGCCCTTGACGAGCCGCTGACCCGGATCAGTCGGATCGGTCCCGCGTGGCGAGCGCATCGTCGCTCGATGCGCCATCGACAGACGGCTCCGGATTCAGGCTTCGTGCGAGGTAGCCGGCCTGGTCCCGCCGATACCCGACGGCCGCCCAGAACGCCGCGCTGCCCGGTCCGCCCTCATCCACGACTCGCGCGCGCCGACATCCGACTGCAAGAAGCCCCGCCTCGAGCCCACCCACGAGCTGCGTCGCCAGGCCGACGCGCCGTTGGGCGACTGGTCGGTCAGCGGCGCCAGCGCGGCTTGGTGCGGTCCAGGTCGGGCGCGGCGGGTCGCATGGCCTCGAGGATGCCGCGGATTTCTGCCGAGAACGGCCGGCCCTCAGGACGATCGGCGAGCCACATCAGGTAGCCGTTGTCATGACGGGCGATCTCGCCAAGGGTCCATCCGGAGTACAGCCCGAAGCCAACGCGGCTGCCGGATGGACGGCCGGGTGGACGGCCGGCGGCACCGGTCCAGTCGGGCTGTCGTGGATGATCCCGGCCGCCAAATCCCGCGAGGCGGCGGGACGTGTCATAGGCTGCCCGGCGCACAGGATCCCGGAGCGTGTCCCAGGCGAGATTGATGCTGCGCATGGTCGCCAGTCCCGAATCGCCGATGAGGTCGGGATGGGTCGCTCGCGCTCGATCGTGATAGGCCTTGCGGATCGCGGCCGGCGCGGCATCCGGCGACACGCCCAGAATCGTATAGGGGTCGGGACGCTCACTCACCACAAACTCCGCTGCCCGGATCGACCCGGGCATGCTAGCAAGTCGGGGAACCGCGGATGAGGAGCTTCTGCAGGAACGCTGTCCAGGCGATCAGGGTCGCGCGTCGACCCCGGTCCATCGTCGATCCATCAGGAGGTGGATCACCGTCGGGCGATCGGCCACCAGGGCCGCCTGGAGAGCGGGTCCGAACGCGTCGTCCGTCTCGACTCGCACGCCGTTCGCCCCGAATCCGCGAGCGACCGCCGCCCAGTCCACCGGGCCGAGATCCGTCCCTGCGGCAGAACCCTCGACTCGACGGTCCTGATGGGTCCGGATCATCCCGTACTGCTCGTTGTCGAAGCACAGGACCACCGTACGCAGCCCATGCCGAACCGCCGTCTCTAATTCCGCGACGGTCATTCCCAGACCCCCGTCCCCGACCACGGCCACCACCGCACGATCGCGATGGACGAGACCAGCGGCAATCGCCGCGGGAAGCCCATAGCCCATGGCGCCAGATGTCGGCCCGAGGAATGTGCCAGGTCGCCGGAAGCGAAACCCTCGCGCGACCCAGCTCCCGAAGCTGCCGGCATCGGTCGTCAGGATCGTGTCCTCCGGGAGTGCGGACCGAAGAGCCATCACGACACGACCGGGGTGGATGCCCGGTCCGGACCAGGGATGGGCGTCGATGACCGTTGACGCTTCCCAGGCGGCGCGATCGTCCGCGTTGCGACCCACGCGCACATCGGTACTCGCCGCGTCGAGCACGGCGCCGCGTTCCAAACGGGCCACAGCCGCGCGCAGGAACAGCTTCGCGTCCGATTCGACCCGGATCGTCGCACCTGGCAGGTCACGCGCGGGCCGCTCCGGTGCAATGTCCACGTGCGCCCACTGTGTCGAGGGGCTCGGAATCGACCACTCGTAGGAGGTGATCTCATTCAGACGGCACCCGATCACGAGCATCGCGTCCGCCCGCTCGAGGCGCTCCCGGACCGTGGGCGCAGCCCCGTACCCGGTCATCCCGAGGTAGAGGGGATGATCGTTGGAGATGACGTCACCGCGCCGCCATGCTGCGATCACCGGAACCCGCAATAGCTCGGCGAGACGCACGAGGTCATTGGAAGTACGAGCGCGGAGCACGCCCCCACCCGCGAGGATCACCGGATCCCTTGCGTTCGCGAGCAGATGAAGCACGGCGGCAACCTCGTCATCCTCGGGACGACGCGGCGTCGCGCGCGGAACGTCCGGAACGAGGCCGTTCGGAACATGGGCATCAAGGAGATCCTCGGATAGGGCCAGGACCACCGGTCCGGGGCGCCCGGACACAGCTTCGCTGATTGCGCGCGCCGTCGCGGCGACTGCGCCCTCCACATCGCGAGGTTCCGCGGCCCACTTGGCGAGTCCGCCGATCGTGGTCGCCAGGTCGACCTCCTGGAACCCTTCGCGGCCTCGCGAACCTCGTTCCACCTGCCCGATCAGGGCGAACATGGGACTGGAATCGGCGGTCGCCGTATGGATGCCGATCGAGAGGTTCGCGGCGCCGACCGCACGGGTGCCGAGGCATGCGGCCGGCCGGCCGGTCAGCTGCGCATGGGCCTCGGCCATGAATGCGGCCGCACCCTCATGACGTGCTGCCACGACGTGGATGCCTGCCCCGATGAGCCCGTCGATCAAACCGAGGAAGCTCTCGCCCGGGACCATGAACGCCCACCGAACGCCCGCCCGCCGTAGCGCGTCGGCGATCATCCGGCCGACCGTGACTGGCGCGTCGACGGGGGCATCAGGCAGGCGATCGCCAGGGTCCGTCATCTCGGCAAGTTCGGGTGTGGCTTCTGGCGTCGGCACCGCCGCCTTCGGCGTTTCAGGTTCCGCGTCCGGCGGGGCCGACGCAACGTCCGCCACGTTGGCTATGGCGTCCGGCAGCTCCGAGACCGAGGTGGCGCCCAGCATGTCCGGCTCGGTGGGTTCCATCAGATCCCGGGCGCCGGGAGCGCACCGAGGAGCATGCTGAGGATCAGGACCGTCGCCACAAGGCCGACGATCACCCGGCTGAACCGAGCCCCAGGCATCATCGGCCGCTACCGGTAGTTCTGAAACTGGAGGGGAACGACCTCGTCGAGATCCCGGAATCGCGTGATCACCCGCTGGAGGTCGTCCTTGTTCTTGCCGGAGACCCGCAGCGCGTCGCCCTGGATCTGCGACTTGACCTTCGGGAACTCCTCGCGAATGAGGCGCGCCAGCTTCTTGGCCAACTCGTCGGTCAGACCCTGCCGAAGGGTCACCTTCTGACGCACCCGGTTGCCGCCGATCGGCTCGACCTTGCCCCAGTCGAAGATCTTGAGTGACAGATTACGTCGGACCGCCTTCGATTCGATCAGGTCCTTGACCGCACCGGCGCGGAAATCCGTATCCGTGACGACCGTCACCTCGGTCGGTGACTGTTCGATCTCGACGGTCGCGCCCTTGAAGTCGTAGCGCTGCCCAACTTCGCGCCGGACCTGGTCCAGAGCGTTACGCAATTCCATGACATCGAATTCACTGACGACGTCGAAGGAGACATCTCCTGCCATCGGTGCGCGGCCTCCTTACTCGATCGAAGTTGTCGTTCCTGCCGGCCACCACCGGGCGATCCGAATGCGCTCGTCGGACGCGAGCTCGAGAGCCACGAACCCGGCCGTGCGCACGCGGGTCCGATGCCCGCGGTCCACATGGCTTCCATGCCATGGTGCCAGGATCGTCGGCGGCACGACCCAGTGGCGTTCGAACGTGCACTCTACCTGTTCTTCGCGTCGGGAGGCCTCGAGCAGTACGGCCCGCATGGCGTTGTGGCCGACGTGCGGCTCGTCAAACGGGTTCGAGTGCCATCGGATGTCGGGAGTGAAGAGCTCCACCCAGGCATCGCCATCGAATGACGCCCGAACCTCCGCCAGCCGGTCGAGGAGGTCCGCAGCCCTCGCATGATCCAGGGCGGTCACGAGCGGTTCTGCCCGAGCCGCTCGATGAGCTGCTCCCCGATGCGGTAGCTACGACCTCCGCCCATCACGAGGACCACGTCGCCGGCTGTGACCTCGCGGGCCAGCCGCTCGGCGGTCCGATCCACGGACCCGGAGGCGGCAACCGGCACTTCCGGCCGCAGTCGGCGGACGGCCGAGGCCAGCTCGTCGGGCGAGGTGACGGTGGTATCGGTGTCGCGGCCGGGCCAGATGTCGGCGATCAGGACAGCATCTGCCTCGGCGAGGGCGGTAGCGAACGCAGGGAGCAGGGCGGCGGTCCGGTGAAACGTCAGCGGCTCATACACGGCCCACAGGCGCCGGCCCGGTTCCCGCTGGCGCACAGCAGCCAGCGTCGCCCGGATGGCGGTCGGGTGGTGCCCGTAATCGTCATACACCACGACACCCGCGACCTCGCCCTTCCGCTCCAGCCGACGCCCGATGCCGTCGAAGGTCTCGAGGCCGGAAGCGATAGAAGCCGGATCGACCTCGAGGGCGAGCGCTGCTCCCGCGACGCCGAGCGCGTTGGCGACGTTGTGCTGCCCGGCCGTCGGCAACTCCACGCGTACGGGGCCGACGATGGCGTCCACGCCGCTGATCTCCACGGTCGTTCCCGTCGGCGCTGCCCGGATCACACGGCCGAGGATCGCCTCGGCGGGACCGACAGCCGTCGCGTATTGCTCGGCAATGCCGCGCTGATACCCAGATCGACCGGGTGGCGCGTCGGACACGGCGTACGCGATCAAGCGCAGGGGAAGCGCCCTGGCGAGGTTCCCGAGGAGGCCGGCGACGCCCGGATCGCCGATGTTCGCTATCAGCGTGCCCCCTGCCGGTATCGCACTGACCCATGCCCCGAACGACGCCTCGACCGCGGCCAGATCAGCAAAGACATCCGGATGATCCCACTCGATGCTCGTGAGGACGGCGACATCCGGACGGTACGCATCGAAGTTGCCGGCGTATTCGTCGGCCTCGACCACGAACGCAGGACCAAGACCGATGCGCGCGGTCGCGGGCCCGTGATGCGTCACGGAACCAGGGAGCAGCGCCCCGACGAAGGCTGACGGATCGAACCCGGCATGCGCCAGGAGGTGCACCAGCCAGCCGCTGGTGGTGCTTTTGCCGTGCGTTCCGGCGATCGCCACGAGTCGGCGGCCGGCAGCCGCATCCGCCACGATCTGCTGCCACGGCTCGATGACCAGTCCCGCCCGACGGGCTGCCTCCAGCTCCGGATGGTCTGGCGCCGTCGCGGTCAAGGCCTTCGTCACGGCGAGTCGGGTCGGGTGGTTGGCGCCGCCGATGTGCGCGGCGTCATGCCGCCAGTCGACCGGGATCCCCGCCCGGATGACGGCTGCGGAGTAAGGTGACGGACCACCTGCATCGCACCCGGAGACCACGGCACCGGCCGCATGAGCCAGCAGGGCCGCGCCGGAGGCGCCGGCGCCGGCAATACCAACGATGTGCATGCGCTCTCCCGGTTCGATCAACCGCGCCGTCCGGATGGGGGCAAGCCCGGCGCCGATCTCGGCAGCGGTGCGGGTCACGGGCCCTCGCCCGGCGCCGGTGTCTCCGCCCGTTCGATCAGCCACCGAAGGGCTGTCCGGACGCTCTCGTGCCGGTTCGCGGCCCGATCCCCTGTCCAGGTATGGCGTCGGACATCGCTGGCGCCCTCATCGGCCAGACCGATGTACGTCAATCCGACAGGTTTCTCGTCCGAGCCGCCATCGGGGCCGGAAATTCCGGTCACGGAGACCGCCATCGACACGCCGAGGCGCAGCCGGATGCCGATGGCCATGGCCCGGGCCGTCTGGGCACTGACGGCGCCATGCGCCTCGAGCGTGGCTCCCGGGACGTCGAGGAGTGCGACCTTGGTCGCGTCGGCATACGCGACGACCGAACCGCGGAAGTAGGCGGACGAACCGGGGACGTCGGTGATGACCGCGGCCAGGAGGCCGCCCGTGCAGGATTCGGCGGTGGCCACGGTCATCTCTCGACCGATGCAGAGACCCTGCAACCGCTCGGCGAGCGCGAGGAGCTCCGGATCAGCCATCTCGATCAGCGGTGCTGCGTCAACGTCGGGGCAGACGGCGGCTGGAAGAGCCACGTCTCCGGGATGCCGGGCTTCCCGAGGGCCCCGAGCGGCACCCCATTGAGGGTGAACTGGGTGTAGCCGGAGGACCCCGTCCGAATTTCGACCGACGTCTTGCCGGTGAACGTGAGCGTCCGCCCCTTCGAATAGACCTTGCCGCTCGCGGAGATCGACGGGTCGAGCACGCCATCGATCCATACCTTGATCCACGCGTCCCCACCCACGATGGCAACGGCCAGGTTCACGCCGGTGTACGCCACCGTGACTGATCGCGTCAGCGAGGTCGTCTTGCCCTCCGGCGATGTCGCCGTCACCTGGATGGACCAGCGGCCTTCGATGAGTTCGAGTGGCGTCGTGAATGTGCCGTCATCGGCGACCGCGACGGTATGGGCGTCGGGGGCGGGCTCGGGCGTCACGCCCGGCGCAAGGGTCGGAGCGGGGGTCGGCGTCGGCGTCGGTGCGGGCGTGGATCCGTCGGGCGGGCCCAGGTACGTGGCAGTCACCACCACGCTCTTGGCGTTCGAGGTCATCCCCTCGACCGGGATGGCACCGTTCTCGTAAGTCGCGCCGTCCTGCGGCTGGGTCACTGTCAGGGTTGGGGCCTGGATGACCAGGTACGGGACCTTGATGATGACCTGCTGGGGCGTTTCGGTCGCCTTGCCGGTCTCGGGATCCACGGCGTTGATGTCGAACTGGTTCGTGCCCCGCCGCAGATCCACGGTGACGCTCCAGGATCCGTCGGAGAGCGCGGTGACCCGGCGCGGCTGGGCCTGTCCGGGAACCGAGACCGTGATGGTGGCCCCCGGCGATGACGTGCCGGCGAGGACGAACGATGTCGCGGATTCATCGACGTCGACCACCGCTGTCACTGGATTCGATACCGACAGCACGGGTGGCTTCGCGAATCGAAGCAGTTGGACGGCGAGGTAGAACCCGAACAGGATGACCCCGAACGTCATCAGCGCGGCGACGACCACGGACGGCGAGAACGTCAGGGTCCGCGGCGCTTCGACCATGGTCCGCGGCGCGATCACGACGGCCTCGGTCGGGGTCAGATCACCGCGTTCACGGCGCCAGTGCCGGAGGACGTCCTCGGGATCGAGGCCCAGATAGACCGCGTAGTTACGAAGGAATCCCTTGGTGTAGACGGCGCCCGGGAGGTCCCGGTAGTCGCCACGCTCCAGCGCTCCCAGGTACCGGGCACGGATCTTGGTGTCGCGCTCGGCGCGGAGGAGGTCGACCCCCTTGCGCTCACGGGCGCTCGCGAGGCGATCCGGGAGGGACGGCGTCGTCTCGGCGTGGGGCGTGAGACGATCGGGAATTCGGTCGAGCGGCCGCGGCGTGGCGCGGGAGCGGCGCGCTTCGTCCCTCGTGCCCATGCTCACTCGTCTCCGCTGAGGTCGCCGTGATCTTCCGCGTCCGGCTCCTCGCGACGCAGCACGACGCGTGCATTCGAGCCATCGAACGCCCCGATATACCCGCGTTCCTGCAACTGGTCGATCATCCTCGCGGCCCGCGCGTAGCCGACCTTGAGGCGTCGCTGCAGGAGCGACGCCGAGGCTCGATCGTACTCCCGGATCACGCCGATGGCGTCCGGGAGGAGCCGGTCTGCGTCCTGGTCGGTGATCGGTTCGGCCGTGCCCGTCGAATCCTCATCCGATTCGATGATCGCCATGTCGTAGTGCGGATCGTCAATCTGGTCGAACCAGTGCTGGGTCACGCGGGCGATCTCGGCATCGGACACGAACACGCCCTGGTGGCGCATCGGGCGCGGGGCGTCGGATGGCTGATAGAGCATGTCGCCGCGCCCGATCAAGTCCTCGGCACCGGGTGAATCGAGGATCGTCCGCGAATCGATCTGGGAGGCCATCGCGAACGCAATCCGGCTCGGGAAATTCGCTTTGATCAACCCGGTCACCACGTTGACCGACGGACGTTGCGTTGCGAGGACCATGTGGATCCCGGTCGCGCGGGCCTTCTGGGCCAGCCGGACGATGGGATCTTCGACATTCTTACCCTCGCGCATCATGAGATCGGCCAGCTCGTCGATGACGATGACGATGTACGGCATCTTGTCTTCCGGGTCGACCCGGGTCTCGTTGTACCCGCGGATGTTGCGGGCCGTCGCCCCGGCGAACCGCCGGTAGCGGCCCTCCATCTCGTTGACCGCCCACTTCAGGGCGGACTTTGCCCGGTCCGGTTCGGTGATGACGGGCACGAGTAGGTGTGGCAGGCCGTTGTAGGACGCGAGCTCGACGCGCTTGAGGTCCATCAGGATCATCCGCACGTCGTCGGGCGTCGAGTTGCACAAGAGGCTTGTGATGACCGCGTTGACCATCACGCTCTTTCCGGAGCCGGTGGCGCCGGCGATGAGCAGGTGGGGCATCTTGGCGAGATCGACGGCCTGGGCCCGGCCGGCCACGTCTCGGCCGAGAGCGAAGGTCAGGCGCGACGTCGCGTTGCTCGTGAAGTCGACCGATTCGAGGATGCCGCGGAGCGTGACGACGTTGAAATCCTCGTTCGGGACCTCGATGCCGACCGCGCTTTTGCCGGGGATCGGTGCCTCGATCCGGAGCGATCGCGCGGCAAGGGCCATGGCCAGGTCGTCGGCGAGGCCCTCGATCCGGCTGACCTTGATGTGCGGAGCCGGCTGCACCTCGTACTGGGTCACGACGGGGCCGGCGTTGCGGCCGATGATCTGCGCAGGAATATCGAAGCTCGCGAGCTTCTTGACGATGATCTCCTCGTTCCGCCGATGGTGGGCGTCGTCGCTGCCGATCACGACCGGCACGATCGTGGCGTCCAGCAGCTCGAGTGGCGGGAGCACGTACTCGCGCCGTTCGACCGTCGGCGGCGAATCGGACGCATCCGTGATGTCGTCCGGATTGCGGAGGGTACGGAGTGCGGGGGCCGTCGTGTTCGCCGTCGGCGACGTCGCAGCCGAGCCCATCGCCGAGCGCGGCGGTGCGAACGTGTTCGAGGTCTGTGCCTGCGACGGAACGCCGGCCGGAATGCGATCCGGATCATCGCCACCCCAGATCCCGGTCTGTCCGCTCGAGGATGCCGTCGAGATCGAGGTTCGCCCGGCCCGCGTCGCGATCCCGGCAGCGACCGCCCGCTCTGCCCTCGTGGTGGGCGCGGCCTGATCGATTCCCGTCGTGCTGGGTCGTGCGTCGCGCTGCATGGAGGCGGAGACGGTCGTACCAAGCCAGCGGGCCACTCGCGTACCCGGCCGGACGAGGTCACGCAACGGCAGGTTGAAGGCCAACATCACGCCCACGGCGGCCACGGCCACGAGAAGCACGAACGCGCCCGGGGCCGTGAGCGGATCGACGAGGAGGTCGGTGAAGAATCGCCCGAGCCGTCCCCCACTCCAGGTGGCCGTGATCTGGACGGCGCCGAGGAGCGCGACGTAGGCCAGCGTGAGCCCGGCGATCGTGACGCCCCAGCCTGACTGCGGCCGCGTCCCGGGGCCCCACTCGAGGTACCAGCCGCCTCCCAGCAGGAGGAAGGGCAGGAGCCAGCGCAAGCTGCCGAACCACGGACCGACCGATCCGATCCACCAGTCCGTCAGCCGTCCCTGCCCGGGCAGGACGAGGGCGATGAGCGTCACGGCACCGAGGACCAGGAGGACGATTCCGATGATCGATCGGGCGACCTCCGGGTTGATCGGCGGAAGGTTGAACGCCGGAAACGAGAATCCGGAGCGGCGGCGGGTGCGGCGAGGCGCCGATCGCCGACGGGTGGCCACGATCAGACCTCGACGACCACGGGGAAGACCATCGGTCGCCGCTTCGTCTGCTCGTACAGGAAGCGGGACACGCCCTCCTTGATCTGGGTCTTGAGGAGCGCGATCTCGCTGATGTGGTCGCCTGGGGTCTGGACCGACTTGATGACACGTTCGACAGCCGCCTCGACAACGCGGTCGTGCTCGGGTCCGTGGATGAAGCCGCGGGTGATGATCTCCGGTCGCCCGATGACGTTGCCGGTCTGCTTGTCCACGGTCACGACGATCATGAACATGCCATCGTTGGCGAGGGCCCGCCGGTCACGTAGCACGATCTCCCCGACATCGCCGACCGACAGCCCGTCGACGAACACATATCCGGCTGTCACCGGCGTGGCCCGACGGGCGGTGCCGTCGGCGAGGAACTCGATCGGCTGGCCGTTCTCGATAATGAACACGTTCTCGGGTTCGACGCCGGTCTCGATCGCGAGGCGCCCGTGCTGGACCTGCATCCGGAATTCCCCATGGATCGGGATGAAGTGTTTCGGTTTTGTGAGTCCGAGCATCAGCTTCAGCTCCTCCTGGCTGGCGTGACCCGACACGTGCGCGCGCTTGATCGTGTGGTAGAAGACATTGGCGCCGGCCTTGAACAGGTTGTCAATCGTTCGACTGACGTATTCCTCGTTGCCCGGGATCGGGCTCGCGCTGACAATGACGGTGTCACCGGTCTTGATCTCGACGAACCGATGGTCTCGATTGGCCATCCGTGCCAGGCCCGCCATCGGCTCGCCCTGAGCTCCGGTGGTGCAGATGACGAGCTTGTTGTCAGGGACCTCATTGAGCCGATCCTTCGGCACGATCATCCCCGGGGCATGGGTCAGGTACCCGAGGTCGGTGGCGATCCGGAAGTTCTGTTCCATCGACCGCCCGATGACGGTGACCTTGCGATCGAACGTCTTGGCGGCATCGAGGACCTGCTGGACGCGGGCGATGTTGCTTGCGAACGTTGCCACGATGACCCGCCCGTCGAGCGGCTCCATGATCTCGCGGAACGCTTCGCCGACCGTCCGCTCGGACGGGGTGTAGCCCGGGTTCTCGGCTCGGGTGGAGTCAGAGAGCAGGCAGATGACGCCCTCCTCGCCGAACCGGGCGAGGATGTGGAAGTCGGACAGCCGTCCATCGACTGGTGTGTGGTCGAATTTGAAGTCGCCTGTGTGGACGACGACCCCGACCGGCGTTCGAAGCGCGATCCCCATCGCATCCGGGATCGAATGGCCGATCCGAAACGGCGCGACGCCGAATGGGCCGATCTGGATCTCATCGCCGGGCTCGAGCGGCACGAGCGGGTTGTTGTGGAGCTTGTGCTCCTTGATCTTGTTGCCGAGCAAGCCGCGAGCGAGCTTCGATGCGTAGACCGGCACGCCGGGGAACTCGGGCAGGACGTACGGCAGCGCGCCGACGTGGTCCTCGTGGGCGTGGGTGATGATGAACGCCTTGACGTTCGCGCGGCGTTCCTTGAGGTAGGTGATGTCGGGAATGACGAGGTCGATGCCGTACATCTCCTCGTCGGGGAACATGAGGCCGCAGTCGATGACGACGATGTCATCGCCGTACTCGAAGACGTACATGTTCTTGCCGATCTCCCCCACCCCACCGAGCGGGATGATGCGGAGCGGCGTGCCTTCGGGTTCTGGTTTGGCGCGTTTGGGCATGGTGAGTGGTCCGTTCAGAATAGGGTCGGCGCCTCGGGCGCCGAGTTCATGGTGATTGATTCAAGGGATCGTGCCGGCACGGAGCCGGCGGTCAGAGGTGTGGCTGCGGCGCTCGGCGACGCGGCCACGGTGGTGATCGCACCCGCATCGGCGGCGTTCGACTCGGCGCCGTTCGGGTCGGCGGCGCTCCGCTCGGCGGCGCTCCGCTCGGCGGCGATCGGCTCTGCGGCGCTCGGCGACGCTACAATCGGCGCGGCGGCGTTCGGCTCAGCGGCGTTGGGCGACGCCGCCATGGGCGCACGCTCGCTACGGGTTCGACGGGCTTCCAGAAGGGCGGCGGGGATCCCCGCCGCGTCCTCGAAGCTCTGGCGTTCGACTTCGGACGAGCGGAGTGCAGCGGCCGGGTGGTACATGGCGAAGACCAGCGCCGATGTGGCGCCCGTGGCAGGATCGACCGGATGGGTCGTGCCGTGGATCTGGCTGATTTTGGCACCGGGAATGAACCGGCCCATCGAATGCCGGCCGAGCGTCACGATGAGTGCCGGATCGATGACCGCCAACTGGCGCTCGAGATACGGGCGGCAGGCCTCGATCTCATCAGGCTCGGGATCGCGATTATCGGGCGGGCGACACTTGACGACGTTCGTTATGAACACCTCGTCGCGCTGCCAGCCGACCGTACCGAGCATCCGGACGAGGAGGTCGCCGGCACGACCTACGAACGGCCGACCAACCCGATCCTCGTTCTGGCCCGGTCCCTCGCCAACGAAGACGACCTCGGTATCGGGATGGCCCTCTCCGGGCACGGCCTGGATCCGGCCGGGGTGGAGTCGGCAGCGGGTACAGGCCGTCACCTCGGTGGCGATGGCCGCGAGCGCTGCGCGGCGCTCGGTTGAGGTCACGCGTGCGCCCCGCTGGCAGCACGTCGGGCGGCGGCGCGTACCCATCCTCGCGCAATGAGGACCTCGGCGAGCTCGACGGCGTTGGTCGCGGCACCCTTGCGCAGGTTGTCCGAGACGACCCACAACGACAGGCCGCGCGCGCCCTCGATGGACGCATCTTGCCGGACGCGCCCGACGAAGATTTCATCGCGCCCGGCGGCCCGAGTCGCGAGCGGGTATAAGTGCTGGCCAGGATCGTCCTCGACGATCACCCCCGGCACCGAGGCGAACAGCGCCCGGGCACGCTCGGGATCGATCGGCCGAGATGTCTCGACGTGGACCGCTTCCGAGTGGCTGACGAAAACCGGGATGCGTACAGCCGTGCAGGCGACCCGCAGGTCCGGTAGGTGCAGGATCTTGCGGCTCTCCGCCACGACCTTCCACTCTTCCTTCGTGGAACCGTCCGGCAGGAAGACGTCGATCTCCGGGAGCGCATTGAACGCGATCGGGTGTGGATAGACCGACGATTCCATCGGCTCGCCGCCGACATGCGCACGTACCTGCCCATCGAGCTCCACTAGCGCGTCCGCGCCGGTGCCGGACACGGACTGATAGGTATCGACGACCACGCGCTCGAGTCCGACGGCATCGCGCAGGGCCATGAGGATAGGCGCGAGCTGCATGGTCGAACAATTCGGGTTGGCGATGATGCCCTCATGCCAGGCAAGATCCTCGGGATTGACCTGGCTCACGACGAGCGGTACCGACGGATCCATGCGCCAGGCGGAGGAGTTGTCGATCACCGTTGCGCCGCGCGAAGCGGCCCGCGGCGCGAGCTCCGCCGAAATGTCGCCACCGGCGCTGAACAGCGCGATGTCGACGCCCTCGAATGACTCGGGCGTGGCCTCGAGCACTTCGATGGTCCGGCCCGCCGCCGAAACCATGCGCCCGGCCGATCGGCCGGAGGCGAGCAATCGCAACTCGCCGATCGGGAAGTTCCGTTCAGCAAGGACCTGGACCATCGTTCGACCGACGACGCCGGTGGCGCCGACGACCGCGACGGTGAGGGGAATTCGGTCGCTCATCCGGGCATGGCTCCGCGGGGATTCTGATCAGCCGGGCACGAGCCGAGTATAGCAGCGGGTCATTCCAGGTCCGGATCGCTAGAATTCGACGCCGTTCCCTGTCCGGCCGCATAGCCACAAGCCCTGAAGCCCAATGCCCTGCCCGGCCGTGTTCCCAAATACGATCCGGGATCGTGGTATCGGCTGACAAGTGCGAAGGTTGCCCCGGATACGATCGGGGCTCGTGGTAAGTGCCGTTTGAGGCTGCTGGACAAGCCCGGACTGCTCGTCGCGGGCTCGCGTCTGGTTCTTCGAGGTGCCAGAACTGACGGAATCGCACCTTCCACGACCGGGGATCGTAGGTGGCGAATTTACGCGGGTGCTGGCTATTCCTTGATTCCAACCAGCGCTCCGGTTGGTGGGCGGCTGAAACTGCGCCGTCCGATTGATGTCGTGGCGTCGGGCTCCGACACGATCATTCGACGTAGCCCCTGGAGCTGCGGCCACGCGACGATCTACGGCTTCGCGACGAGCTGCGGCCACGCGACGAGCTGCGGCTCAGCGACGATCTACGGCTCGGCTGCGCGACCATCGTTCATTCAGCCGCGACGAGCTCGGCTGCGTCTGAGGTGATCCGGACGCCACCGTCGGCGACCGAGCTCGGCTGCGTCTGAGGTGATCCGGACGCCACCGTCGGCGACGCCCGGATCCCAGGTTCGAACCAGGGTCAGGCAGGATCCTTTGCCAGGTGCCGCTGCATGGCTGCCTTGCGGGACAGGTTGACTCGCCCCTGGCGGTCCACCTCGATCACGACGACCATGACCTCGTCTCCGACGCTCACGACGTCTTCGACGGTCGGCACGTGGTAGTCGGCGAGCTCGCCGATCCGGACGAGGCCCTCCTTGCCCGGGAGGATCTCCACGAAGGCGCCGAAGCCCATGATCCGGGTGACCTTGCCGAGGTATAGGGCGCCGACTTCGACCTCACGAGTGAGGCTTTCGATCCACTGGATCGCCTTCCGTGCGTTCTCGCCGCTCACGGCGGCGATCTCGACGGTACCGTCGTCCTCGACGTTGATCTCGGTCTGGGTCTCTTCCTGGATCTTGCGGATCATTGATCCGCCCTTCCCGATGATCTCGCGGATCTTCTCGGGGTTGATCTTGATCGTGGTGATGCGCGGCGCGAAGTCGCTCATCTGGCCACGGGTCTCGGGCATGACTTCGGTCATCTTGTCGAGGATCTCGAGGCGAGCCGCAAGGGCCTGCTTGAGTCCACCACGGATGATCGCCTCGTTGATGCCCTGGACCTTGATGTCCATCTGCAGGGCGGTGATGCCGTCCCGCGTACCGGTCACCTTGAAGTCCATGTCACCAACCGAGTCCTCCTTGCCGAGGATGTCGGTCAGGACCACGAACCGGCCGTCCGGCTCGCTGATCAAGCCCATGGCCGCGCCGGCCACCGGGGCCGAGATCGGCACGCCGGCGTCCATGAGCGCGAGCGTCGAGCCGCAGGTCGAGGCCATCGATGTCGAACCGTTGGACGACAGGCATTCGGACACCAGCCGGATGACGTACGGGAAGTCCTCGTGCGTCGGGAGCACGGGGATGAGGGCCCGCTCGGCCAGGTTCCCGTGCCCGATGTCGCGACGGCTCGGGCCACGCATCGGCTTGTTCTCGCCCGTGGAGTAGGGCGGGAAGTTGTAGTGGTGGATGTACTTCTTCTCGGTCTTCGGGCTGATCGTGTCAATCCGCTGGACGTCCGACGAGGAGCCGAGCGTCGCCACTGTCAGGACCTGGGTCTCACCACGGGTGAACAGGCCCGACCCATGGGCGCGCGGCAGGACGCCGACGTCGACCGAGATCTGGCGGAGTTCCGTAAGGCCGCGGCCGTCCATCCGGATGCCCTCATCGAGAGCCATCTGGCGGGCAACCTTCTTGTTGATCAGGCTGAACAGGTTCTTGCTGACACGCGCTTCGCGGCGAGCCGCCTCCGCGAGTGCCTTGCTATCCCCGCCCGAGCGGATGGCCCGGATGGAGGCGGCGAGCCCCTCGCGAAGTCCCTTGAGGCGAGCCGGGAGGTCGTTGCCGAACCAGATGAGGAGGTTGGCCGTGGCCTCGGCGTCCGGTCCGGCGCGATGCGCCTGGGCCAGCTCGATGCCGAAGAATCGGGACAGGGTCTCGAGCTTGTAGTTCTCGAGATCGGGGTAACCCTCACGAGCGATCGTCAGCGTGTCCAGGTACGAGCCGGACTCGAAGTGCGTGCCGTCCGCCAGGGCTGCCTCGAGGAAGCCGAGATCGAACCCGACCGAATGGCCGACGACCGTGGACCTGCCGATGAACTTGATTGCCTGCTTCGCGGCGTCCGCGGGGCTTGGCGCCTTCTTGACGTCCGCGTCCTTGATGCCGTGCATCTGGTTGCCGACGATGGCGCGTCCCGGGTTCACGAGCGTGGACCACCGATCGGTGATCTTGCCGCCCTTGACCTTGACCGCGGCGATCTCGACGAGATCAGCCATCTTCGGATCCGTGCCGGTGGTCTCGACGTCGACGACGACGAATTCCTCGCCCGCCTCGGCGGCCCGGCCGAATTCGATGACCGAGCCGGTGCCGGCCTCGAGGAACGGCGTGCTCTTGGCCTTGCCGACGAGCTTCTGGAGCTCAAGCTGGATGTCGATGAGGGGCTGGAGGGCCTTGTGCCCGAAGAGGATGGCCTCGGCCATGACGTCTTCGGAGAGCAGCTTGGCGCCCGCCTCGACCATCATGATCGCGTCGCGGGTGCCGGAGACGATCAGGTCGAGCTCCGAGTCGGCTAGCTGGCTGAAGGTCGGGTTGACCACGAACTCACCGTCGATCCGTCCGATCCGGACGGCGCCGACAGGCCCGCTGAACGGGATCTCGCTGATGGTCAGCGCCGCGGAGGCAGCCACGGTCCCGATGACGTCAGGCTCGTTCTCCTGGTCCGTCGACAGGACGGTGATGACGAGCTGGATGTCGTCCTTGTAGCCCTCGGGGAAAAGCGGCCGGATCGGCCGGTCCGTGAGGCGAGCAGCGAGGGTTGCCGCTTCTGACGCACGCGCTTCGCGCTTGATGAAGCCGCCCGGGATCTTGCCGGCGGCGTACATCCGCTCCTCGAACTCGACCGTGAGCGGGAAGAAGTCCAGGCCGGGTCGCGGATCGGAACGGTTGGCGGTGCCGAGCACCATGGTGTCGCCGTAGCGAATCGTGACTGCGCCACCGGCGAGGCGGGCGAGCTTGCCCGTCTCGATCGTCAGCGTTCGACCACCGATCTGGGTTTCAAGGGTTGTGGACACGGGTTGGTGTTCCTCCGGTTCGCGGAGGAGGCGACGAGGGTTTCCTGGCTGCTGTGGGCCCGACGGGCGCCCGATGCGCAGGATCCCGGGATTGACCCGGGATCAGGTTGCGGCGTGGCGCTAGCGGCGAAGTCCCAGCCGTGCGATGACGGCACGGTAGCGCGCGTTGTCCTTCTTCACGAGATAGGCAAGAAGGCGACGGCGATGGCCGACGAGCTTGAGGAGTCCGCGGCGCGAATGGTTGTCCTTGGGAAAGCTCCGAAGATGCTCCGTCAGCTCGGTGATCCGCCCCGTGAGGAGCGCAACCTGGACTTCGGGTGAGCCGGTGTCGCCGTCCTTGACGGCGAACTCGGTCATGATCTCCTGCTTTTCATCCCGCGCGAGCGGCACTCGTTCCTCCGAAAGCGAACGTGACTATATGCATTCCATTGCTGTATGACCCGCGAATGGTAGCAGGGACGCCTCATTTGATCAAGGCCGCCCGAATGTTCAGCGCGGCCGGCCCCTCAGCGTGGCAGGGCACCCCGACCGCTGAGTCCGATCAGGACCCGAACGTCACCCGGACGCGGACGGGCGCGACGCCAGCGATGCGTCCTGCCACGACGAGCGTTCCGTCGCCGCGGACGACGGCCACCATGGGGTCCCGATCGGGGTGCCCATCGCCCGCTGACTCCACAACCACCGGATAGTCTCCTGCCGGGGGCAAGGCGACCGGCATGGCGAAACGGACTCGTGTTGAACCCGGCGCCAGGTTCTCGGCGAATCCGCGCACGGCATACGGGCGCCCCAGCATGCGGGCTGGACCGACGAGATCCCCGGCAGCGATGGCGGCGCGAATCTCGCTGCTCCGGACCGGTTGGCCGCCCAGGTCCAGGGACGGCACAACCACGACGTCGAAGCCGAGGACCTGACCAAGAGCCCTCACGGCTTCCGGTGTACCCCGACGCTCGTGACCGAAGGCCGCGTCCGCGGTCATGAGGAAGCCGGCGAGATCGACGCGCTTCGCGATCCGTCCGATGAATGCGTCGTACGAGGTCAGCCGCAGGGCGCTGTCGAAGGTCTGGACGATCGTCAGGTCGACACCCGCTTCGGCGAGGAGATCCAGGCGCTCAGTCGGATCGCACAGGAGCGGCGGTGCGGTACCGACAAGGATCTCGTCCGGGTGATGATCGAACGTCACGACGGTCGCCCGTGCGCCGCGGTCACGTGCCGCGACGCCCAGCTCACGCAGCAGATACTGATGGCCCAGATGGAGGCCGTCGAACACGCCGATCACCATGAACAGGCGGCCGTGGTGCGCGCTCAGCGCGTCGATCCCCTCGACGACCGGTGGGTACGAGGACCATCCGTCAGTCAAGTTCGGTCCCGACGCCTGACGCCGGTTCCGCGGGACCGCCCACGGACTCGTTGATGCCGCTCAGCATCTTGGACGGTGCGATCCGGTGTCCATCGCGGGTGCCGATCCCCACGATCCGATCGTGCTCGTCAACGAGCCGAAGGGCCGCTGCGGCCGGCAGATTCGCGACGCCGGCCTCCGGGCGAACGTAGCGGCCCATCCGCGCGTCGCGGATTTCCCCCTCGGTGAGGCGGATCGACGGCAGCGCATCGAGTCCCGCATCCACGGGCAGGAGCATAGGTAGCAGCCCGGTTGGGCTCTCTGAGGCCGCGGACCGGAGCGTCTCGAGGCCGTATGCGTCCTCGATCCCGAACGAGCCGCTCCCGGTTCGGGTGAGGGCTCCGAGGTAGGCCGCGCTGCCCAGGGTCGCGCCGAGGTCCCGGGCCAGCGCCCGGATGTAGGTACCCGCGGAACACGTCACGTCGAGGATGGCGATGGGCCGCCCGGGATCGTCGGCGTTCCAGGCGATCAGGTCGAGTTCGTGGATCGTGACGGCCCGCTCGGGCAGATTCTGCGGCGCGCCCTCCCGGGCCAGCGCGTAGGCGCGCCGACCCCCGACCTGGATCGCGGAATAGACCGGCGGTCGCTGGCTGATCGGCCCGCGGAATGTGTCGAGCGCCGCCGTGACCACCTCCGACGACAGGATCGGCCCGGCGACCGGCGTCAGCTCGCCGTCGAGGTCGTCTGTGCTGGAGGACGCGGCGAAACAGACCGTGGCTCGATAGCGCTTGCGATCCCCGAGGTGATACTCGACCAACCGGGTGGCGCCGCCGAGGTACAGGGGCAAGACGCCTGACGCGAAGGGATCAAGCGTTCCACCGTGCCCGATCCGGCGCGTGCCGCTCAGGCGCCGGACGAGCGCCACGACGTCATGCGACGTCGGACCAGCTGGCTTGGCGACGATGAGGACGCCCTCGAGACCACCGGGGTCGGAACGACGCGCCACGTCAGCGTCGGATGGCGCGGGCGAGTCGATCAGCCTCGCACAGCACCGCGACACGCGCCTCGACGGCGTTGGAGGCCACCGAGGCACCGGCAGCGCGGGCGTGGCCGCCTCCGCCGAACAGGCCAGTCAGGACGGTCGCGTCCACCCCGCCGGGCTTCGTGCGGACGGAGATCCGGGTGATCGCCGGCCCGGCTTCCTTGAACAGGATCGCGACCTCGGCCGCCTCGGACTGCGACAGGAGGTCGATGATCCCCTCGGAATGGCTGCTCAGGGCCCCGGTCTCGGCGATATCGGCGAGTGTCAGGGTCGAATGGACGACGAGACCGTCGGCCGATGCCTCGAGCCGATCCAGTACGCGCCCGAAGAGTCGGAGCTGGACCTCCGGCTTCGATCGGTACAGCAGCCGCGAGATCTCGGATAGCGGCGCGCCGGCTTCGACCAGCGCCGCCGAGACTGCCAGCGTCCGCGGCGTGGCGTTGGGATGGGCGAACGTCGCGGTATCCATGACGATGCCGGCCATCAGCGCCGTGGCAAGCACCCCGCCGCCGGTGTCGAGCGGTACCCCGAGCGGGCCCGCGATGAGGGCAACCATCTCGCACGTGGCTGCGGAGGCCGGTTCAACCCAGTCGGTTGTTCGCGCAGAGCCGTTCGAGGCGTGATGGTCGATGACGACCGTCGGCAGCGAAGCAAAGAGATCTGGGTGCCGATCGCGAACCGCGCCTACGCGGTCGATCGCTCCGCAATCGACAATGACGAGCAGGTCGTACGCAATCAATGCATCGGGGTCCGTCCGGAACCGTTCAATCCCGGGCAGGAACGCGTAGAGCGGCGGTGGCACGTCGGTGCAGACGAGCGTCGTCCGGGCGCCCCGGGCGGTCAGAATCTCCCCGAGTCCGAGCGCGGCACCGAGCGTGTCCGCGTCGGGGTTCTCGTGGCTCACGACGAGCACCTCGCGGGCCGCGCCGAGCGCATCGACCACGGCTTTCGGGACGTCGCGCGCCCAGACGTCGAGCGCGACGGTCGCCGTCACGGCAACCTCCGGCGCGTCGGTCGCTTCGCTCGGCCGTTGCCCTGGCGCTTCGGTGTCGGAGTCGGCGTGGCCGGTATGACGGGCGGCGCATCCCCCTCGTGCGGCAGGCGCGCAAGCGGTGTCGGCAGCGGGTCCTGATCGGATGCCAATTCCGGGCCTTCGCCACCCGCGGCCAGCTCGTTGATCAGCTGCAGCACCCGCGTGCCACGTTCGATGGTCGTATCGGCCTCGAGATGCAGCTCCGGGATCCGTCGCAGCCGCAACCGGCGCCCGAGCTCCCGCCGAATGAACGGCATCGCGTGGCCGAGGGCGCGCAGGCTGACGGTCCGCTCCTCGGGACTGCCGATGAAGCTGACCGAGACCGTTGCGTGGCTGAGATCCTGCGTCGTTTCCACGTCGGTGATCGTGACGAACCCGATCCTCGGGTCCGCAACATCCCGCGAGATGATCGAGCCGATCTCCTCGCGGATGAGCTCGTCGATGCGTTGCGTGCGCTTGGTCATGACGTCGAAGCTTGCCGCGCTGCGATGCGTCCGGTCAGGACGACAGCGACCGGCTCACGGACTGCGAGGTGAAGCACTCGATCACGTCGCCCTCCTGGAGATCGGAGAACCCGACCAGGCCGATGCCGCATTCGAAGCCCTGGGCGACCTCGCGGACGTCGTCCCGGAAGCGTCGCAGCGATTCGATCTTGTCAGTCGCGATCACCTTGCCGGAACGCCAGACGCGAGCCCCGCCCTTGACCATCCGACCATCGGTGACGTACGAGCCGGCGATGACGGTGCTCTTGCCGACCTTGATCAGCTTGCGCACCTCGGCGCGGCCCTCGATTACCTCGACGATGTCGGGCTCGAGCAGTCCGCCGAGCGCCTTCTCGATGTCGTCGGTCAGCTGGTAGATGATGTCGTACAGGCGAACATCGACCTTCTCGGACTCCGCCGCCCGGCGCGCCGTGTCACTGATCTTCGTGTTGAAGCCGACGACGATGGCATTCGAGGCCGACGCGAGGAGGATGTCGTTGTCGGTGATCTCGCCGGCACCCTCGTGCAGGATGTTGATCTTGACCTCGTCCGTGGCCAGTTGGCCAAGCGAGTGCGTGATCGCGCCGAGCGAACCCGACACATCCGACTTGAGAATGATCCGCAGCTCCTTGGCCTGGCCGGCCTGGATCTGGCGGTAGAGATCCTCGAGGGTCGCTCGACCACTCCCCTCCCCGCCCCTGGCAGCGATGTCCGCCTTGCGGGCGTCGACCATGGCCCGGGCCGCCTTCTCGTCGGCCACGGCGCGCAGGATGTCCCCGGCCTCGGGAACCTCCGATAGGCCGAGGACCACGGCCGCGGTGGCCGGACCGGCTTCCTTGATCCGCTTGCCCCGGTCATTCTCAAGAGCGCGGACGCGCCCGAACGTCTCGCCGACCACGAACACGTCCCCCACACGGAGCGTGCCGGTCTGGACCAGCGCCGTGGCAACCGGACCACGGCTCTTGTCCATCCGAGCTTCGACAATGGTGCCGATGGCCGGGCGGGCCGGGTTGGCCTTGAGATCCTGCAGGTCGGCCACGAGGAGGACCATCTCGACGAGGTCGTCCAGGCCCAGGCCGCTCTTGGCCGAGACCGCCACGAGCGGCGTGTCGCCGCCGTACTCCTCGACCACCACACCGGCCTGGGTCAGTTCGGTCTTGACCCGGTCCGGATTCGCATCCGGCTTGTCCATCTTGTTGAGCGCGATGATCAACGGGACCTTGGCCGCCCTCGCGTGGCTGATCGCCTCGAGCGTCTGGGGCATGACCCCGTCATCCGCTGCGACGACCACGATCGCAATGTCGGTGACCTTCGCGCCACGTGCGCGCATGGCCGTGAACGCCTCGTGACCAGGGGTGTCGAGAAAGACGACGCGTCGACCATCCTTGGTGACTTCGCTCGCTCCGATGTGCTGGGTGATCCCACCCCGCTCCCCGGCCGCGACCGTTGTCGAGCGGATCGCATCGAGCAGGCTCGTCTTTCCGTGGTCGACGTGGCCCATCACGGTCACGATCGGCGCGCGGACGATGAGCTTCGATTCGTCATCCTCGGTGAAGAGCTCTTCCTTAGTCGCGTCCTGCGACGTGCCGTCGTCGGCATCGTCGCCGCCGTCGCCGGAGGTCGCGGCGACCGTCTCGGCAACCTCATATCCGAGCTCCGAGGCGACCAGCGACGCCGTGTCCCGGTCGATCAGCTGGTTGATCGTCGCGAAGATCCCGCTCTTGATCAGCTCGCGGATGACATCGGCCGGGTTGACGCCGAAGACCTCGGCGAGCTCCTTGACCGTGATGGTCGCAGGCAGCTCGACAGCGCCTCGCTCCCGTGGGTCGATCGTCCCGACGCCGCCCGGCGCGAACGTACCGTCGCGACGCGGTGGCTTTCGGGGCCCACGACGGCCGCGAGTGCCGCTCCTACTCCTGGCCATGGGCTCCTCCTTCGGTGTTCATGTTCGGGCCCTTCGCAAGGAGCTCTTCACGCAGCTCATCGGGGACCGGTGTCTGGAGGGCCCGGCTCAGGGCGCCTCGATTCAAGGCACTGGTGATGCAGGTCAGATCGCGGCACACGTAGGCACCCCGACCACTCAACCTGCCGGACTCATCGGCCACGATGCCTCCGGCTGCGGCACGAACCACGCGCAGCAACTCACGCTTCGGACGAGACGTCCGACAGGCGACGCACGATCGCGTCGGAATCCTGCGCATGGGGGCTGTGGCAACCCCCGCGCCTACGACGCCACCTCCTCGGTGGCGATCTTCCTGGCTCGTGCTCGTGTCTTCTTCACGGGTGCCTCCGCGGGGGACATGTCAAGCACAACGGACGCGTCGCCGATGGGGACTGCCGTCTCGCCCGGTGTCGCTGCGTCCGTGAGGTCCGCGGCGTCCGCCGTGGCGGCCTTGGTGACTCGGGCGCGAGACTTCTTGACCGGAGCCTCCGCGGGCGCATCGGCTGCGGCGGCGGCATCGGCCGCGGGCTGGCCGGCGGTGACGGCCGTAGCCGGCTTCGTGGCCGCTTTCCTGGTCTTGCTCGGTTTCGCGGCTGGCGCCTCGACGGCTGTGACCTCGGTCACCGCGTCGACCGATGGCTCGCGGACGACCGCCGCCTCGGCGACGCCACTGTCCTCGGCGGCCTTGGCCTCGGCAACCGACACATCGCTCCGGATGTCGATTCGCCACCCGGTCAGGCGCGCCGCAAGACGGGCATTCTGGCCTTCACGGCCGATCGCCAGCGAGAGCATGCGCTCGGGCACCGTCACGTTCGCGATGCGGTGCTCGACGTCGATGTCGACCGACAGCACCTGGGCCGGCGACAGGGCGTTGGCGACGAACGTCGCGGCATCGTCATTCCACGGGATGACATCGATCTTCTCGCCGCCGAGCTCGGCGACGACGGCCTGGACTCGCGAGCCTCGCTGCCCGACCGTGGCACCGACCGGGTCCAGGCCCTCCTGACGGGATCCGACGGCGACCTTGCTCCGGCTGCCGGCCTCGCGGGCGATCGCACGGATCTCAACGGTCCCACTGTGGATCTCCGGAACCTCGAGCTCGAACAGGCGCTTGAGGAAGCCCTTATGGGTCCGCGTCACGAACAGCGCGGGTCCCTTGGGCAGGCGGCGAACCTCGAGCACGAACGCTTTGACGTTCTGCCCGATCCGGTAATGCTCCAGGGGCGACTGTTCAGTGGTCGCGAGGATGCCTTCGACGCCCTTGCCGACGTCGAGGATGATCGCCCGCGGCTCGACCCGATTGACGGTCCCGGTGATCAACTCACCCTCGCGGCTCGCGAACTGGTCATACACGACGTCCCGCTCCGCCTCCCGGAGTCGCTGCAGGACAACCTGTTTGGCGGTCTGGGCACCGATCCGGCCGAAGACGTCACCATCCAACTGTTCGGTCTCGACCAACTCGCCAATCTCGGCCGTGGGCTTCACGGCGCGAGCCTCGTCGAGCGTGAACTCGGTCAGGGGATCTTCGACTTCCGCTGCGACCGTTCGGGCGCGGAAGACACGGATCTTGCCGCTGTCGGCATCGATCTCGACGTGGATGTCCTCTTCATTCGCGATCCGCCGGTAGGCCGACGCGATCGCCTCCTCGACGGTCTTGATCAGCTGTTCGCGCGGGACCTGCTTCTCGGCGTTGAGCTGGAGGAGGGCACCGATGAAATCTCGACTCATGGTCGCATCGCCCTCCTTGACAGTCTGTCTGCGGTTCGGTCACCCGAAAAAAATACGTGGGGGTCACCCACGCGTCCTCGGAGGCGGCCATTCGATTCCGGCCCGGAGTATACACGCGGATGGGTGGACCGTCGAACGAGGGTCAGTCCTGGACCGGGTCTGCGACCGCCGGATAGCGGCGCGCGACATAGTTCTCGAGGATCGCAATGAACTCGTCGACGAGGCCTTCGCCACGGAGCGTCCGGTCCAGTTTCCCGTCCATGAAGACCGGCGCCACCGGGTCCTCGAACGTTCCGGGCAGGCTGATCCCGATGTCGGCGTGTTTTGACTCGCCCGGCCCATTCACGACGCAGCCCATGACCGCAACGGTCATCTCCTCGACGCCGGGGTGGACTGGCCGCCACTCCGGCATCCGGTCGCGAAGGTGCCCCTGGATCTTCTCCGCCATCTCCTGGAAGAACGTCGAGGTCGTCCGCCCGCAGCCCGGACATGCACTCACCTGGGGGAGGAAGGCGCGCAGCCCCATCGACTGGAGGATCTGCTGGGCGACCCGGACCTCTTCCTCACGTTCGCCACCCGGAGCCGGCGTCAACGAGACGCGGATCGTGTCACCCACGCCCTCCTCAAGGAGGATCGCGATGCCTGCCGTCGAGGCCACGATGCCCTTCATCCCGAGCCCTGCCTCGGTCAACCCGAGGTGGAGCGGGTAGTCCGAGCGTGCGGCGAGGATCCGGTAGACATCGACGAGGTCCCTGACCCGGGAGACCTTGGCCGAGATGATGATCTGATCGTGACGGAGGCCGGTCGCTTCGGCGAGTTCGGCCGATCGCATGGCCGACTCGATCATCGCATCGATCATCACGTCCCGGGCATCGCGCGGTTCCGATCGGCGCGCATTCCTGTCCATCAGGTCGGTCAGGAGCTGCTGGTCCAGCGAGCCCCAGTTCACCCCGATCCGGACCGGCTTGTCGTTCTCGACGGCGACGCGGACGATCGTCTGGAAGTGCTCATCATGCCGCTTGGCGCCAACGTTGCCAGGGTTGATCCGGTACTTCGCGAGACCGGCTGCTGTCCCCGGATGGTCGATGAGCAACTTGTGGCCGTTGTAGTGAAAGTCCCCGACGATGGGCACCGAGACGCCCAGATCGGCGAGCTTCCGGAGCATCTCCGGGACGGCGGCCGCCGCTGCATCGGTATTCACCGTGACCCGGACGAGCTGGCTGCCGGCGTGCGCAAGCCGGGCCACCTGGATCGCGGTGGCATCCGGGTCGGCGGTGTCCGTGTTGGTCATCGACTGGACGACGACCGGGTGGGCGCTGCCGACGAGCACTCCACCGACATCGACCGTGACGGTCGGCCGGCGGCGCGGGCGCAGGCGGTCCGGGGCGGTCATCCCCCGCCCAGGCCCCGCGCGATGTCGAACCCGGTCACCCAGACCAGGAAGGCCATGAGCATCACGAACCCGACGACGTAGGTCAGGCGCTCCGCTCGGAGGGACAGTCTCGAGCCCGCGACCCGTTTGATCAGCAGGAGCATGATCCGGCCCCCATCGAGGGGCGGGAACGGGAGAATGTTCACGATCGCCAGGTTGGCCGACAGGATCCCCGCTAGATACAGGGTCACGATCGGCCCGAGCGTCCAGAAGATGTCCCCGATCTGCGTGGCGATACCGATCGGCCCGGACGCCGGTGGCGGCTCGGTCGGCCGTGTGACGATGGCTGCGGCAAGCTGGCCGACACCGTCGATGATCACGCGCATGGCCGATTCGGTTCGCTGGAGACCCAGCTTAAGCGCCGTGTCCACCGGATAGTGGATGCGGTCGGGTGTCGACCTCGGCTCGAGGGGCAGCGTGACCTGCTGGCCGATTCCGAGCGCGCCCTTGCCCTCCCGCACCTGGTCCGGGGTCCGCAGGGTGGCAGTGATGTCGATGACCGCGTCGGCTCGTCGGATGGACAGGGTCACGGTCTTGCCGGCACTGTCGTGCAGCTCGGCGAGGACGGAACTCGGCCCGAATGCACCGAAGGCCTCGCCATTCACCCGTTCGATGACATCGCCCACCTTGATTCCGGCGGACTCGGCCGGCGAACCGGGCTCGACGTACGGCACGTAGACCCCGATGGCGGGGTCACCGGTGAGCGCGATCCCGGTGAAGATCGTCGCGGCGAGGGCGACGTTCATGACAACCCCGGCGACAAGGATCAGGATCTTCTTTGGCAGGCCCTGGGCCGCGAACGAGCGCGGGTCATCGGCGTCGTCACCATCTTCCCCCTCGAGCTTGACGAAGCCCCCGATGGGAAGCCAGTTCAGCGTGTAGACGGTCTCGCCGACGTCGCGCAGCACCTTCGCCCGAGGTGGAAACCCGATCCCGAACTCGAGGACCCGGACCCGGAAGAGCTTGGCCACGATGAAGTGGCCGAGCTCGTGGATGACGACGAGTGCCCCGAGGATCCCGAAGAACAGGACGATCGTGACGATCGTGCGGCCGATCTCGATCAAGCAACGGCTCCTCGTGCGTAGGCGGCCCGGATCTCGCCATCGACGGCGACGAGGTCATCGAGCCCGGGCGGCGGACCGGACTGCAACCCGAACCGGTTGATCGCCGTTTCCAGAAGGCGGGGAATATCGGAGAAAGTGATGCTGCCGGCCAGGAACCGCGCCACCGCAACATCGTCCGCGGCGATCAGCGCCGCGCTGGCCCACGGGCCGGACCGGCCGGCGTCGCGCGCAATTCGAAGGGCCGGAAACCTCGCCTCGTCCGGGGGAAGGAAGTCGAGCCGTCCGATGGCCGCCAGGTCGGGCGCCGCCGCCGGGGACGCTTCCCGCTCCGGGTAGGTGATCGCGTACTGGATGGGCAGTCGCATGTCGGGGGTCCCCAGCTGGGCCTTCACGGATCCGTCGACGAACCGGACGGCAGAATGCACCACCGACTGGGGGTGGATGACGACGTCGATCATGTCGTAACCGACATCGTACAGCCAGTGCGCCTCGATGACCTCGAGACCCTTGTTGGCCAGGGTGGCGCTGTCGATCGTGATCTTGTCCCCCATCGCCCATGTCGGGTGGCGGAGAGCCTGGGCAACCGTGACCGTTGCCAGCTCTTCGGCCGGGAGATCGAGGAACGGCCCACCCGATGCGGTCAGGATCAAGCGCGCGATCGACCTCGGCTGCTCACCGGCAAGACACTGCCAGATGGCGGAATGTTCCGAATCGATCGGGCGGACCCACGCCAGCGGAGTTCCGAGGGCATCGCCCGGCCATGCCGCGGAACGAGCGGCCGCCTGCGCCCGGGCGATCGGCATCACGAGGTGGCCGCCGGCCACGAGGGTCTCCTTGTTCGCCGTCGCGACCGGCGTTCCGGCACGCAGGGCCGCGATCACCGGGCGCAGGCTGACCATCCCGCCGGTCCCTACGATCAGGAGGTCGAGGTCTGCCCGGGACGCGAGCTCATCGAGGGCGGCGGCACCGGACTGAAGGCGTGTGCCGTCCGGGATGGTTCCAAGCCCGTCCCGGACCGCGTCTTCCGCGACGATCGCGATCGACGGGCGGACCTGCCGCAGCTGATCTCCGAACTGTTCGACATTCCGGCCCGCGGCGAGCCCGACGACCTCGAAGCGTGGGTTCCGGGCCAGGACATCGAGTGTCTGCCGCCCGATCGATCCGGTCGATCCGAGGACCGCGACGCGGATCCGCGGTCGTTGCGCCGACGGCATGCTCATCGGGTCGGGATCAGCGGAATGCGACGAGGACATACAGGAGCACGGCCGGCGCGGCGAACAAGAACGAATCCAGGCGATCGAGGACGCCGCCGTGGCCGGGGATGAGCCGGCCTGAGTCCTTTGCGCCCGCGGCGCGCTTGAGCATCGATTCGACGAGGTCGCCGGCCTGCGCCGCCGCGGCAATGATCGGCCCCAGCAACAACCCATGGAGCGGGTTGAGTCCCAGCCCCCCGACCAGCAGGACCGACACGAGGGTCACCGCAGCAGTACCGCCAACCACACCCTCGATCGTCTTGGATGGCGAAATGTGCGCCATGAACCGTCGGCGGCCATAGCGCCGCCCGACCAGATACGCCCCGGAATCGAACGCCCAGACCCCGAATACGAGCACGAGGACCCAGCCCCGGTCGCCGCCAAGCCAGTTGAGCAGCGCCCCGGGTGGGACGGCCGGCGCCTGGTCGGCGAGGCGTGGAACGAAACCGAGCAGCCCGATGTATAGGGCGCCGAACGTCGTTGTCATGAACGCGGCGAGCCCATCGCGAGGGTCCTCCCGAGTGAGCGACGCGGCGCCGGTGAAGAGGACTCCGACGCTCGCCAACAGGAGGCCCGAGCCCGACGGGAGCGCCGAGATGGGTTCGCTGATGGCGATGACGATGGCCAGCACGACCCCGAGCGCCGGAAACGCGGCGTAACCAGCGGCCTCGAGCAGCCGGAACACTTCGCGCGCCCCGAACCCGACGGCCAGCCCGGTCAGGACGATCAACCACGGCCCGCCGAACCAGAGCACAACGAGCAGGGGTGGGACCAGGATTGCGGTGCTCCGGAGGCGCTCGGTCAGCATCGCCCGATCAACGTCCGAATCGGCGGTGACGCGAGGCATATTCGGCGAGGGCCGCGTCAAGCGCATCTGCCCCAAAATCGGGCCACAGGGTCTCCGTGGTGATCAATTCCGCGTAGGCGGTCTGCCAGATGAGGAAATTGGACAGCCGCAGCTCCCCGCCGGTCCGGATGACCAGGTCCGGGTCGGGCGTGCCGGCTGTGTAGAGCGCGCCCGCCACGACGGACTCGTCCACCTCGCCGGCGCCGATACCCGACGCGACGATCGTCCGGATCGCATCCACCAGCTCGGTTCGGCCCGCATAGTTGAAGGCGATGGTGAGGAGCATCTCGGTGCCAGCCGAGGTGGCGCCCAGCGCGTCCTCGATCGACAGGCGGGTCTCCTCGGGCAACTCGCCCATGCGGCCGATCATCCGGACCCGGACGCCCTGTGCGCGGAGCTCCTCGGTCTCGTTCCGGATCGCGGCCTCCAGCAGGCCGAACAAGGCGGTCACCTCGTCGTCGGCGCGCGCCCAGTTCTCGCGGCTGAAGGCATACAGGGTGAGCGCCCGGATCCCCCTGCGGCGGGCGTGGCGCAGGATCGCCCGAATGGCTTCCACGCCGGCCGGGTGCCCTTCGAGCTCATGGAGGCCCCGCTGCCTTGCCCAGCGTCGGTTGCCATCCATGATGATCGCCACGTGGTATGGCAGATCCGGGTCGCTGGATCCGCCGGCATCCACCGGCTGGTCTGCCTGGCCGATACCGTGATCGGCGAGGTGGGCGGTCGGCGGCGCGTCTGTCGGTCGGACGAGAGGTGCCCGAGCCACTAGACCTCCAGGACTTCCTGTTCCTTTGCCGCGCCGAGACGATCGACCTCCGCGATGTGGCTGTCCGTCGTCTTCTGGATCGCCTCGAGCACCCGATGGGCATCGTCGGACCCGACCTCGCCGTCCCGCTCCACCTTCTTGAGCTGGTCGGCCGCATCGCGCCGAAGGTTGCGAATCTCGACCTTGGCCTCTTCCATGCGCCGATGAACGACCTTCACGATATCGCGACGTCGCTCCTCGGTGAGGACCGGAATGTTGAGTCGGACGACGGTCCCGTCGACGTTCGGCATCAGCCCAATGTCGCTCTTGAGGATGGCCTTCTCGATCGCGCCGAGCACGCTCCGGTCCCAGGGTTGGATGACGATCTGGTGGGCCTCCGGAACGCTGATCCCGGCGAGCTGGTTGAGTGGCGTCTCGGTTCCGTAGTAGTCCACGTGGATCCGCTCCACGAGGCTGGTCGACGCGCGTCCTGTCCGCAGACCCATGAAGTCACGCACCATGGCCTCGATGGCGCGGCCCATGCGCTGATCGGCTGTCGTCACGATTTCTGTGCTCATGAGCGTGTGCCTCCGGAGGCTTCGACAGCGATCCGCGTGCCGACCAACTCCCCCATCGCCACCCGAGCGATGTTGTCCGGCTTGTTCAGGTCGAAGACGATGATCGGTAGATCATTCTCCATGCACAGTGCAACCGCCGCGGCGTCCATGACCTTGAGCTGGTCCCGCAGCAGGTCGGTGTAGGCCAAGGTCTCGTAGCGCCGGGCATCAGGGTGGGTCATCGGGTCGGCTTCGTACACGCCGTCCACCTTGGTGGCCTTCATCAGAATCTCGGCACCGATCTCGACCGCGCGCAACGCGGCCGCCGTATCGGTTGTGAAGTAGGGATTGCCGGTCCCAGCGACGAAGATGGCCACCCGCCCCTTCTCGAGATGCCGGACCGCGCGGCGGCGGATGTACGGCTCGGCGATCTCGTTCATCGCGATCGCGCTCATCACGCGGGTCGGGACGCCAGCACGCTCGAGGGCATCCTGGAGCGCGAGCCCGTTCATCACGGTCGCCAGCATGCCGATGTAGTCGCCGGTGGCGCGGTCCATGCCGCTGGCTGACGCGGCCATGCCTCGGAAGATGTTGCCGCCACCGACGACAATCCCGACCTGTACGCCGGACGCGTGGACGCGGGCAACCTGGCCGGCGATGAACGCGCAGACCGCCGGGTCCACGCCGTAACTTCGGGCGCCGAGAAGCGCCTCGCCGGACAGTTTGAGCAGGATCCGGCGGTAGCGGGCAGGTCCCTGGTCAGGCGCAGCGGTCACAGTTCCTCCCCGAGCGCGTATCGGACGAACCGACGCACCCGGATGTTCTCCCCGATCGTCGAGATCTGCTCGGTCACGAGGTCCCGGACCTGGCGGTCCTCGTCGCGGAAGGGCTGGTCGAGGAGCGTGACTTCGCGGAGCCACTTTTTGACCTGGCCGTCCACGATCTTCTCGCGGATCTCGGCCGGCTTGGCCGCGGCGGACGGATCCGCGGCGAACTGGGCCTTCTTCCCGGCCAGGACATCGGAGGGAATGTCGTCGAGATCGACGTATGTCGGCGCCATCCCAGCCACCTGGACGGCGAGATCGCGGACAAGCTTCTGGAACTGGTCGGTTCGCGCGACGAAGTCGGTCTCGCAGTTGACCTCGATCAGCACGCCGACCCGGCCGCCCGTGTGGATGTAGCTGGATACGAGACCTTCCCGGGCATCCCTTCCGGCCTTCTTGGCGGCGGCCGCGAGGCCACGCTCGCGGAGCAGGAGGATCGCCCGATCGACGTCACCATCCGTTTCCTCGAGGACGCGCTTGCAGTCCATGAAACCGGCTCCGGTCCGTTCGCGAAGGACCTTCACCGCCTCGGCGCTGATCGTGGCCATGTTCGTTCGTTGCTCCTGTTGCAGACGGTGCGTCTGACGCCCCGTCATGGTTTCGTTCCGGAGGACGCGTCAGCCAACCGTTGCGGCGGCTTCTCGCTCTGCGGCTTCGCGAGCCAGCTCGGCCGCGATCTCCTCGGGTGTCGCCGTGGCTTCTTCGACGACCGGGGCCACCGGCGCACCGGGGAGTAGATCGTCGTCATCGTCGGGGGCGAAGCTCAGGGCGGCGCCGCCTGCGAGGGCAGCGACGAGGGCATCGCTGGCGCCGACATCGTCGTACTCGGGCTCGACGGCCATTGGCTCGGGCTCGGGCTCCGTGGTCGCGCGGGCTGCCCGTTCACGTGCGCCTTCGATTGCCGCGTCGGCGACCAGCGAGCAGAGCAGGCGAATGGCCCGGATCGCGTCATCGTTGGCAGGGATGATGTAGTCGATCTCGTCCGGATCCACATTCGTGTCGCCGGTTCCGACGACCGGGAGCTCCAGCTTGTTCGCCTCGGTCACGGCGATCCGCTCACGATGCGGGTCGACGATGAAGACCGCGCCCGGGAGTCGCTTCATCTTGCGAATGCCACCAAGGGTGGCGGTCAGCTTCGTGAGTTCCTCGGTCAGCTTGGCGGCTTCCTTCTTCGGAAGGTGCTCGAACTCGCCGGACTGCTGTCGCGCCTCGAGCTGCTCCATGAGCCCGATCCGCTTCTTGATGGTCACGAAGTTCGTCAGCATGCCGCCGAGCCAACGCTTGTTGATATAGGGCATGCCGGCCCGGGTCGCTTCTTCGGCGATCGGCTCCTGGGCCTGCTTCTTCGTGCCGATGAACAGGATCGGTTCGCCTCGAGCCACCGTCTCTCGAACGAAGTCCAGGGCGACCTCGAGTCGCTGTGCGGTCTGGGCCAGGTCGATGATGTGAATCCCGTTGCGCTCCGCGAAGATGAACGGGCGCATCTTGGGATTCCAGCGACGGGTCTGATGCCCGAAGTGGATGCCAGCTTCGAGCAGCTGCCGCATTGAAACGGACGGCACGGTTGGTGACCTCCTGATCCGGTTGTTTCCGCCGCGAACCCCGTCGCCGGGGGCCGCTCAGACTCGAACCAACGAGGCTGTTCGGCACCGTCCCGGTCGGAACGATCCGCGTGTGAGCTCCATTGCCAGCCGGCGATGGGCATGAACACCACGGACCCTCCGCGGCGGGCCGGAGTGTAGCACAGGGTTCGGGACGGCCTGACCTCGGACGGACGACCGGACCCTCGATGTCGGCGACTTCCGGGCGGTTGCGCCCTAGATGGCGGCGACGTGGTGACGGACCCGCGCCGGATCACCGGGATTGGCCCCTGGCTCGACCACGACGAGGTCCAGACGCAACGGGAGGGGCGGAACCACCGTGCCATCGGCGAGCACGCCTCGCTCGCGCAGGGCCTGGGCGGCCCGACGGAGACGTGTCCGCTTGCGCGCGTCCACGGTCTCCTCGGCGATGCCGAAGGTCCGCGTCGCCCGGGTCCTGACTTCCACGATCACCAAACGGTGTGGCGGCGCGAGATCGAGTGCCACGATGTCGAGTTCGGCACGACCCACCCGGACCTGTCGACCGAGGATCTGCCACCCCCCGGCCACAAGTCGATCGACCACGAGTTGTTCGGCCGCGTCGCCGATCCGCTGTGCTTCGGTTCGCATGCCCGGAGGATCGCAGGCGCCAATGCACTGCTGCTTATCTCGAGGTCGCTCGCCATCCGCACCGGGCCCGGACGCGACCCCGGCGTGCGCAGTCGATCCGTTGCGTCTCGTTCCCCGATGGGCTGTCAGCGCGCGAGGATGTCGCCGGCCGTCGACCCCTCCTCGTCGTTCGCTGGCAGCGACAGCTCCAGATTCTCGACGAGGTCGTCCACGAGGTCCTGGACATCGATCGCCGGCCTGGGACGCCCGCCAATCACCGGCACCCCGATGCGGGTCGATGCTTCGTCGCCGATCGGCAGGCCCATGGCCAGCTGGTCGCCGGCCAGCGTGCGCTGGAGCGCCAGGAAGCTGCGCCGATGAAAGGGCGTCAGGCCCTGCCGCCGAATGGCCTGGCGGTGCTCCAGCGTCGCGTACCCCTGGTTGCGTTCCCAGCCGTACCCCGGGTACCGAACGGCGAGGCGCGCCATCATCCGGTCCCGGATCACTTTGGCGATGACCGAGGCACAGGCAATCGAATAGGACAGCGCATCGCCATCCACGATCGCGGTATAGGGGCCCACGTGGGTCTCGAAGCCGGTGATCCGGTTGCCGTCAACGAGCACGTGATCGTGGCCACCGACGCGCGCGATGGCCCGGCGCATCGCCAGGTGCGTCGCGTGATAGATGTTCAGGCGATCGATCTCGGTCACCGACGCGGCACCCACCCCGAAGGCGACGGCACGCCGGCGGATCTCGGGTGCCAGGCGCTCCCGCTGTGCCGCCGAGAGGGTCTTCGAATCGCGCACGCCGGGGATCCGGCGGGTGTTCGGACGAATGATCACCGCGGCCGCAACGACCGCGCCGCACGTCGGCGCCACGCCGACTTCGTCGACGCCCACGACACGCTCCAACCCGGCGCTCCACAGGGCTCGCTCGATCTTGAACGTCGGTTCCTTGGGCACGAAACCAAGCCTACGCCGATGCGGTCCGGGGCGTCGGACATGGAACGACCCCGTCTGATCGACGGGGTCGCGATTGGTGCGAGACGGGCGCAGGTCAGCTGTTGGTACGACGCTCGCGAAGCGTGGCGGCTTTGCCGACCCGCTGGCGCAGGAAGTACAACTGCGCACGACGGACCTGTCCGTGGCGCATGACCTCGATCTTTTCGATCCTCGGGCTGTTGACCTTGAAGGTCCGCTCCACGCCCACGCCGCTCGCCAGCTTGCGGACGGTGATCGAACGAGTGATCCCCCCGCCCCGAAGACGCATGAGCGTGCCCTCGAAGACCTGGACGCGCTCCTTGCCGCCCTCGACGACGCGGGCGAACACTCGGACGGTGTCACCGGTCGCGAGTTCAGGCAGGTCGGTGCGGATCTGTCCGGCGACGATCTCGTCGAGCACGTTCACAGTGGCGGTTCCTGGTCGTATGGGCAGCCGTGGCTGCGGGATGAGGTCAATCCGGGTGGTCGATCTCGACCGGCGGCGGAGTATAGCACGGGTTCCTCGTCAGTCCGACGTCTTCGCTCGTGCAGCGCCGCGGCTCGGGGCCTCCGGGCGACGGACGGGCGCGTGCTCCCCGGCATTCGGAGGGTACGCGTCCACCAGATCCGGACGCTGGCGCTCGGTTCGCGCGAGTGCCGCTTCACGACGCCATGCGCGTACTGCGGCGTGGTTGCCGCCGGTCAGGACGTCCGGCACGCCTCGGCCGCGGAACATTGCCGGACGCGTGAACTGGGGATACTCGAGCAGCCCGTCCGTGAAGGATTCTTCGGCGGTCGATGCCGGGTCGATGGCACCGGGAAGCAGCCGAATGACCGCATCGACGATGACCAATGCCGGGAGCTCGCCACCCGTCAGGACATAGTCGCCGATCGACAGCTCGAGGTCGACGAGATCGCGAATCCGATCGTCGACGCCCTCGTAGCGTGGGCAGATGAGGATCAGGTGGTCGCGGGTGGCGAGGTCCGCGGCTCGCGCCTGGCCGAACACCTCCCCTCCGGGATCGAGGAGGATCACGGTCGACTGTGGTCCGCGGATCGCGTCGAGTGCATCGGCCACCGGTTCGGGACGAAGGACCATCCCGGCTCCCCCGCCGTAAGGCGTGTCGTCCACGCTGCGATGTCGGCCGATACCCCAGGTCCGGAGGTCGTGGACATGCAGGCTCACGAGACCCTGCTCCTGGATTCGCCCCGGAATGCTGGCGGCGAGCGGGCCCTCGAGCATCGCCGGAAAGAGCGTGATGAAGTCGATCCGCATGTCAGTCGGGGGGGCCGTCCGGGGCTGGGGTGACCGAAGCGTCCGCGCCAGGTTGGCGGACTTCGCCATCCGGGGCTGTGGTGACGGAAGCGTCCGCGCCGGGTTGGGGGACCTCGCCGTCCACTGGCGTTTCGGGGGTTGGCGCATCCGCGTGCGCCCCGCCCTTGCCGTGGCGGGACCACTGCGGGCGCTTCCGGGGTTGCCTGGACGGCCGCTTGTCGACCGGCTCCGCGTCGAGGTCGAGGACCGATTCGTCGACGATGATCTCGCCTCGTTCGGGGGCGAAGTCGCGGACGATGGACTTGACGAGTGGAAGGTCGAACTCGCCACTCGGTCCGCCGCGAACCACGAAGATCTCGGCGGTCGCGACGCGATAGACATCCGCCACCACCCCCAGGACGCGGCCGTCAAGGCCACGGACCTCGGCTCCGATCACCTCGTGCCAATACGCGGCACCTGGCTCGAGGTCGGCCGCGCGGTCCACGACCGTCTCGAGGTAGACGTCTCGGAGCGACTCTGCGCCGTTCCGTGAGCGAAGCTCGGCGAAGCGCAGGCGCCAGCCGGGACCGTCTTCCACCGGCGCGGATTCGACGATGGTCAAGGCAGCGTCGGCGCCCTCCCGGTGCAGGACCGCACCCGCGGCGAACCGCAGCTCCGGCTGATCCGTGAGGACCTCGACCCGCACGACCCCATCGAGGCCGTGCAGGCCACGCACCTGGGCGACCACGAGTCGGGTCGCGCCGAGCGTCTCCCGGGACGCCTCGTCGGCCATCGGCTCGCTCAGAGGATTTCCAGAGACACGGATCCGCCGTCACGTGCGGCCGTGACCTTGAGCAGGGTTCGAAGCGCCTTGGCGACGCTGCCATTCCGGCCAATGACCTTGCCCATGTCCTCCTCGGCGACATGGAGTTCGATCACGACCCCATCGGCATCCACGACCTCGGTCACGGTGACGGCGTCGGGATCGTCGACCAGCGTCTTTGCGACGTACTCGACGAGTTCACGTGCTGCCATCGCTGGCCTACTTTCCGGCCGTCACGATGCCGGCCACCCGAAGGAGCCGAGCAACCGTGTCGGAGGGCTGTGCGCCCTTGGCCAGCCAGGCCCTGGCCTTGTCGGCGTCGATCACGACCTCGGCCGGTTCGACGAGTGGGTTGTAATGCCCGATCGTCTCGATCGAGCGACTGTCACGGGCACTCCGGGAATCGGTGATGACCACGCGATACGTCGGTGCCTTCTTCGCGCCCACGCGCGTGAGTCGAATGCGAACGGCCATATGGGCAGGTTCCTCCTCGTTCCGGGCCAGTGCCGGCCCGGTAGCTTACTTGACGGTGATCACGAGACGGCTTCTGCCGCCGGAGCCCGTGGTGACGTTGGCCTCGCCGAACGCGGCGAGATGGTCCAGATACGGCTTGAATTCGACCCACGATGCGTCATCGAGGCCGGCGGGCAGGTTGGACTTCAAATAGCCGAGGAGTCCGTCGATGGCGACGAACACCTCGACGTCGTTCGGACTTCCGACGAGCTCGGCCACGTGCGCGTACGCGCCGGTTGACTTGAGGCTCGACCCGGTCGCCGTGTCGAGAACGCTCTCGATGACGCCGTCACCGACCGCCAGGATGAGTATGTCGTCCCGGACGGCGATCGACAGCGAGAGGCGCGCGTCGACGCCTGGCCGGGTGTTGAAACCGAGGCCCGGAACGAGTGTCGAAAGATCGCCGAGATCCACGTTCGTGATCTTGATCCCGGCATGGTCCGTATCGTGGACCGTGATATCAGTTCCAGTAGAGGCCAGGACGAGCAGGTTCCGGAGCTGGGTCACCCGGCTCTCGACGGCGGCCGCATCGGATCCACGAAGGAGCACGGCTCCGCCGACGTCATCGCCGGCGGGAACGACGGCGATGCCGGCATCCTCGATCCATGCGGCGACGTTCTGGACGCCGCCGACGGCCGCGAGCGCCTGCTCGATCTGGCTGACTGCGGCGGATTGGGACGGATCGCTCTTCACGATGGCCAGCGCGCGCTGAAGGTTCGCTCCAACCCCGTGGACTTCGATGAACCCGAACGTCGTCGACGGCAACATCGATGCGAATCGGCTGGTCGCCGGGAGCGGGTCGGTTGGCACCGACGAGGGGAGAACGTCCTCCGTGATCGGCGCGGCCTGAACTTCGACCTGGACTGCGTCATCGACGACCCGCATTCCGATCACCATCCAGTCAGCGATCCTCCCGGCGATCATCGAACCAAGGCCGCTGCCGGGGCTGAGACTGTAGGCGAACGTTTCGGCCATCGTGGTCAGCGCCGCGCCATCAACGTAGGCGATCGCGACCTGATCCCCGGCCAGCCGCTGGCGGGCCGCGGTGAACCGACTGTTCCGGTCGACGCCCTTGTTGTCGAGGTGTGCGTCAATGCCGGCCCGGATGCTTCCCGGATCGCCGACGAGCATGAACCGGCCGTCGCGGGCACAGGCCATGTCCCCGTCAACGGATTCGAGGGCGACGCCACGATGTGTCTCGAGCGGGGTCGCAGACCCGAAGACGACGCCACAGGTCACCACCCCATCGGTGGTTGCCACCAGGAGGGCGGCCCGATTCCTGAGCCCGTCCACGCCGGCTCCGACGACGATCGGGCCGCTGATGAGCGGCTTGACCCGTGTCGTGTAGTCAACCGAGCCGGACGAGGCCGAATCGACCAGGCGATCGAGCGTCTCGTCGATCTTCTCCGACAGGTTTGATTGATCGGCGAATCCGGGGAAATGCGCGAGGAAATTGCCGAGATGCTGGCGCTGGTCGCCAGGGAGATCCGGGCGGATCTCGGCCACGATGACGCTGTCCTCGCGAAGGTACCGAAACGCCTCGGGCAACGGCTTGGCGCCGAGGATCAGGGCGGCTGCGACAGCTCCCGCAATGACCAGGACCGAGACGAGGCCCGCCGTGAGCCAGCGGGTCCGTGCCGGGCCGACAGGGATAGCAGCGGCGGCGACCACTGGGGTGAGCTCCGGCACGGGCGTGACATGAGATGGGCTCGCGACTTTGGGTTCGCTCGAAGCCTCCGGGGTGGGACCCTGATCGTTCATGGCTACCTCCGGCCCAGCATGCCCGGAGCGCCCTTGCGCTGCATGCCTGACATCTGCTTCATCAGCTTCTGCATGTCCGCGAACTGCTTCATCAATCGGTTTACGTCCGGCAGCGTTGTCCCGGAGCCCGTGGCAATCCGGCGGCGACGCGACGCATTGAGCAGGCCCGGATCGCGACGCTCGCGCGCCGTCATCGAGCGGATGATGGCCTCGGTTCGACGCATCTCACCGCGATCGACGGCGGCCTGCGCTTCCTTGGCCAGCCCGCCCATACCCGGGACCATTGACATCAACTGGCCGATCGGCCCCATCTTCTGGACCTGTTGGAGCTGCTCGAGCATGTCCTCGAGGGTGAATTCCGCCTTGCGCAGCTTCGCCTCGAGCTTCTGGGCCGAGGCAACGTCAACGACCTCCTGCGCCCGCTCAACGAGGGTCAGGACATCGCCCATGCCCAGGATCCGCCCGGCGAGCCGATCGGGATGGAAGACCTCGAGCGCGTCCGACTTTTCGCCGGTGCCCAGGAACTTGACGGGAATGCCGGCCATCGAGGCGATCGACAGGGCCGCGCCACCGCGGGCATCGCCATCCACCTTGGTCAGGACCAGTCCGGTCACCGGCACCGCTGCCGCGAACGCCTGGGCGACGCTCACGGCCTCCTGACCGGTCATGGCATCGACCACGAGCAGCGTCTCGACGGGATGGACGGCGGTGTTGAGGGCCGCAATCTCGGCCATGAGGTCATCGTCGATCGTGAGCCGACCAGCCGTGTCGATGATCACCGTGTCGCGAACGAGTCGCCTCGCCGCCGCGAGGCCGCCGAGGGCGATGTCCACCACGGTCGTGCCGGCCACGGCTCGATGGACCGGAATGTCGAGGGCACGCCCGAGGATCTCGAGCTGGTCACCAGCCGCCGGTCGATACGGGTCAGCCGCGACGAGCAGGGGCCGGCGACCGAGCTTGACGATGTGTTTCGCGAGTTTTGCGGACGTCGTGGTCTTGCCCGAGCCCTGGAGCCCGACCAGGACGACGACCGCCGGATTGCCCTGCAGCCGGAACGACGCGTCGCCGGTTCCAAGCAGCACGACCAGCTCGTCGTGCACGATCTTGACGACCTGTTGCCCCGCCGTGACACTGCCCAGAATTTCCGCCCCGAGCGCCTGTTCCCGTATCCGCGCGATGAAGTCCTTCACGACCCGGAAATTGACGTCTGCTTCGAGCAGCGACAGTCGAATCTCGCGTAACGCGACATCGAGGTCGGCTTCGGTGATCCGGCCACGGCCGGTCAGCGTTGCGAGCGCCTGGCGCAGGCGATCGCTCAGAGCATCGAACACGGGTCGGACAGGTCTCCTGGGCGATCTCGGTGCCGGCACCGCGCCATGGGGCGGGCTGGTTGGTGCGCGGATTCTGGCGACACCGGGTCTACCGAGTGTAGCGCATCAACCGGGCGGGTCCGCCGCGTCGATGGTGAATGGGATCGCGGAGCGCGCGGATCCATCGCGGACGATCAGCGCATACATGCCTGTGGCAGGCGCCGGCACCTCGAATCGGGCGAACAGGTTCGGGAGCGCGGCCCCCGGCTCGAGGACCGCAATGGATTGGCTATGTCCGTCCGTCCGTGCACCGACCAAGGTCCCGTCCGGCAGGCGAAGCCCGAGGTTCGCACCGGTGAACGCGAACCCGCCCCGAAAGTCGCCTCGATATCGGGCCGTGTAGGTCACCGAAAGCGCCATCACGGCGCGCGGCAACTCGAGACCCCAGTCCGGGAGATCGGCACGGATCTCGCCGCCGCCGAGCGTCACCGTCAACGAACCCGCCGTCGCCGATCCCGTCAGGGCCAGGGACCTCGGCTCGAGCGTCGAGGCAGCCTGGCTCCCCGGCACGAGCGGGATGATCACGATGTGCTCGGCCGTCCGCCCGATCCGAAGGGCGGCATTGGGGATATCGAACGTCCCGTCCACGTCGAACCGGAGCGTGGTGCCTACCGACGTGCCGGGCGGCACATCGGGGAGGACGGTCCCTCGAATGGGCTCCACGGCGCGTCCCCCAGCCGCGAGGAGGACGGCGACGTTCAGCGTCGCGAGTTCGGTTGCGGGGTTCTCGAGGCGAAGATCCACGGTGACGGCCCCGCCACCTTCATCGAGGACCGAGCTGGCGGCATCGACGTGGATGATCAGGCCGGCGTACCACGCCGTCGTCTCGAGCACGTAGCTGGTCGTGACCGGGGTCGGCAGGGGCGTCGTCGTGGGAGCGACCGATGGGGGGTCCGAGACCACGGGCCCGCAGCCTGCGACCGCGAGCGCGAGCACGAACGAAACGGTCGCCACCAGCGCGGCGCGGACCGAGCCCCACGGTCGGATCGTCAACCGAGGTCGCGTCATGGACCCTCGCCATACAGGGCCGCCACGAACGCGTCGGGATCGAACGGCACAAGGTCTTCCGGGCCCTCCCCGACCCCGACGTAGACGACCGGAACCCGCAGCTGATCCTCGATCGCGAAGACGATCCCGCCACGAGCGGTCGAGTCGAGCTTGGTCAGGACGACGCCGGTCAGGCCGACGACACGATGGAACGCGACCGCCTGTGCCAGCCCGTTCTGGCCGGTCGTGGCATCGAGCACGAACAGCGTTTCGGGCTCGACGCCCGGCATTCGCTTGTCGATGATCCGGCGGATCTTGGCCAGCTCGTCCATCAGGTTGGATTTCGTGTGAAGGCGCCCTGCGGTGTCGACGATGACGACATCGGCATGCCTCGCGATCCCGGCATCGAGCGCATCGAAGACAACCGCGCCCGGGTCCGCGCCCGGCGCATGGGAAACGATGTCGGCCCCGGCTCGGTCGGCCCAGATCCGCAGCTGGTCGGCAGCCGCCGCCCGGAAGGTATCGGCGGCAGCCAGGACGACCCGGCGGCCGGCCGCCGCTTCGCGCACCGCGAGCTTGCCGATGGTGGTGGTCTTGCCGGTCCCATTGACGCCGACGACGAGCACGACGACCGGTTCGCCATTCCCCGACGATTGCCGCCAGGGGTGCGCGTCGCGGGGCAGGAGCATCGACGCCAGCGCGGCGCGAATGGCAGCGCCCGGGGTCTCGGCAACACGATCGACACGGGCACGTTCCACGACGCGGGCGGCGAGTCCTGGACCGAGATCGCCCGCGATGAGCGCCTCCTCCGCCGATTGCCAGGCCTCTTCCGGAAACGACGCCGATCCGAAGAGTCCGCGAAGGCGGGACATGAAGCCGCCCCTGGACCGCGCGACGCCGGTGGCGAGCTCGCCTCCGCGACTCGCCTCGACCGGCTCGTCAGTCATGCCGAGCCCATGCCCGAGCCGATGGATTCGGCACCCCGGTCGTTGTCCGCCAGCGCGGTCGCCTCATCGAGTCGGAGGCTGATGACCCGCGACACGGAATCGTCCCCGACGGTGACCCCATAGAGCGCGTCCGCGATCTCGATCGTCCCCCGGTTGTGGGTGATGACGACGAACTGGGTCGACTCGGCCAGCTCGCGAAGGGCGGCCGTGAATCGGCCGATGTTGGCCTCGTCGAGCGCGGCATCCACCTCGTCAAGCACGCAGAACGGAACGGGCCGGACCTCGAGCATCGCGAAGAGCAGCGCCACCGCGGTCAGCGCGCGCTCGCCGCCTGAGAGCATTGCCAGAGGCTGGGCCTTCTTGCCCGGAGGGCGCGCAACGATGTCGATGCCGGTCGCTGCGAGGTCGCCCGGGTCGGTCAGGGATAACCGGGCATAGCCGCCACCGAATAGCTGCTGGAACCGTCGGTCGAAGGCCGCCTCGAGCGCGCTGAAGGTCGTCCGGAATTGGTCCGAGATCATCGAGTCGAGCTCGGCGATCAGGGTTCGCGTCTGCTCGATGGCCGTCCGAAGGTCGGCCTCCTGGCCGTCGAGAAGCTCCAGGCGCGCACGAACCGACGCATATTCGTCGACCGCGAACGGGCTCGCGGCGCCGAGTTCGTGGTATCGCCGACGCAGGGAGCCGAGGCGTCCCTGGGTCGGTGCGGGGGCCCGTGGCGGGCTCGTCGCCCAGACCCCGCCAGCGCGCTCCAGGGCGGCGACCAGTGCCTCGGCCTCGTCTTCGTCCTCGAAGTCGCTCGAATCGTCGTCGAACGGGGTTGCGGACGCGCCGTCCGGTACAGCCGTCGATGGCTCCGCCGTCGATGACAGCGCCGCGATGCCGGAATCGTCCGTGATCGCCGAGAGATGGCGAAGGCTCCGCGGATTCAAGCCGGCGAGTTCGGCAAGCAACTGCTCTCGAAGCGCCTCGAGCCCGAGGCGGACCTCCAGATCGCGGTGCTCCGCCGAACGGGCAGCATCCTCGGCGGATCGCAATCGATCACGGGCGACCGCCGATGCGCGCTCCGCGGAGCTCAAGCGCGCGCGCTCGTCGGCGTCGGCGGCCGTCAGCGCAACGACGGCCGCGCGGGCTTCTTCCTCGCGCGCATTCGCAGCCGCCAGGCGCGCGGCCAACAGGTCGATCTCGGCCGCGAGGGCCCGATCTCGAGCCGCCATCGCTGCCACTGCCTGGTCGACAGCCAGGATCCGTGACTCATCCAGCCCGATCGAAGCCTCGGCCGACGCCCGGACACGTTCCGCGTCGCGTCGCGTGGCATCGAGCTGACCCACCTCTTCGGCAAGTCGGTCCCGCCGGGTGCGCAGCTCCTCGACCCTTGACGTCCAGGTGGCCACCGCCTCGTGCTTCGAGGCGTCCGTGGACGGGGCGAGCGACGCCTGGGCGGGCGGAACCGATGCCGTCGCTCGCTCGACCTCCTCGACAAACCGCTGGACCTGGGCGGCCTGCCAGGCCGCTTCCCGAACGAGCGCCTCGAGGCTCCGCGCAGCGAGGCGTTCCTGCTCCTCAGTACGGCGCCGCTCAGCGACTGCGGCCGCCTCGACGGCACGTGCCTCGTCGAGGGCTGCGCGCGCGGTGGCCTGACGTTCGGCGGCGGCCGTGGCCGCGGCGGCGGCGCCCGAAGCCTCGACCTCGGCGGCGCGATGCTCGTCAGCCGCCCGTTCGTGCTGGGCACGTCGTTCGAGTGTCCCATCGGCCCGCCCGAGCCGGACGGTCAGCTCACCGATCACGGCCGACCCATCACGGGGGACGACGACCCAACCGGCCGGCAGGAATGGCTGGAGCTGCAGGGCATCGCTGAAGGTCGGGGCCCACACGGCCCGCGCGAGGAGACGCAGGGCCGCCCCTCCGGTGTCCCGCCGCACGGCATCGCGGAGAAGGCCGCCGCCCACCGCCGAGACCCTGCTGAGCAGCATCGCTTCGGGACTTCCGTCCGGCGGAGCCGGATGTGACGACCCCGGAGCCTCGATGCCATCGACGACGATTGCGAGGCCACGCTCATCCTGGTGCTCGACGAGCCCGTCCCGTGTGGTGAGGTAGGCGCGGCCCGCGCCGGCCAGGGCCGCATCGATCGCGCCACGCAGGCCCGGGTCGACCACGATCCCCTCGTCGAGCCGGCGAGCTCCACGACCCCGCATGCGAGCCGCGAACCCGGACGATCGATCGTCTTCGATGGCGGCTGCGCTCGACTCGACCCTGGCGTGGGCGGCGGCAAGTGCGGATGCGGCGGAACTTGCTCGGTCGGCCGTGGTCGCGGCGACGGCCGACGCCTGCTCCAGGGTCCCGGCAGCCTCAACGCGCCGCTGGGATGCTGCCCGCTCTCCGTCCGTGGCCGCCGACAGGCGCGCGGAAGTCTCGCGGTGGGCCGCATCGGCGATCCGGACGCGCTCATCGGTGACGGCGGCACGATCCCGCTCCTCGCCCGCGTGCCGTTGCGCGTCTGCCAGGCGTCGTTGCGCCTGCTCTGCCTCGGCCGCGCGGGCCTGTGCCGCCCGGCGGAGGGCCGCCTCATCGGCGTCCTGAGCCCGGTCGGCGCTCTGAAGGTGGACGAGCTCCGCAAGCGCGGCGGCAAGTTCATGATCCGCTTCACCGAGGGCACGGGCCAGCGGCGCGTCCCGTTCGGGAATCGGCACGGCAAGGCGGCGACGCTGTACCGCGAGATCGGCATCTGCTGCGGTCCGTTCCTCCGCGAGGCGGGTCTGATCCCTTGCAATTGCGGCGCGTTCGGCCTGCTGCCGACCCTCTTCGAGCTGTGCCGCTGTCAGGTTCGAGCGCGCCTGTTCTGCAGCGCGCCGCAACTCGTCACCGGTTCGGGCGCGCTCGTCGAGGGCCTGCGCGGCGGCGGCCGAAGCGCCCTCGAGCAGCGACAGCTCGCTGAGGGAGTCGTCAATCTCCTTCCGCCGCCGTCGGAGCGAATCGGCGGCCCCGGCAATCTGAACCGAGGCGTCGTACCAACGGGCGTGCGCGCTCGTGAGCAGGGCCTCGAGCAATTCGTCCCCTGCCGACATGCGGGACGCCGCCTGCTCGGCTTGGGCGGCCAGACGCCGAACCTGCGGCCGCAGCTCGGCGACGATGTCGTCGACCCGGGCCAGGTTGGCCTCCGACTCGACGAGCTGGTCCTCGGCGCGTCGGCGGCGGCGCTCGTGTCGACGAACGCCGGCGACTTCCTCGAACAGCGGGCGTCGTTCCTCGGGGCGCAGGGCCAGGGCCTGATCCACCATCCCCTGCCCGATGAACAGGAATGCGTTCTCAGCGAGGTGGGCCGAGTCGAGGAGATCGACCAGGTCGCGGAGCCGGACCCGCTGGCGGTTCAACAGGTATTCGTTCTCGCCCGATCGATAGAGTCGGCGCCCGAGCTCGACCACCGCAAAGTCGACCGGCAGCATCGAATCAGCGTTATCGAGGGTCAGCTGGACGTCGGCCATGCCGACGGCCGACCGGCGCTCGGAGCCGGCCCAGATAACATCCTCCGACTTCCGCGAACGGAGGGCTCGGCCCTGTTCGCCGAGGGCCCAGCGCAGGGCATCGGCGAGGTTACTCTTGCCGGAACCGTTCGGGCCGACGACCGCACTGATCCCGGGCCCAAACGTGACAAGCGTCCGTTCCGCGAAGGACTTGAAGCCCTGCAACCGGACCGAGAGCAACCGCGCCGGAGCGGTCACGGAGCGTCGCCGGGTGCCGGGCTGTCGGCCTGATCCGAGTTACC
>JAYTWS010000175.1:0-2234 GCA_043743315.1 Chloroflexota bacterium | reverse complement strand
CCTCGAGTTCGCGCCGATCGGCGATTCAGGGGGCTACTCGCCGTTTGCGCCCCACCAGCTCTCATTCGATACCTCCGGCTTCATCCAGATGGAGTTGCTTGGCCTGGAGACCGCCGAGGACTGAGCCGCGATACCGCGCGAATCGGCCGTTCGCCCTGCAATTTCACCCGTTCACACGCGATCCGGCGCGCTACCATCGGGGCATTGCTCCCGACGCGGGCGTCCCAGTCACGGTGGCAGTCGTCCTCCCTTCCCAAGCGGCGAGGTCGACAGGTCTCGAGGGGAGGCCAGCCACCGTGATCTCGGAGCCAGCCGAAGGTGCGTCCGGGGTCCGGTCGGACTCCGGATGGCGCTGATCGTTCCCTGGCGGGACGGTGCGCCGGAAGGGAAGGGAGGGTCCTCAGCGCGTGGACGGCATTGCGAAGTATTTCAAGTTCTCGGAGCGGGGCACCAGCCTCGCCACGGAGGCAAGAGCCGGCCTGACCACGTTCATGGTCATGGTCTATATCGTTTTCTTGAACGCGGGGATCCTCGGCGACGGGTTCGGGCTCAAGCCTGACGATCCCGGCCGGATCGCCCTCTCCGCGGCCACGGCCCTTGTCGCGGGCATCATGACGATCGCCATGGGCGTGATCGGCAACTATCCGTTCGCGCTGGCCGCCGGCCTCGGCATCAACGCGATCGTGGCCTTCTCCCTGACCGGTCGCGGCCTCTCGCCGGCCGGCGCCATGGGCGTCATCGTCCTCGAGGGCCTCGTCGTCGTGATCCTGGTCGCCGTCGGCTTCCGGGAAGCGGTGATGAATGCGGTTCCCCTGGCACTCAAGCGCGCCATCGGGGCCGGCATCGGCCTGTTCATCCTGTTCATCGGCTTCGCCAATGGCGGCCTGATCCAGTCGGGGTGTTCGCCGTTCGTGCCGCTTCCGGTCTGTGTGGGAACACTCGTCACGCCGTCGTTCCCGACACAGCCCGGGCAGTTCGTCTTCCTGTTCGGCCTGGCGCTCACGATCATCCTGTGGGTAATGAAGATCCGCGCCGCCCTGGTCATCTCGATCTTCGCCACGACGGTCGTTGCGCTCGTGGCCGGGGTCACCTCGATCCCGGGCAACCTGACCTGGTCGCCGAACTTCTCCACGCTCGGGTCGTTCGATCTCGGGAACGCCTTCACGGTCCTCGGGCCGCTTACGGCAATCCTGATCATCTTCGCGATCATGCTGACGGACTTCTTCGACACCATGGGCACCGTTACCGGCGTCGCCGCCGAGGCCGGCCTGGCCGAGGCGGATGGATCGGTGCCCGGCGTCGGTCGCGTCCTGATGGTGGACAGCGTCGCTGCCGTCGTCGGCGGATTGGCCGGCGTGTCGTCGAACACGACGTACATCGAGAGTGCCGCCGGCGTGGCCGATGGTGCACGGACCGGCTTCGCCTCGGTCGTCACCGGCGTGCTGTTCCTGCTCGCGATCGCCCTGGCGCCATTGGCCGGGATCATTCCGAGTCAGGCCACGGCACCCGCCCTGGTTCTCGTGGGCTACCTGATGTTCACGCAGGTCAAGGACATCGACGTCGCCGATCTGGACGAGGGCCTGCCGGCCCTGCTGACCATGATCCTCATGCCGCTGACCTACGACATCACCTTCGGCATCGGGGCCGGCTTCATCAGCTGGGTCCTGATCAAGGTTGCCCGCGGCAAGATGGGCGACATTCACCCGCTCATGTGGGTGGTCTCGATCGGGTTCCTGATCTTCTTCCTCCAGGGCTGGATCCCACAGTTCCTGCCCAAGTAGCGTTCGTTCGCAGTTCCTCGACGGCCGGCGTCCCTCGGACGCCGGCCGTTCGATTCCCGGCGCAGGTGTGGACGGGGTGACCGGCCGTCAACCGGGTACCATCGGGTGGATGTTCGAACGGACGACCCTGGCCAACGGGCCGCGCGTGATCACCGCTGCGTTGCCCGGGTCGCGCTCGATCTCTGTCGCCGCCTACGTGCTGGCCGGCTCGCGCATCGAGGCCCCCGGCCAGGTCGGGGTGGCGCACTTCCTCGAGCACCTGACGTTCAAGGGCACGGCGGCCTATCCCTCGACGAGGGCGCTGAGCGAGGGCATCGAAGGCGTCGGTGGGTCATTCAACGCGGCAACCGATCGTGAATCCACGGTCTATTGGGCGCGGGTGCCGCGTCGAGAGGCGGCGCGCGCCCTCGATGTGGTCGGTGAACTCATTTGTCGGCCGGCGTTGCTCGATGC
>JAYTWS010000174.1:0-5970 GCA_043743315.1 Chloroflexota bacterium | reverse complement strand
TCAGGCTCGGGCTCGGGCTCGGCCCGCCGATGCCGCCGGATGGACCGGGCAGCAGATTCCAGCCGACGATGGCGACGACGAGGACGGCTGCAGCCGCAGCCGCGAACTTGAGAAGCGAGTTCATCGAAAGCCTCCTGAACAGAGGCCATGAGCGTCGCTGACGCTGGACGCCGATCCGACCGGCGACGATCTCGACGACGCGGTCAGGCATCGTCGAGGGTCCGTCGTCCATCCAGACCTGGAGCAGGCGGTCAATGTCGGAGTTCCTATTCACGCTGATGACCCTCCAACATTGGCCGAGCGAGCGTCCGCATCGAGGGCGGCGCGCATGGCGCGGTGGGCGTGATGAAGGCGGGAACGAACCGTTCCCGCGGGCAGACCGAGGATTGCGGCGATCTCTGAGGGCTCGTAGCCCACGAAATGGCGGAGCACGAGAATCGCCCGTTCGTCGGCAGCGAGTCGCCGAAAGCCGCGGTCGAGCTGGTCGCGATCAGCCAGGGTCAGGAAATCGTCGAGTGCGGCCGGATGTTCGAACGAAAGCACGTGGAAGTTCGAGACCCTTCGGCGCTCTCGCCCGGCGTCGGCAATACAGACGTTCGTGAGGAGTCGGTGGACCCAGGCATCGAAGCGGTCCGGATCGCGGAGGTCCCGCAGATCACGCCAGGCGATCACCAGCGCGTCCTGCAGGGCGTCCTCGGCCCGATCGACATCCCGGAGGATCCGGTACGCGATCGCGAAGAGGCGATCACCGCGCGAGCGAACAAGGTCGACGAATGCCGCCTGATCACCGCGCTGTGCCGATTCGACGAGGTCGCGATCCACCGGCTGCTCCCGGCTTGGACGTCCATCGGGGACGCCGTCCACCTGTATTGGTGGATCCTGACGCAGCGGCGTTGGAAAATCGAACCTCGATTCTTGACGAGAGTTCCGGATCGAGCCGCACCGGGAAGAAGCGGGCTACCTCCTCCACAACTTGCCCCGTCCGATCCAGGACCGCCCGACGTTCTGCTTCGAGATCATCGAGCGGCACGATCACGCGGCTCCGGCGGCGGCAAGGCCAATTCCCTCTTGGAGGCCACCGAGATCAAACAGGCGCGGCGCGGGAACCTCCGGGCAACGTCGCGGTTCGCGCTCCGAATTGACCGAGACCGGCCCAGCTGGTCGGCCTCGGTCAGGTTACGAGATTCAGTCCCCGAAGTGGTACGTGCCCTGCCAAACGAACGTGTTCCAGTCGGCAGTGCTGACGGTCAGGTTGGCGTGGAACCCGGCGAGGGTGCCGGTCCCGCGCGCAAAGGTGCAGGTCCCGGTCGCCGTCACGAAGCTGAGCGTGCAATGACCCGTCGCGGTGCCTGTGTCGCCGGGCGTGACCAGAACGACCTCACTGCTCAGGCGGCTGACCGGCCAGGGTCCGTAATAGAAACCCTCCGTGCCGATGGGCAGCGGGCTTCCGGGTAGCGACGTCTGAACGGTGCAGTGATCTGGAGCGTCGCAGGTCTTGGTCAGATCGATTGACCCGAGGGGCGACGACGCCGCAGCAACTGGTGCCGCGATGGCAAGGACCGCCAACATCAAGGCAACAGTCAGGAGTCTCCGAAGGAAGGACGGCTGGTCTCCGAATCGGGCTTCGAGACGTTCATCAGTGAACACGTGTGCACTCTCCGTGGGTCCGACGGCTTGGGAGCCCTGGAGGCTCACGATGGGCCGTTAGCAGACAGACGGAGCCCGCGGTCAAAACGTACAGGCGCTCAGCGGATGTCGTTCAGTTGGTGGCTCTCACGGGATCGAGCCGCATCGTCTCGAGCAACGCCTTGAAGTACCCAAGATCGACGTTTCCGTCGAATCCGATCTGGTAGGCCCGTCCACCGGCAAACACCAGGGCGTCGAATCCGACGTCTCGTGGGGCGATCTTCGAGTCGACCGGCACTGGGCAGTCGACCATGTCCAGATAGCCTGCCATGCCATCGATGTCCAAGCGTGGCCACCTCGTGTAGTCGCCCCCGCATGATGCGTTGCCTGTGTATGGCCGGAGGAATGCCGAGAGCCACTGTGTTTCGGTCTGGCCGTCGCTGAGTTGCTGCGAGGCAACCATCAGGCGTGCTTCCCCTTCCCGGACGATCGTGTCGAGCGCCGGATGCCCGTATGGAAGGAACGCGTTCGCAGGCCATCCGCCCGTCGCCCTCGTGACCGTCCATCCGTCGGGATACTGGACCGAGAATCCATTCCGGGCCGAAACGAAGGTCTGAGAGAACACGGGCACGATGATCACGGGCGGGAGCGGAGAAGCGCCCCCGCTCGTGCTCGAGCTCGGACCCGGGGAGACGGTCGATGCGGGCGAACCTTGCCCGCCGATACCGGGCCAGTGGCTGAGGCGGACGATCCCGAGCGACGCGAAACCGATTGCCGCGACGAGCGCGGCCGCGACATAGGCCCATCGCAGCCGCGCACGTTCCCCGCGCGCGGAACTACCGGCCCGAACCCGCTGAGTGAGGACGGCCATGGTTCGTTCACCGCCCGGCATCGCATCTGGCGCGTGAACCCGCCGCGGTCGATAACCGGCCTCGTCCGGAGGTCCGTCGCGCAGCGATTGACCGAGTGGGTCGATGAGGTTTGTCACCGCAGATCTTCCTTGTTCGGATAGCGCTTCCGGAGCGATGCCGTCGCCGCACTCGCGTCGTTGCGGGCACCGTTGGACGTGATTCCCATCACGTTCGATATCTGCTCGTAGGACAGGTCGGCCCGATAGCGGAGATACAGGACGGCTCGCTGTCGCGGCGGCAGCCGGTCGACCGCCGCCCATACTGCGACTCGGTCCGATGGATCGAGATCATCGGCAGGACCGAGGCCCCCCAACTTGTCGACGAGCGATCGACCGACGCGCACAAGTCGGTGGTGATCCATGGCCAACCGGTAGGTGACGCGAAATACCCAGGCGTCGGCGTCCAGGATGGCAGCTCCACGTGACAATTCGGCCCAAAGCCTGAGAAATGCCTCCTGAACGGCATCGTTGGCCTCATCCTCGTCGAGACCGAGCCGACGGCACAGGCCAAACAACTCCCGGCCCCGACGGTCGTGGACATCGGCAACGCCCGAGGCGTCGAGCGGAGCGTGCGAAGCCTCATCCACCTGCCCGTCGATCGAGTCGGCATGAGTCGCCTGGCGCGTCGCCCCGCTCATGACCTGGAGTCTTCTCGCGAATGGCGCGGCGAAGATGATCGCCCAAGGGCGAACCGGCGGCGGTGCCGCGACGACAGTGATCGTCAGAACGGTCGCTGCGTGATCCGCGCGAGGGGAACGAGAGTCACGTCTTCGGTCGAAGTGTCAGGCGGCTTGGCGACGTCGGCGAAGTAGTACGTCCCATCCAGATGGAAGAGTCCCGAACTGTCGACGGTGACGTCGAAGATCGCGGTGAACCCGGCGAGCGCTCCGGTGCCCTTCCAGAAACTGCACAGCCCGGTCGATGTCTTGCCGTTGAACACGCAGTATCCAGTTGCCTTTCCGTTCAAACCAGCGTCCGCAACGACATTGCTGCTCAGGAAGTAGGCGTTATCAAGGACCGGACCCAGGTACACGATCTTCGAACCGGGCGGCAGCGCTTCGAGGTCTGAGACAGTGATCGTGCAGAAGCTCGACGGCGCGCCGCTGAACGTGCCGCAATCCTTGACCAGATGGGCCGCGGTCGGCGCTGAGGCCGCCGCGACGACCGTTGGCATCCCGAAGCACGCGATCATGGTCGCTGCAAGGACGAGGAAGAATCGACCGGAACGCATAGTTGATCTCCGCGTACAAGACCCTGGCATGGCATAGACGCTCGACCCACGCAAAACGTACAACCGGGATTCGGAGCTGAGCACGGATCCTGGTTCGGGGCGAGACCGCCGGTCATCTCGACGGGACCCATTGACACTCGCCCACATGGCCATATATTGGCTGGTATCACCTGTCAATCAAATGGAGCTCGACGTCCCGCCATGGCTCCCCGCCGCTACCGCCTGACGACTCGAGCCGCGAGCGCGGCCGCGACGCGCGAGCGCATCGTTCGGGCAGCGGCAGCCGAGTATCGCGAGAGTGGGGTCGCCACTTCGTCAATCCGGGCGATTGCTGCGCGCGCCCTCGTCTCGCGGGGCACGATCCTCCACCACTTCGGCGACGCTGGCGGACTCCTGGGTGCCGTCCTCGACGATGTCGTCGTCTCGCTTCATGTCCCCGATGCTCAACTGCTCGAAGGAGCCCGCGACGCAAATGAGCGCGCGCGCCGGTTCGTGGATGCCATGCTCCGGTTCTATGACCGGACGAGCGACTGGTGGACCGTCTTTGGGTCGGAGATTGACCACCCCATCGTGCATGCGCGGGAGGTCGAGTTCTGGGAGCTGATCGCCGAGTTTCGCGCAGCGGCGTTCGGCCCGGCGGCGGACGACCGGATCGTGACCGCGGTGATCGACACCCTGACCCATCCGGCGACGCTCGGGACACTGCGAACCTGCGGCCTGAGCCTCGAGGACACGATCGCGGTGACGGGCGACCTGGTCGTCGACCTGCTCCGCCGTCACGGACTGGGAGGGCCGTGAGGAGTCACGAATCCGGGACTCGTTGAGCAACTGACATTTGAGGGAGGTACTTCCAATGTTCAACCGCGTTCATGCCGCCGTCGCGGCGCTGTTCGTGGGCATGATCGTGATCCAGGTCTTCCTGGCCGGGGCCGCCCTGTCGAGCCTCGGCGGCTCCGGGGACTTCGGCGCGCACATCGAATTCGGGTATACGTGGGTGGGGATCGCCGCCCTGCTGGTGGTCGTCACGGCACTCGTCGCTCGGCGGCCGCGTCGCGATGTCGGGATCACCGTCGGGATCCTGCTTCTGTACATCATCCAGACGCTGTTGCCCTCCGCGAAGACCTCGTTGCCAGTCGTCGCGGCGCTCCATCCGGTCAACGCCCTGTTGCTCTTCGGTCTTGCCGTGTGGTATGCACGTCACGCGTGGCGCACAGCGAATTGATGGGGGCTCCGAGCGAGGAAGAGACTTCGGGAGGGTTCAGATGGATCTCTACGGATGGGTCGTCTTCGGGCACGTGGTTGCCGTGATCCTCGGGCTGGGAGCCCACGGCGCCTCGGCATTCGCGATGTTCCGGGTCCGCCGCGAGACGGATCGATCCCGGATGGCTGCGATCCTTGAAGTGTCGTCGAGCTCGTTGATGGTGGCGAGCATCGGGCTGCTGGTCGCGATCGTGCTCGGCATTGTCGCAGCCGTCATGGGCGGCCACTTCTCGAGATTCTGGCCGTGGGCCGCGATCATCGTCCTGGTCATCGTGATCGGTTTGATGACGCCCCTCGCCGGGATCCCCATGAGCAATCTGCGACGAGCCCTAGGGATGGCGGTCCAGGGCGACAAGAAGGGTGATCCACCTCGCGTCCCCGGGACCGACGAGGAAGTCGCGACCGCCCTTGCCCGAATCCGCCCGGAACTGCCCGCAGGGATCGGTGTCGTCGGCGTCGGGATCCTGACCTGGCTCATGCAGGCCAAGCCCTTCTGAGATTGGGAAATGCCAACGGATCGAGTGGACGGGCAGCCCGTCCGGGTCACGTCCTCCTAGGTCAGGTCGACCACCGCGAACAGCTGGCGAGCCCCGGAGATGCCCTTGAGTTCGTGCAGCCCGGCGTCACGGAATTCGAGACCCGAGCCGGCCAGTAGATCCGCAGTCGTGGAGGAAACGAAGACTTCCTCGGACCCGGCCGCTGCCATGACCCGTGCCGCCATGTTGACCGCGAGTCCCCGGACGTCGGTGCCGGCGAGCTCGATCTCGCCGGTATGGATCCCGGCACGGATGGACAGGCCCAGTTCCTCCGATGCCCGGGTCAGGGCTAAGGCCGCGCGGACGGCGCGCTCCGAACCATCGAACAGGGCGAGGATGCCGTCTCCCGTGTTCTTGACGACGCGGCCCCGGAAGCGGTCCACCTCCATCACCGAGCGCTCGTTGTG